>JACSRE010000225.1 GCA_014879945.1 Myxococcus sp.
CCGCGGGGGCAACCCGAACACGGCCCGCCCGTCGGCGCCCTCGGCCCCGGGACGTGATGACGACCTCGCCTCAGGAGAGTGATCGATGGCCAAGACGGTCGAGCGCCGCGTCTCGGTGCGAAAGACGATCAACCACGAGTTCGCCTCGGTCGACGAGTTCATCAACGAGTACGTCACCAACATCAGCCGCTCGGGCGTCTTCATCCGGTCCGATGAGCCGCTGCCCATCGGCACGCGGGTGAACCTGCGCTTCACCGTCATTCACGACGAGCTCGAGACGATCGAGGGCCTCGGCGAGGTGCGGCGGGTCGTCGAGCGCGGCCGCAACAAGGGCATGGGCGTGGTGTTCGTCGAGCTGAACCAGATCTCCAGGGAGCTGATCGAGCGCATTCTCGTGCGTCGGTGAGAGCCAGCGTGTCGACGACGCCCGCCACGCCGGTCGAGCCCGCGACGCCGTCAGAGACCTCGGCGGCGCGCCCGCCGAAGCCGCCGCCCTTCTCGCTCACCCTCAAGGGCGTGCTGCGGCTGCTGGTCGCGGTGGTTATCGGCTACCGCGGCGAGAAGCTGGCGCTGCGCGCCGGCAACCTCACCTTCATCACGCTGACCTCGTTGGTGCCGCTCGCCGCCGTCATGTTGGCGCTGCTCCACGCCTTCGGCTCGACGCAGGTCGAGGCGCTCGTCATCAAGTTCTTCGAAGATCTGCTCAACCCCGGAGGGCGGGCGCAGGCCGAGCGCGCGATGCAGGAGTTCAAGGCGGCCGCGAACTCGCCCACCGGCTCGGGCCTGTCGTTCCTGGTGTTGCTGATCGCGTCGGGCGTGATGCTGCGCCACCTCGACGCGTCGCTCAACGACGTGTGGGCGGTGCGGCGCTCCCGACCGATCCTGGGCACGCTCGCCCTCTACGTGGGCGTGCTGGTCATCGGCCCCATCGCGATGGCCGTCTCGCTGATCGGCAGCAACGGCATCAAGCGGCTGCTGGTGTTGATGAACTTCCCGCTCTCGAGCCCGGCCTTCACGCTGGGCGCGATCGTCTCGGCGATGGCGGTGTTCTCGCTGCTCTACAAGATCGCGCCCCACGCGCACGTGCCCTGGCGCTCGGCGGTGATCGGCGGCGCCGCCGCGGGCGTCGCCTGGGAGGTCGCGCGCCGGTTGTACGGCACCATCGCGAGCTTCTTCTTCTCGGCCAACGGGGTCTACGGCTCCCTGGGCATCGCCCCCCTGTTCCTGACCTGGGTCTACGTCAGCTGGTACGTCATCTTGAGCGGCGCCCGCCTCGCGTACGCGGTGGAGCACGCGGACTTTCACGACGAGTTCCGCGACCTGCTCGCCCACCCGCGCAGCGAAGAGCTCATCGCGACCCGCATCGTGCAGCTGATCGCGCGCGCCCGCGTCGCCCAGGTGCCGGGCCCGACCCTGCATGGGCTCTCGGTCACCCTCCGCTTGCCCACCCAGCGCATCGAAGAGACGGTCGCGCGCCTGGTGCGCGCAGGGCTGCTCAAGCCCGACGTGACCGCGCTCGTTCCCGCCAGAGATCTGATCAACCTGACCGTCGCCGACATCTCGCTGGCCATGGGCGGAACCGCCAGCACCCTCAAGCGCGAGCGGCTTTCACGCACCGGGCAGTTCGATGGCCCCGCCGCCCTCTACGCCGATGCAGATGAGGCAAGTGTCGAGAAACTCAGGAGAATTACCTGGGCGGACCTGGCGATGTTGGTGGAGGAAGAGCCAAAAGCGTAGCTTTCTTGCGAGGTTGTGCATTCCGGGGCTAACCTCGCTGAAAGCCCAGTGGTTACGGGGCTCTCGACCCGATCAAGGGGGTACGCGGTGTTGAAATCCGACCTCGTCAACATCCTGGTGCAGAAGAAGGGCGTCACGCAGAAGCAGGCGGAAGCCACCGTCGACGTCATCTTCAACGCCATGAAAGACGCACTCGTCGCTGGCGAGAACATCGAGATTCGTGGGCTCGGTGCCTTTCACGTCAAGCACTACGGCTCCTACCAGGGCCGCAACCCGAAGACGGGCGAGCCGATTCCAGTGAAGGCCAAGCGCGGCATCCGCTTCCGCGCGGGCAAAGAGCTGAAAGATCGCGTCAACCGCCCGGGGCCTGACGGCAAGGTGCCGCCGCTGCCGCCCAGCACGCCGTAGCGCGCTCGCGCCTCGCTTCGATCAGCTCATCACTGGCGCGAGCCGGCCGACGGGGCGCACCTGCAGCTCCGGGTCGAGCTCGGCGAAGGTGAGCACCGCCACCTCTGGGAAGGCGCCTTCCACCAGCTTCTTGAGCAGCCGCCGCACGTCGGGTGACGCCAGGAGCACCGCCTTCCCCTGCCTGGCGACCGACTTCATGCCCTCGAGGATGGCGCCGGCGTCGCGCGGGTCGAGCGCTGGGCCCGCGGTGCGGAGCGTCTCTTCGATGCCGGGGTCGACCAGGTAGGCGAAGAGGGAGCCCGACGGCGCGTACTGGTGCGAGATCTGCCGGGAGAGGGCCTGGCGGCACCGGTCGGCCAACTGGAGCGCGTCGCCGGCCGTGCTGGGAGACACCAGCGCGTCGAGGATGGCCTTGAGGTTGCGAACGCTGACCTGCTCGCCCAGCAGCTTCTTGAGCACGTCGGTCATCAGGGGCAGCGGCACCTTCTGGAGCGCTTCCTTCACCAGCGCGCCGTGCGAGCCCTCGATGGCGGTGAGCGCCGCCTGCACCTCCTGCACGCCGAGGAACTGGTGGGCGCGCTTCTTGAGCTGGAGCACCAGGTGCTCGCAGACGTACTCGCGCGCCGTCAGGAGCGGCACCTGCCCCGCGCGGGCCTTCGCCTCGTCGGCCGGCGCGATGCTGGTGAGCGTCCGGCCCAGGCTGGTGTCGCTGACCGGCTTGCCGACGATGCCCATCACCTGCAGATCGCCCAAAGACATCGGCGTGACGAGGCGAAGGTCGCCGACGCTCCCGCGGCCGGCAGGGATCTCGTCGATCGACACCGCCCACGAGCCCGCCGGAAGCGGAGCCCCGGTGCGCACCCGGAACCCCGGCAGCTTCACGCCCAGCTCCAGGTGGACCCGCTCGCGCACGGTGTCGAGGTCGACCTTCACGAACTGCCCCTCGAGCTCTTCGACGAGCCAGGTGAGGTCTGCGGCGACGTCGAGCGTCAACGGCGAGACGCCGGGGTTGAGCTCGGGGCCCTTCTTCTCGGCCGCGCCCTGCGCCTTGGTGACGCTGTTGGTGGCCTGAGGCTTGTCCTGCACCCGCTTGAGGCCGAAGCCCACCGTCGCGAGGCCTGCCCCGATGACGACGAACGTGAGGTGCGGCATGCCCGGCATCAGCGCCAGGAGCA
Organism: Myxococcus sp.; assembly: GCA_014879945.1. GTDB lineage: Bacteria > Myxococcota > Myxococcia > Myxococcales > Myxococcaceae > Xiheimicrobium. The sequence goes on from JACSRE010000225.1 coordinate 3,321, forward strand.
CGCACAGGCCAGCCACCACGAAGAGCGCCTTCCACTGGCCGAAGAACTGAGCGCCGATGTCACCCCCCAGCGACGACTCTTCGTTCTCCGAGGCCACGCGGGTGACCACGAGCCCCGCCGCGACCGCGATGCACAGCGAGGGGATCTGCGAGACCAGGCCGTCGCCGATCGAGATCAACGCGTAGGTCCCGGCTGCTTCAGCGAGCGACATTCCATTCTGCAGCGTGCCGATCACGATGCCGCCGAGCAGGTTCACCGCGGTGATCACCAGGCCCGCGATGACGTCGCCCTTCACGAACTTCATCGCGCCGTCCATCGAGCCGAAGAGCTGCGACTCACGCTCGAGGTCGCGGCGGCGGGCGCGCGCCTGGTCCTGGGTGATCGCGCCGGCGCGCAGATCGGCGTCGATCGACATCTGCTTGCCGGGCATCGCGTCGAGCGTGAAGCGCGCGCTCACCTCGGCGACCCGCTCGGCGCCCTTCGCCACCACCAGGAACTGCACCAGGGTGAGGATGAGGAAGATCACCGCGCCGACGACGTAGTCACCGCGCACCACGAACTCGCCGAAGGCCTGAATGATCTCTCCCGCGTGCCCCTCGCTCAGCGCCAGCCGGGTCGACGAGACGTTCATCGAGAGGCGGAACAGCGTGGTGATGAGCAGCAGCGTCGGGAAGCTCGCCACCTTGAGCGCGTCTTTCGCGTAGAGCGCGGCCACCAACAGCGCGCACGCGGCGGCGAGGTTGATGGCGATGCCGACGTCGAGCAGCCACGGCGGCAGGGGCACGATCATCGAGCCGACGATGGCGGCCATGACGACCGCGAGGATGACGTCTGACTGCGTGCGGGCGCGGGCGAGCGCCTGGTCGATGAACGCGTTCACGGGTGCTCCTTCGTCAGCAAAGCCACGTCTGCGCCGGGAGATGAGGGGTTCGACTCGGCGGACTCGAGGGCGACCCGGAGCACGGTGGCGGCTGCCTGGTAGAGCTCCTCGGGCACCTCTTCGCCGAGCTCGTAGTGGATGAGTGAACGGGCCAGCGGAACGTCGCGAACCACGGGAATTCCCAGCGCTTTTGCTTCAGTGCGAATGGCCAAGGCATCCTCCTCGCGGCCCAGGGCCACGATGTAGGGCGCGTCACACTCCGACTCGTCGTACCGGAGCGCGACCGCGACATGGGTGGGGTTCACGACCACGGCGGTGGCTTTGTGCACCCCTCGTGCCGGCCCCCCCGCGGCCAACTGCTTCATCAGCTGCTTGCGCTTCCCCTTGGTGTGCGGGTCGCCGTCGCTGTTCTTGTGCTCCTGCTTCACCTCGTCGTGCGACATCATCAGGTCCCTGGTGTGGCGCAGGCGGGCGAGCGCGTAGTCGCCCAGGCCGAGCACCGCGAGCACGGCGGCCGCCCGCAGCACCGTGGGGAGGAAGGCCGTCAGCAGCGCCCGAAAGGCCGTGACGGCGTCGTGCGAGAGGGCTCGAAAGGTCTGCGGCGCGGCGTCCTCCACCGCGTTCCAGACCATCAGCGACATCACGGCCGCGACCGCGAGGCCCTTGAGCAGGTCGACCGCCTGGCGCTTGCTGAAGACCTTCTTCACCCCCTCCGCCGGGTTCAGCTTCTCGAGCTTCGGCTCCACCAGGCTCAGGTTGAGCTCCAGGCCCACCATCGGAACGCCCGCGACGAGCGCCCCGAAGAGCGCGCCGGCGAGGGTCGGCGAGACCGACAGCGAGAGCACCCGCAGCGCCTCGAGGAGCTCGACGTCGAGCGCCCCGGTCTGGAGCGAGAACAGCCTCGATGACCAGGCCACCACCCGCGCCGTCGACGCGTCGGCGAAGGCCACCGTGGCCGCCAACCCGAAGAGCGTCACCGACGCTGACGACAGCAGCTTGCTCCTGGGAATGTTGCCGTCCTGCCTCGCCTTTCGGCGCTTCTGGTCGGTCGGCTGGTGCGTCTTCTCGCTCATCGGCCGAGCTCCAGCACGGCGCCCATGGCCGCGGGCGCCTCGACGGCGGTCGCGAGGAGTCGGTCGAGCACCAGCCCCACCATCAGCCACAGCACCGCGCCGCCGCCGAGGATGCGCAGCGGCGCGCCTGTCTCCTGCAGGTTCATGCTCGGCGCGGCCCGCGAGGCCAGGCCCATCACCGCGTCGACCGCGAGCGAGACCGCCGCGATGGGGGCCCCGAGCGCCAGCCCCGTGGCGAACGCCGTGCCCACCAGGCGAACGACCTCGAGCACCACCGCCTCGGAGTGGGCGAAGCGGCCCAGCGGGGCGAGGGCGTAGCTGCGAAACAGCCCCGACAGCGCCAGCGGCATCACCACGCCCGCCGCCGAGACCGCCAGGAGCAGCTGGTAGAGGGCGTCGCCGGTCGCCGACTCCTTGCTCCCCGTCATCGGCAGCGCCGCCTCGGCTGACGACCCGCGGAACAGATCGATGAACCGGCCGCCCATGCGCGCGGCGTCGAAGGGCAAGGCGGCGATGAGGCCCATGGTGGTGCCGAGCAGGAACTCCTGGAACACCAGGCCGACCAGCTCGAAGGCCGACGTCACCCCCGGCGCGTCAACCCCGGCGGCGGCGTGGAGGAAGAGCCCCAGCGAGAGCACCAGGCCCAGCTTCACCGTGGTGGGCGCGAGCTGGCCGCCCAGCAGGGGACAGAGGAACGCGATGGGGAGCAGGCGCGCGCAGATCACCGCGACCGACACCAGGTGTGCCTGCAGCAGCTGCGAGGTCAGCAGCCCGGCCCAGTCGTTCACGAGACCACCTCGGGCAGCACCAGGAACAGCTGGGTGGCGAAGCGCGAGAGCTGCTGGCCGATCCACGGGCCGGCGATCACGAGCGCCAGCACCGCCGCGCAGAGCTTGGGCACGACCGACAGCGTGCTGTCCTGAATCGAGGTGGTGGCTTGAAACAGGCTCATCAAGAAGCCCACCACCAGGCTCGCCGCAATGGGCGGGGCCGACGCCAGCACCATCAGGAGCAGCGCTTCGCGGGCCAGGGAGAGGATGAGGGCGGTGTCCATGCGATCACCGGTACCCGAGGATGAGGCCTCGTGAGAGCAGCGACCACCCGTCGACCGCCACGAAGAGGAGGATCTTGAAGGGCAGGCTGACCTGGCTCGGGCTGAGCGTCTGCATGCCCAGCGCCAGCAGCACGTTCGCCAGCAGCATGTCGAGGACGAGGAAGGGGAGGAAGATCAGGAAGGCGATGATGAACGCCTCCTTGAGCTCGGTGATGACGAACGCGGGCACGACGATCGACAGGTCGTCTTCGCTGACCGCCTTCGCGGCGACGTCGTCGCTGCCCCGGAGCTCCCGCGCCATCTCGACGAACCGCGCGCGCTCGTCAGGGCTGCCATGCTTGACGAGGAAGTCGCGCAGCGGCCCCAGAATGTCGCCAGCCCGGGCGGCGAGCTCGCGGCTCATGCCGACCTCACTCTCCACCTGGCGGCCAGTCGCCCACATGCGCTCCATCGTGGGGGCCATCACGTGCGCCGACAGCACCGCCGCGAGCCCGGTGAGCACCATGGTGGGCGGCGCCTGCTGGGTGCCGAGGGCGGACCGCACCATCGAGAGCACCACCACGACCTTCGAGAAGCTGGTCAGCATCACGATGGCGAAGGGCACCAGCGCGAGGCCCGCCATCAGCCCCATCATCTGGAGCTGGTTGCTGGCGATGGTGCCGCTCTCGACCTGCAGGGGGGCGGGCTCCCGCGCGAAGGCGACGGCCGGGAGGAGGAACACGACACAGAGGGCGCGCTTCATGACGACTGCCCCTTCAGCGCCTGGGCCATCAGGGCCGCGCGAGAAGACACCCGGCGAATCCGGGTGCCTCCGTCGCCGTGGACGACGAGGAACGAGCGCCCGTCGACTTCGATGAGCGCGACGCCCGAGCGCGCCGAGAGGCCCACGCGCTGAACGACGTGCAGCCGCGGCGTCTGCGCGAACCGCCCTGGCAGCGCCAGCCGTCTCTGCTTGAGGACCCAGGTGCCCAGCCCGGCGAGGGCGAGCGCGCCCACCACGATCCGGGCTCCCGTGGTGAGCGAGCCCGTCGAGGCGGCGGCTCCAAGGGCGAGTACTGCGCTCAGAACGCCGGCGGCCATCAGCTTGTGACGTGGGCTGAGGGCGGTCACGGCGCGCCCTCGAGCATCGCGGTGATGCGGGCGCCGATCTCGCCCTCGACCTCGACCAGCTCGGCCAGGGCGACGGCCTTGCCATCGATCCGGAGGGTGACGGTCTGCGCCGCGTTGATGTGGAGCGGCAGGACGGCGCCAGGCGCGATACTGCCCAGCTGACGAACCGGCAATTGAATGGTGGTCAGCTCGATCTCGACGTCGACGTTGAGGCTGGTGCTCATGGCGGGCTCCGGAGTGAGTGGGGTGGCTCGGGTGACGCAGAAGCCGTCGGCGCCGAGCTCGCCGGTCAGCTCGAAGGAGCCGGTCACCAGGCGCGCCGGGCCGTGCATCAGGCTCCCGTCGAGGCGGCACCCGGCGAAGACGATGACGTCGCCTGCGGTGAGGTCGCCGCTGTCGGCGCGCAAGAGCTCGGCATGACCGAAGCGGCAGCGGGCGGTCAGCGTGGCGTCGAGCACGATCTCGGCGGCAGGCGGCGGGGCAGACAGAGGCGCCGTCTGCACCGCGAGCTGGAGCATCTTGGCGGGCACCAGCACCCTCGCCAGGCCCAGCGGGTGGGCGCCGTCGAGCTTCAGCTCGATGGCCAGATGGCGAACGGCCGCGTCGATGCTGCGCAGGGCCTCACCGCGGTCGGCCGTCAGCGTCACCAGGCGCGGCGAGAAGCGGTCGTCGAAGGCCGTCACCGTGCGCAGCGCCGAGATGACGCTGAGCGCGAGCCAGCCCAGCGCCGCCGCCTCGATGCGCGTCAGCTCGGTCACCGCGACCGTTCGCGCCTCGCTCCCCGCCGCGACCTGGAGGAGATGGCTGACCACCGGGGCCTCCACCTCGACGAGCGCGAGGGCCGAGGCGTGCGCCAGCTCGACGACGATGAACGCCGACTCCCGCCCCAGGTGCTGCAGCGGCTGAACGGTGCCGTCGAGGACGCGCGCTGTGCCGCTCATCGGGTGCCCGAGCTGCGCGCCGAGGGCCGCCAACGCCGCCGCGAAGGCGCTCGAGGCCTCCTCGCGAACCGAGGCGCGCGCGGCGAGCTCGAGGTGGGCCCTGGTGAAGCGCTTGAGCGGGGTGAGGGTGACGCGGCGCGCCGGCGGCTTGCCGGCGGGCGGGGTGGGCTCACGGAGGCGGGTGCCCACGTTGGTGGTGGCGTCGTGCATGGCGCCCACCAGTTCACGCGCGGTGCCAGCGCAACCGCCTGTTCCCACAGGGGCGTTCGGGCGTCCGTCGCCCGAGACGCGGTCTCGTCTACCGGGTCGCCTCGCGAACCAGCCGCGCCGCCAGCGCCTGGAGCGCGGGGCTCGCGGTGGGCGCCGCAGGTGCGCCCTCAGGACGAAGCGTCGAGGGTAGCTGGCTCATCAGGGCGGCGCGCAGCGCCAGCGGCGATTGATCGAGGAGCGCCTTGATGCGCTCGCGGGCGCCGTCTCGAACCCCGAACTCGATCGCGAGCCGGGCCTGGCGGGTGGGCGAGTCGAGGTCGCTGAGCTGCTGCGCAAAGACGCGCGAGCGCTGCCTCAGCGGCTCGGCGAAGCCATCGAGCAGCTCGATCGCCTGGGCCTTCTTGAGGGCCACCACGAAGAGCGTCGTTCGCTCCACGAAGCCGGCGCCGCGGGCAGGGTCTTTGGCGGCGACCCGGCCGCGGATGAGCGGCGAGGCCCGCCCCAGCCTCGTCAGGTCGGCCGCGCCCATCGGCCTACGCCACCTTTCGCTGCACGCTCGGGGCGATCACCGGCCGCTGCGAGGGCGGCGCGCTCGAGGGTGACGAAGCCGCGGCGCCCTCTTTGCGAAGCCGGAAGAAGACGATGATCAACGCGGCGGCCAGCACCGCCAGGACCAGCCCCAGCACCACCACCATGGCCCGCAGCCCGTTCGAGGCGTCAGGGGCCCCCAGGGGCGTGGGCATGACCTGCGCCTGGGCGGCCGTCACGTCGAGGACCAGCACGACGTCTTCGGCGTGGAGCCCATCGACCGAGGCCGCGACCAGCGCGCGCAGC
>JACSRE010000216.1 GCA_014879945.1 Myxococcus sp.
CGCGAAGCTGCACACCCGCCGCGGCGTGCTCGAGACGCCGGCCTTCATGCCGGTGGCGACCCACGCGCACGTGCGCTTCCTCACCATGGACGACGTGGCCGAGAGCGGCGCGAGGTTCTGCCTCTCGAACACCTACCACCTGCTCTTGAGGCCCGGCATCGGGGTGTTCGAGAAGAGCGCCGGCATTCACCCCTTCATGCAGTGGCCGCACGGCGTGCTCACCGACTCGGGAGGCTTTCAGATCTTCAGCCTCCCCGGCGAGCGCGAGATCACCGAGGCCGGCGCGCGCTTTCGCAGCCCCTACGACAACCACCGGCACCTGCTCTCGCCCGAGTCGAGCATCGCGATGCAGAACGCCATCAACAGCGACATCATGATGGTGCTCGACGTCTGCCCGCCGTCGACCTCGAGCGAAGAAGTGACGCGCGACGCGATGGAGCGCACCCACCGGTGGGCCCTGCGCAGCCTCGCGGCCCGCGACTCGAGGGACACCGGCCAGGCGCTCTTCGCCATCGTGCAGGGGGGCGTCTTCCCCTCGATGCGCACCGAGAGCGCGCAGTTCCTCACCCAGCACCCGTTCGACGGCTTCGCCATCGGCGGCCTGGCGGTGGGCGAGTCGCGCGAGCTGCTCTACGAGATGACCGGCCACACCGCGCCGCAGCTGCCGGCCGATCGCCCGCGCTACCTGATGGGCGTCGGCACGCCGATCGACCTGGTGGAGTGCGTGCACCGCGGCATCGACATGTTCGACTGCATCATCCCTCCGATGATGGCGCAGCAGGGCTACGCGTACACGTTCGAGGGGCGCCTGCGCATCAGCAAGCACGAGTACCGCTTCGACGACCGGCCGCTCGACGAGACGTGCAAGTGCCCGACGTGCACCCGCTACACGCGCTCGTACATTCGCCACCTCGCGCAGGGCCCGCACCACCTCGGCAGCCGGCTGCTGGCGATTCACAACCTGCACCACTTTCAGCAGCTCACCAGGCGCATGCGCGAGGCCATCATCGCGGGCCGGTGGGACGAGGAGTACCGCGAGCTGGTCGATCGCCTCGCGCCTCGCAACGCGACGCCGCGGCCCACCGGCGAGAAGCAGGGCGCCTTCGAGGTGGTGGTGACGCGCTCGGGCCAGCGCGCCGTGCGGCACACCGGCCACGGCGAGGTGATGCACCCGGTCGGCCCGTGGGAAGAGTCGAACACGCTCTACGTGGAGCAGACCGCCCTCGAGAAGCGCCTCGAGGTGTTCCGCGACGACCCCTTCGTCATCCTCGACGTGGGGCTGGGCGCGGGGGCCAACGCGGTCGCAGCGCTCACCAAGGCCGAGGCGATGGGGCAGCGGCGGCGGCGGGTGCTCGAGATCGTCAGCCTCGAGTCCGACATGGCCGCGCTCGCGCTCGCGCTGAAGGACCCCGAGGGCTTCTCGTTCCTGCAGCCGTACAAGGTGGCGTGCGAGGCGCTGCTCGACCAGGGGCACTGGCAGGGCGCGGGGGTGTCGTGGCGCGTGCTGGTGGGCGACGCGCGCGAGACCATCGACGGCGTGCCGGGCTGGGCCGATCTCATCTTCTTCGACCCGTTCTCGCCCGACTCGAACCCCACGCTGTGGACGGTGGACTTCCTGCGCTCCATTCGCCGGCACACCAACGACGAGGGTGGCCTGCTGGCGACCTACAGCTCGGCGACGCCGACGCGGGTGTCGATGCTGCTGGCGGGCTTCATGGTGGGGCAGGGCGTCTCGACGGGCACGCGCACCGAGACGACGGTCGCCGCCACCACCATCGAGGGGCTCAAGCTGCCGCTGGGCGACCGCTGGTTCGCGCGCTGGAAGCGCTCGTCAGCGCGCGGGCCGCACGGCGAGCCGTTCACCGACGACATCGAGCGGGCCATCAAGGAGCACCCGCAGTTCGCCCACGCGGCGCGGCAGGCGGCGCAGAACGAGGCGATCGCTTCGGCCGAAGAGCGCGGGTAGACGACGAAGCGTCAGGCGCCTGATGGGCACGTTGACGTCACGCGAGCGCGAGGCCGCGCGACTCGACCGAGGGCCCCCCCTCCCTCGGTCACATCAACGCGATGAGGCACAACCCGGCCGCGACGATGCCTGCGCTGGCCATCGCCCAGCGGTCGAAGCGCACCGGGCCCTCCCACGCGGCGTCGCCTTCATCGGCCGACGGCTCGTCCTCCTCATCGGCCTCGAGCACCCACTTCACCTGGGGCGCCGCGCGACGCGTCGGGCCCACCTTCGGCGCGGCGACGACGACCTTCTGCGGAGCCGGCGCCGCGACCGGGCGGTGGGCGGCCACCCACGACGAGACGGCGCTGGCGGCCGGCTCGAGGCCCATCTCGGCGAACACCGCCAGCAGCTGCCCGTCGACCTGCGCCAGACGGTAGGGGCGCTCCATCGGGTCGGCGTCGAGCAGCGTGAGCACCAGGCCGTCGAGCGCGTCGTCGATGGTGGGGTTGAAGCGGCTCGGCGGCACCAGCGCGCCACCGGAGCGCCGCGAGGCCTCGTGGTGCGAGAGGCCCGCGAAGAGCCGGTAGAAGACGCCGCCCAGGCTGTGCAGATCGGACAGCAGGTCGGGCACCGCGCCGACGCCAAGCTCCGGCGCCGCCGCGTCGGGCCGCAGCGACGGCTTCATCACCACGTGGCCGAGCACGTCCACCGAGATGGAGGCGGCGTCGAAGGGCCCCAGCGCCTGGCCGGTGGCGTGTTGATCGTCGAGCGCGCGCACCAGGCCATGCGCGAGCTGCAGCGCGGCGTCGAGCGGCATGCGGCCCTCGACGAGGAGCGCTTCGAGGCTGTGACGGGCGACGGTCGGCAGGTGGTTGCGAGCGTTCATGCGCCGTCACTTGAGCAAGCCGCTCGCCAGCTCCCGATTCCGGGTGGTTCGAAGCCGTCAGCGCCGCGGGTGCCACCTCGAGAGGCCCCAATCCGGGTGTGCCGGTGCTCCGCTGCCACCTCGAGTGCACAGCAAGCGACTTCTCAGAACCGGCTCAGCCGCCGGGCCTTCTCGAGCATGCGGCGCAGGGGCGCTTCGTCGGCGCGGGCCAGCGCGTCCTCCCACGAGAGCCACTGCGCGCCGTGCGACTCGTTCGGGTCGTGGGCCAACGCCTCGGGGTTCGCGGCGACCACCAGGTAGCGCACGTCGAGGTGGCGGTGCTCCGGGTCTGCCTTGCGCGCGGGGATGACGTGCACGTCGACGTCGAGCGGGCGCGGCGCGGCGTGATGGAGCGACACCTCGAGCCCGGTCTCTTCTCGGGCTTCGCGCAGCGCCGTCGTCTCCATCGCGCCCAGGTCGGCGGCGTCGGCGTGGCCGCCCGGCTGCAACCAGCGCTGCAGCTTGGCGTGCAGCACCAGGCACACCCGCGCGCCGTCGGGCGTCACCACCACCGCGCTGCCGGTGAAGTGCGCCGGCCACTGCGCTCGGGAGAAGGGCTCGGCGAGGCTGGTGGCGAAGTCGCGCATGGCGCCGAGGTCGGCGCGCTCCTTCTCGTCTTCGGGGTGGTGCGCTGCGAGCAGCTCGATGAGGGTCATGGTGACAGGGGCAAGGGAATGACGCGGAGCGACTGGTCGGTGGGGGCTGCGAAGAAGAGAAAGTCGCGGCTGGCTCCACGAGGGAAGGGCGGGAGCACCGTGAAGGTCGGCCCCTCGGCCGTCGCGCTGAGCAGCACGGTTCGAACCGTCGCCGCGGTGGTGCCCGAGAAGAGGAGCGCCGGCAGCGCTCCGCCGACGTCCGCAGAGGTCGTGCTGAGGGTGAGCCCTCTGGGCAGCGGAACGGTGAGCGCCTCTCGCTGGTCGGTGTCCACCGGCCGACGCAGCCCGATGACGAGGGTGGCAGCAGCGCGACGACGAGGTGCTTCACGGCCCACCTCTTAGCCGGAGCGCTCGGCGCCGCGCGACGCCCATCGCGTCTCGAACGGCCCACGCTATGGTGCCGCCCATGGCGCGAGTGCTGGTCATCGACGACAACGACACCATGCGCGAGGGCATGGCCGTCACGCTCAAGAAGGCCGGGCACGAGGTGCTCGCGTTTCGCAACGGCCTCGAGGGCGTCGCCGGGTTTCAAGCGAAGGGCGCCGACGTGGTGGTGACCGACCTGAAGATGGAGGCCATGGACGGCCTCGAGGTCGTCAAGCAGGTCAAGGCGCACGAGCCGGCCGTGGTGGTGCTGGTGGTGACGGCGTTCGGCTCCATCGAGACGGCCGTCGAGGCGATGCGCAACGGCGCCTCGGACTTCATCCAGAAGCCGTTCCCGCCCGACCTCCTGCGCGCGAAGGTCGACGCGGCGCTCGAGCTGTCACGCACCCGCCAGCGCGTCACCCGGCTCGAGGCCGTCACCGAGGCGCTCTCGAGCGACCTCGCCGAGGCGCGCGGCACCCACCTCATCGGCGACTCCGAGCCGATGCAGAAGCTCAACGTCGCCATTCGCCGCACCGCGGCCACCGACGCCACCGTCATCGTGCACGGCGAGTCGGGCACCGGCAAAGAGCTGGTCGCGCGCATGCTGCACGAGCTGTCGCCACGACGGGCGAAGCCCTTCGTGAGCACCCACTGCGCCGCGCTGGCCGAGACCCTGCTCGAGAGCGAGCTGTTCGGCCACGAGCGCGGCAGCTTCACCGGCGCGGTCAAGCGCAAGCTGGGCCGCTTCGAGCTCGCCGACGGGGGCACGCTCTTCCTCGACGAGATCGGTGAGATCAGCGCGTCGGTGCAGACCAAGCTCCTGCGCGTGCTGCAGGAGCGCGAGATCCAGCGCGTCGGCGGAGAAGAGACGGTGAAGGTCGACGTGCGCGTGGTGTGCGCGACCCACCGAGACCTCAAGGCCGAGGTCGCCGCCGGGCGGTTCCGCGAAGACCTCTACTACCGGCTCAACGTGGTGCCCCTGGTGGTGCCGCCGTTGCGCGAGCGCCCCGAGGACCTGCCCGTGCTGGCGCGGCACTTCGTCGCCAAGCACGGCCCGCGCATCAACCCCCAGGTGAAGGGGCTGACCGCCGACGCGCTCTCGGCCCTCAACCGCTACGCCTGGCCCGGCAACGTGCGCGAGCTCGAGAACGCCATCGAGCAGTCGCTGGTCTTCTCCGAGGGCACGCTGCTGGAAGAGAAGGAGCTGCCCGCCTTCCTCCAGAGCGCCGCGACGCGGGTGGCGCAGACGCCCGGCGGGCTGCCGATTCCCCACGGCGATCGCCCGCTGCCCGACATCCTCGAGGACCTCGAGCGACAGCTCATCGAGCGCGCCTACGAGAAGGCGAAGCACGTGAAGACCGAGACCGCGCGGCTGCTGGGCATCAAGACCAGCGCGCTCTATTACAAGCTCGAGAAGTACGGGTTCATTCAGAAGGGCGAGACGCCCGAGTCGTGACGCCCCGTCGCCAGGTCCTCTCCATGCGCACCTTCCTGCTCTCGCTGCTCCTCGTCGCCGTCACCGTCGCCGCGCGGCCGAAGTCCACCTTCATCGAGATTCGCTCCCTGCCCTCGTCGGTGAAGGGCCTGGCCGCCATCGTCGAGAAGGAGAAGCCCAGCGACTTCCGCAAGCAGGCGCTGTGGGCGATGGAGGCGAAGCTGCGCGAGAAGGGCGAGCCGCTCACCGACCCCGAGGCCGTCGACGCGCTGGTGGACGAGACGCTCAGGCGGGTGCTCGACGACATGGCCAGCGCCTCTGACATCTACAAGTGGGAGGGCGACGACGCGCCCCGTGGAGACCTGCTCATTCGCGAGCACCTCTACGTGCTGCCGGGGCGCACCAGCGCCAGCTTCTCGAAGACGTACACCGTCAGGCCCATGGGCAAGCGCATCGACGGCGCCTACCGGAACACCAACTGCACCCTGAAGGTGTCGGTCGCGAAGAGCGCGGCCGAGTGGTTCACCCACGTCGACACCAGGGGCTGGGGCGTGGCCCTCGACCCCATTCGGGCCACCGACGGCGTCGCGCGCGTCGTGCTGCGGTTCCTCTCGAAGGCCGGCACCGAGCCCGCCTCGGCACGACACGAGCGCCCGGTGTGGGTCGGCTTCTTCAGGCAAGAGGCGGTGGGCGGGCCGTGGCTCCCGGTGCTGTTCGAGCCCGCGGGCGCGAAGCTGCAGCGCGACCAGGAGACGACCCTGCTGCCAGCGGACCCGAAGGAGAAGCTGACCGACGCGATGAAGCAGCACCTCTTCGCCGTGCGCGTGGGCGACCTGGCGCTGATGAACCCGAACCGCTCCACCCTCCACGAGGCCGAAGCGCGATGGACCTCGCTCAACGGCCTCTCGGGCTCCGTCGTCGATGCGAAGAACATCGGCTGGCTCGATGTGCTGCGGATGGATGACGACGCCCTGGTGCGCGCGGCCGGGGTGCTGAAGATCGTCTCGCTCGGCGGCACCGTCACCACCGACGAGCTCGTCGACGTCATCTCCAACGTCAAGCAGGCGCGGGTGCAGGCCGAGGCGCTGCTGGCGCTGACGAAGCTCCTCGACGCCAGCGCCGAGGCGCCCACCGACGAAGACAAGGCCGTGCTGACGCGGCTGGGCGGCGCGGGCGAGCTCAAGCTGCTGGGCACCGTCGCGCGCCTGAAGTCCGGCGCCGTCACCAGGCTCTACAAGAAGGGCCCGAAGGGGTGGGACCCGGTGGTGCCGAAGAGATGAGCGAGCCTGCGTTTCTGTGGCTGCCCTTCGACCGGCTCACGCCGCGCCAGGTGCACGACGTGCTCCAGCTGCGCCAGCGCGTCTTCGTGGTGGAGCAGCGCTGCCCCTACCTCGACGCCGACGGCCTCGACCCGAAGTGCTGGCACGGCCTGGGCACCCGCGCCGATGGAACGCTGGTGGCGACCGCCCGCCTGGTGCCGCCGGGGGTGGTGTACGAAGAGCCCGCCATCGGTCGGGTGGCGTCGGCTCCCGACGTGCGCAGGCGCGGCTTCGGCCGCCAGCTCATGAACGAGGCGGTGCGCGAGGTGCGGCGGCTCTACCCCGGCCAGGGCATTCGCATCGGCGCCCAGCGCTACCTCGAGAAGTTCTACGGCTCCCTGGGCTTCGTGCCCGTCGGTGAGCCGTACCTGGAAGACGACATCCCCCACATCCACATGCTGCGGCCCTGGTGACGCGCGCGCCTCAGCCCGCCCAGTAGGCCTCGTCGTCGAGCCCCTCTTCGCGCTCCGGCAGCCCGCGGGTGAGTCGCGGTGAGGCCTGCGCCAGCACCTCGTAGCTGACGCGGTTGGCGTAGCGGCAGATCTGGCTCATCGACGAGTAGGTGAGGAACTCGCGCACGTGCTTGGCCGAGTTGGGCACCCGCGCGCGGTGGTACCCGTTGGCTGACATGTCGTGGAGCAGCGCCGCCAGGGCCGCGTCGCCCGCCCCGTTGGTGCTGGTGATCTGCTCGGGGCCGCCATGGTACGGCGCGATGTGCGCGTACACCTTGACCGGCGTGGTGCACGCCTTGCGCAGCATCGGCCGGCTGAACTCGTAGCGGTTGAACTCGGCGATGGCGCCCGGCAGCAGCGGGTAGCGGGTCTCGCGCTTGATGTCGTCGTCGGTGTAGCCCGCCAGGTAGAGCCCGGTCGGCCCCGCGGTGCACAGCACCAGGTCGGCCCAGTCGAGCGCGCGCTCACACGCCAGCAGCGGGTCGTCGAGGCCGGTGAGCGCCGCGCCCTCTTCTTCGTTCATCGCCACCACGTCGACGTTCTCTTCGATGAAGGTGCGCCAGAACCCGGGCCGCTCGGCGATGACGAAGCGCGTGCCCAGCGTCAGCACCACCGGCACCCCGCGGGCGTGGGCGAGCTCGATGGCGCGCGCGGTGGCCTGCGGCATCGGGTCGTCGGCCTCGCACCGCAACAGGTACGCCGACAGCACCAGGCACGAGGCGTCTTCGAAGATGCCGGGAGGCACGCTCTCGGGCTCGAGCCCGTTCATCTCGCCGGCGCTGATGGCGAAGGTGCGCTCTCCGTCGGGCGTCACCAGGGCGAAGCAGCGGCCGATGGGCCCGTCGACCGGCTGCAGGTGATCGAGGTTCACCCGGCTCGAGGTGTTCGACAGGTAGCGGTACCCCGAGGTGCCCACCCGAATCGACTCGCTCATCACTCCCAGGAGGATCGACGCGTCGTCGGCCAGCAGCGAGTAGTTGTGCAGGGTGTTGCCGATGGTGCCCCCGGCGAACTCGTACGAGATGCGCTTGCTCGTCAGCAGCTCGTCGTAGAGCCGCGCCGCGACGTCGTCGGGGATGATGGTCGAGGCGCCCTTCGCCAGGCCGTACTGCGCGAGCAGCTCCAGCGGAACGCGCGCGTCGATGTCCACCAGGGTCTGATCGATGCCCACCACGTGGGTCTTCTTCTTTCGATCGTCGAGCCCTGAGCGCTGCAGCAGGGGGTCACGGGCCGAGACGGGGAAGTAGTGCTTGTGCTTGCGACGACCGGGGAAACGCAGGGGCGACCTCGTGGAGAGGCCGCCACCGTATCAACCCGGCCTGGGGATGCGACGGCTTGACTGCGCCCGCGCGTCGCTGCGCGCAGGCAGCTCGAGCGTCGAGCTCTCATCGACCGTCACGCTGCGCAGCCGTGGCTCGCCCCGCAGCTCCAGGCGGCTGCTGCGCGTCGCCGACCCCCGGACCGCCTCGGCCGCCGTCACCGTCACGCTCGAGAGCTCGGTCGCCTTCACCAACGCGACGCGCGCCGCCAGGGCGCCGAGCGTCACCGCGCCCACGTCGGCGGCGCTCGCCTCGACCGCTCTCACCACGCCGGCCGCGTCCACGGTGCCGCCCCCCCGCGCGTCCACCACCAGCCAGTCGCCGTCGACGCCGTTGGCCAGCACCCGGGCGCCCGCCTTCGCCTCGAGGGACAGGCGGCCGCCCCGCAGGCCGTTGGTCGTCACCACGGCGCCGTCCGAGGCGGACACGGCGGTGAGGCCGCCCGTGGTGACGGTGACGTGCAGTGGCACCGCGGGTGAGAGCCCCGTGGCGTCGAGGCTCAGCGTCTGCCCCTCCACCTCGCGGCGGAGCGCGCCGATCAGGTTGGCGTCGCCCTCTACCCGCAGCGACGGCTCGAACCCCGGGCCGACCAACACCCGCACGCTCACCGGCCCCGCGACGACCAGCCGCCGCACCGCGGGCGCCGGCCACTGCCGCTCGGCCGGTACGCCGTTGCCAGCGCGCGGCTCCACGGGCTGGCAGGCGGTCAGCCAGGCGGTGAAGAGGAGCAGCGGGCAGAGCAGGGTGCGCATCGAGGAGAGCTTCCACGGCGTTGGGTGCCGGGGCCGTCGCAAGCGATCACACCAGTGCACACCCGGGGCCCCTGTCCTCCCGCAAAGGACGGCGCTTTCTCGGGTCTCGAGCGACGCCCGCCAGACCGAAACGCTTAGGGTACACCTGAGACCAGGAAGCGACACCCGTTGGGAGCCTCGATGCTCCCAGTGCTCACCGCCGCGCTTTGCAGACGCCCGTTCTCCCCGGGCAATGGGCGCGGCTTGTTCCGGCACAAGGGTTGCTCTGCGTCAGGTCGCCCTCCACCGGAGCTGCGAATGCACCGACTCATCACCCTCCTCGTCGTGCTTCTTCCCCTCATCAGCCTCGGCCAGGCGACCACCCCGCCTGCCGCTGCTGCTCTCGACGCCTCGCGCTGCGCGGTGAAGCTGTCGGTCGCGCTGACTGGCCGCAGCCCCGACGCCGCGCTCCTGGCCTCGAGCAACCCCCAGTCACAGGTCGACGCCCTGCTGCAGGGCACCGCCTTCATCGAGCGCTTCTCGCGCTTCGTGAACGCCCGCTTCAACGACGAGCCCGGCGCGACCTCGGTCGAAGACGCGACCTACCACCTCGCCAGGCACGTCATGACCAACCGCCTGCCCTGGAGCGACATGTTCCTCGGCAGCTTCCGGGTCGAGACGGCCAACAACACCGTCAGCGTGGTGAGCGACGCCGACGGCCTGGGCTACCTGCGCTCGCCGGCCTGGCTCAAGCGCTACGCCGGCAACGAGGAGCAGGGCGTCAAGCTGAGCACCGCCTACCGCATCTTGAACAACACCACGGGCATCACGCTGACCGCCGCCGTGGTGGTGCCGGGGCTCGACACCAGCGCGACCGGCCGCCGCAACGCCGCCTGCGCCGGCTGCCACTACGACTCGTGGTTCGCGCTCGACAAGATCTCGTCGGTGCTGACCAGGCGCGTGGGCACGGGCGCCAACATGACCTTCGCGGCCCCCACCGCCGGCCCGCAGCAGCTGCTGGGCACCACCATCTCGAACGACAAGGAGCTGGTCACCGCCCTCGTCAACAGCCCCGACTTCGACTTCAACGTCTGCCGCGTCGCCTTCGGCTTCGTCTACGGCCGCAAGGAGCTCGCCTGCGAAGGCCCGCTCTTCGACAAGTGCGTCGACGCCTTCCGGGCCGAGCGCACCATGCAGTCGGCCATCGCCGCCCTCACGAAGGACTCGTCGTTCTGCCGCTAAGGGACCCACACATGAACCGCGCGATCATCCTCCTCTCGACGCTCGCTCTGGCTGCCTGCGAAGGTGGCTTCAACCCGAAGGACGGCGTGGTGAAGGTCGTCGATGGTGACGTCATCGACACCGGGACGGGAGCCGAGACGCCGTCCATCGAGCCCGCCCCCACGGTCGGCATGGCGCCGGTCGCGCCCTCCTGCGACATGGGCCGCGAGTACGTCGGCTTCGGCGGCGGCAACCTGGCCGCTGACCGCGACCCCGGCGAGGTGGGCGAAGAGCAGCGCCGCCCCAAGCCCTTCTCGGCGCTCTCGACCGAGTTCCCCCGCGTGCTGGGCAACACCCCGCCCCGGCTGACGGGCTCGGAGTCGACCTTCGGCGTCGCCCCGGCCCGCTGGTACACCGAGCCGACCATGAGCGCGGTGACCATCTACACGGTCTTCCGCGTCGCGTTCGAAGGCTGCCTCACCGTGACGGCGCAGCCGGCGAAGTTCAACACGGCGCCCACCGACACCACCGCCCGCGCCGAGTGCGCCGCCTGGGCGGAGCGCTTCTGGAGCCGCAAGGCGCTCGAGCCCGAGCTCGACGCCTGCGTGCAGGTCACCGTGCGCGACTCGGCCGTCGAGACGAGCGCCCGCCGCCGCTGGGCCTACGGTTGTGCCGCCACCCTGTCGTCGTCTGACTTCCTCACGTTCTGAACGAAAGCGCCCGGAGCCACCCCATGTCACGCTTCTCCCGACGTCAGTTGTTCCAGAGCTTCGCCGGTGTCGCTGGCGGCGCCCTCGCTGCGAAGGCCGGCCTCTGGCCCTCCACCGCGTTCGCGCAGACCGCCGAGAAGCCCGCGCTCCTCGTGGTGTTCCTCCAGGGTGGGTACAACTCGCTCTTCTCGAGCGCCAACAGCTACGCCACCGCCGGCACCTTCGGCGTCACCGCCGGCAACCAGCGCGACCTCGGCAACGGCCTGGTCGTTGACGCCCCCACCTTCGGCACGCTGCCGGCCTACGCGCTCTCGCACATGGCCACCGTCGGCGTGCGCCACGGCATCAGCAACCACGGCGCCGCGCAGGCGGCCTGCTTCTCTGACGGCGGCCGCAGCTACGCGCTGCGGCTGGCGGCCGAGCTCGGCGGCGACGCCAGCATCAAGTGCGCGCAGCTGGGCACCCGCGGCGTGCCCGGCCCCCGCCCGATGGAGAGCGGCGTGTCGATGCAGGTCATCACCGACATGCGCACCACCATCGAGGCCCTCGGCGGCTCCACCGACCCGACTCGGCCCGACCGCGTGGCCGCGGCCAAGGCGCTCCAGGGCACCTACGCGATGAGCGCGCAGACGCTCTTCAAGAGCCCGGCGATGACGCGCCAGCTCGGCGAGGGGTACTCGGCCGCCATCGAGACGCTGGAGCAGCCGGTGAAGCAGTTCAGCTTCGCCGACCTCGCCACCGCCTACGGCCTGGCCAACAACAGCACCACGGTGAACAACTTCTCGGCGCAGATGGCGGCGGCCGAGCTGATGATCACCTCGGGCACCAACGTGGTGGTGGCCATGGACGGCGGCTGGGACACGCACGGCGACCGCACCGGCACCAACGTGCGCAACATGATGACGTCGCGCATCCTCCCGGGCCTGCGCACCTTCATCTCGCGCATGGTGAACGCGCCCGACCGCAACGTGGTGGTGGCCATCATGGGTGACTTCGCGCGCAGCCTGCCCGGCTCGGACCATGCGTCGGCCCTGTCGGCCACCGTCATCGGCAAGTACGTGAAGGTCGGCACCACCGGGAAGATGAGCGATCGCGTGCAGCTCGCCGCGGGCACCCCGTCGGCGCCCGGCCTCTGGTCGTACCTTGGCCGCGTGCTCAACGCCCCGACGCCGATGTTCGGCGCGAACCCGCACACCAGCCTGGTGCTCTGAGCCGCTCGAGCCCCGGCGCTCTGCGCGGCGCCGTCGGCGGGCGGCGTCGAGGCCCGCGAAGTCCTTCCTTGCCTGCCCCAGCACCCGGGCCAGGCCGGTCGCGACGTCGTCGTCCGTGGGTGGCGCCACCTCCACCAACTCGCTCGTGCGATAACCCGTCCATGTCCAAGGTCATCGCCTGGCTCCTTTGCGGTGTGCTGCTGGCGGCCCCTGCGGTGCACGCGGACGAGCGGCTGGCCCTCGAGGCGACGACGGCGCGCGAGCCGCCCACCACCTACGTCAACCTGCGCCTGGGGGGCTCCACCAGCTCCCGGCGGGCCGAGCTGTGCGGCGAGGTGGCGCCGCACTGGCGCGTCAGCGTCGAGGGGTGCGGTAGCGGCCGGGAGTTCCTCCACCACGAGGCCAACCCCGAGCTCGCGCACTTTCGCGCCAAGTTCACCTTCACCCGCCTGCGCACCGCCCTGGGCTGGCTCGAGCCGCGCGCGGCCCTGGGCTTCGCCGAGTTTCAGCTCGGCGCCGACGACCCGGGCTTCGACTTCACCTCGGTGAACCGCACGCGCACCGCCACCAGCGGGCCCGAGGCTGGCGCGGCGCTGCGGTGGTCGGTGCCCGTCGTCGCCGGCTTCGAGCTGCTGGTCGAGATGAACGTCTCGTTGGCGGTGTTCGCCTTCGCGCCGCTGCTCGAGACGCCCCAGGCCGTGCTCCAGCCGTCGGCCAGCGTCTCGGCGGGCGTCGGCTTCTGAGCGGGCGCGCGGCGCCGGTCAGAGCACCCGGTCGAGCTGGCGCCCAATCTCTTCGATGAGCACCTCGACGCGCGGGTCGCCCCGCTGCGCCGGGTGGTAGACGGCGTGCACCGGCAGTGAGGCCACCGGCTCCTCGTCGAGGCGGAAGAGCGCCCCCTGGGTGCGCGGCGGCTCTCCGAGGAACGACGGCAGCAACCCCACCCCGGCGCCCCACACCAGCGCGTCGGCGACGGCCGAGCGGTCGTCCACCACCACCGCGGGAGGCCCCGGCGCCAGGCGCACCCGGGCCCGCCGCAGCAGCGCGTCGTCACCCGGCGCGGTGATGACCGGAATGTGCTCGGTCGGCTCGCCTCGAAACCGCGCGCTGGCGTACAGCCACATCGACGCCGACGAGAGCCGGCGCGCGAGCAGCTGCGAGTCGGGCAGCGGCCCGCCCCTGATGGCGACGTCGAGCCCGTCGCGCACGAGGTCGACCCGGTCATTCTGGAGCTTGATCTCGAGCCGCACGCCGGGAAGGCGGCGCCTGAACTCAGCGATGACCGGCCCCGCCAGCATGCGGCCCAACGGCACCGGCACCGAGACCCGCAGCGTGCCCGACGGCACCGCGGACTGAATCGACAGGCGCGCGGCCTGCGCGACGGCCAGCAGCTCCTTGACGTGCACGCTGAAGGCGGCGCCCCGCTCGGTGAGCGCGACCGAGCGCGTGGTGCGCTTGAAGAGCGCCTGACCGACCCGCTCCTCCAGCGTCGACAACCACCGGCTGGCCGTCGCCTTGGGAATGCGCAGCTCCCGCGCCGCCGCGGTGATCGAGCCCAGCGCCGCCAGCCGGTCGAGGAACACCAGGTCGCGCAGCCGAATCTCGTCGAAGGCGTCGGTCATTGTTCCAGAGAACGTAACAAAGCGTGTCGGAAAGAGCCGTGCTGGCTCATCGAGCGAGACATTAGGAGAGGGCAGGAGGCTGTGCATGACGACTCGACCTGCCGAGAAGACCGACTTGCTGGTGGTGGGCGCCGGGCCCACGGGGCTGGCCGCCGCGTGCGACGCCCTTCGCCATGGGCTCTCGGTGCGGGTGGTGGAGCGGCGCCCGTCGCGCGCCGAGCACTCCAAGGCCCTGGTGCTGCACGCCCGCACGCTCGAGGTGCTCGAGGTGATGGGGTGCGCCGAGGCGCTGGTGGCCGCGGGCCAGCGCTTTCGCGCGCTCCACGTGCGCACCGCGACCGACGCCACGCCGGTGCGGGTGGACCTGGAGCAGCGGCGCTGGGGTGACACGAAGTACCCGTTCTGGCTGTCGCTGCCCCAGTACGAGACCGAGCGCATCCTCGAGCGGCGCCTCGAGGCCCTGGGGGGCGCCATCGACTGGGGCACCGAGCTCACCTCGCTCGTCGACGGCCCGGGCGGCGTCGCGGTGACGCTCTCGTCGGAGCGCGGCCTGCAGACGCACCACGCGCGCTGGGTGTTGGGCTGCGACGGCGGGCGCAGCCTCACCCGCGACCTGCTCGGCATCGCGCTGCCGCGCGAGGAGCTCGACCTCACCTTCGCGCTGGCCGACGTCCACACCCGGTGCGCGCTCGTCGAAGACGAGGGCCACGTGGTGATGACCGCCGACGGCGTGCTGCTGATCGTGCCCATGCCGGAGCGCGGCCTCTGGCGGCTCATCGCCCAGGTGCCCCGCGACGCGGCGCTCGACGACCCCGCCGCCTGGAACGCCCTGGTGCTGGAGCGCGCAGGCCTCGACCTCGGCGTCCATCGGCTCGGGTGGAGCTCTCGGTTCACCCTCACCAGCGGCGTCGCCGCGCGGTTTCGAAAGGGCAACGTCTTCTTGCTCGGAGACGCCGCCCACGTGCACAGCCCGGTCGGCGGGCAGGGCCTCAACACCGGCGTGCAGGACGCGCACAACCTCGTCTGGAAGCTCGCGCTCCACCGCCGCGCCGCGCTCGACGAGGCCGCGCGCGAGGCGCTGCTCGAGAGCTACGAGCAGGAGCGCCGGCCGACCGCGCTGGCGATGGTGGGCACGACGGCCACGGCCACCCGGCTCCTCACGCTCCGAAGCCCGGTCGCGCGCTGGCTGCGCAGCCGCGCCGCCTGGCTCGCGCTGCGCCTGCCCTTCGTGCAGGACCGCCTGGCGCGCGGCGTCGGCATGCTCGACCTGCTCACCGACGGCCAGCCGCGCCTGCCCAACCCCGAGCTCGGCGGCGGCGCTCGGCTCCATGACCGCGTGCACGCGCTGCTGCCGACGGCGCTGCGGTGGCAGGGGCAGGAGCTGCTGGTGCGCCCCGACCGCGTCCTCGCCCGGCCCCACCTCTTCCCCGCCGACGTGGCGGTGGCCGCTCGAGGAGAACCGTCATGATCCCCACGCTCTCACGCGCCGTCGAGGTGCTCACCCTGGCCTACGTGCTGGGCAGCGCCGTCTGGTTCTTCTTCGTGCAGACGCCGGTGCTGGTGAAGCGCCTGGGCCGCGACCGCTTCGTGCCGCTGCAGATGGCGATGGTGGTGGTGCTCTTCCGCACCTGGAGCGTCACCCTGGGCCTGCTGCTGGCGGCCTCGCTGGTTCGGGCCGGCACGCTGCACTCGCTCCTGGTGCTTTCGGCGGCGCTGGCCTTCGTGGCCGCGCTGCTCAACGCGGTGGTGGTGGTGCCGCGGGCCATCAGGGCGGGCGGCAGGAGCCTGTCGGAGGCGCAGACGATGGAGCAGCAGCAGTCGGTCGCCGCCTTCGCGGTCGACGGCGGCGGCGCGTCGACCCGCGTGCTCCATCGCCTGGTGGTGGTGTTCGTGGTGCTGATGTTGGTGGGCCTTGGGCCCCACGTCGCGGCGCTGGTCACCCAGCCGACCCCGGCGCCCGCGCACGACCACGCCGCCGAGGCCACGCCCGCCGCGCGCCCGCTCCCGCCGGCGGCGCCGAGGTGGAAGGCCAACCCCGAGACGAGCGAAGGCGTGCACGCCATGGCGGCCCTGGTGCGTGAGGCCCTCGCCACCGCGCGGCCTGCCGACGAGACCGCGACGAAGCTCGACGAGGCGCTGCAGCGCATCTTCCAGCAGTGCACCATGACGGGCGAAGCCCACGAGGCGCTCCACACCTTCTTGGTGCCGCTGGTGGGCCTGATCCCCGAGCTGCGGGCGAGCCAGGGCGAGGCCACCACCGCCACCCTGCGCAAGCTCGAGGCCCAGCTCGCGCGCTACGACGAGCGCTTCGAGGGGTGAGGCTCGAGAAAAGCAAAACGGGCCGCCAGCACCAGGCCGGCGACCCGCTTCTCTCCGTTCCCAGGCGCGGCGCTCACTCGGTGAGGCCGGGGTGCTGCGCGAGGCCCTCGGGGCGGTCACGCAGCGGGTTCGTGCGCTGCCCGACGAACCAGCGCCGAGGACCCTGACGGCCCCCGGGCTGGTGCCGGCTGGGTTACCGCTGCAGGTCGAGCCGCTCGAACCGCGCGGTCGCCAGGGGCATCGACAGGTTGTTCACGTTGGCGGCGCGAATGCCCGAGTCGCTGATGGCGTAGACGAAGTCGTCGGCCATCACGCTGCGGCGCACCTGCGGGGTCCAGTAGTAGGTCCAGTTGTAGTAGCTCTGCACCTGGTACATGTCGCGCATCGAGATGGCGCCGCGCGGGGTGAAGCCGGTGGTGGCGTCGACCGAGAACACCCGCAGGTCCGAGACGAAGTACGTCCAGTACGAGGAGCCGGTGGCGTTGTAGTTCCAGTCGATGAAGGGAATCGCCAGCAGCTTCTTCGCGGGGAAGTAGTTGAACGCCTTGTGCTCGTGCTGGGCCTCGCTGTAGCCGCTCGAGGTGCCGACCAGCTGGGTGTGCGACTGCCGCGGGTTCTTCATGTCGGTCACGTCGAAGATGGCCAGCTGGAGCGCGCGCTGGCGCCAGTCGGGCTGCACGCCGTTGACCGGCTCCGGCACGTAGGTGCCGATGGTGAGCAGGTGGTTGGCGTCCATCGGGTGCAGGTAGGTCGAGAACCCGGGGACCTTCAGCTCGGCCAGCTTGGTCGGCTTGGTGGGGTCCGAGAGGTCGAAGGTGAAGAGGGGGTCGACCTGCCGGAAGGTGACGACGAAGCCCTTGTCCTCGATGAAGCGCGCCGAGGTGATGCGCTCGCCCTTGGCCAGGTCTTCAGACTGGCCCACCACGTCGAGCGAGCCGTTGCTCTCGGCCAGCACGTTCACGTGGCTGACGGTCTCGAAGGTGCCCCACCAGTTGTTCGGGTTGCGGGTGTCGGGCACGCGGAACTGCGTGGTGGTGGCGACGCGGAAGAAGCCCTTGGAGTTCTCGTCCATCGAGAACTGGTCGACGATGTGGCCGTCAACGGTGCCCGAGGCGACGTACAGCGCGGCGTCGGGGCTCGAGATGTCGAACTTGTGCAGGTAGGTCGTGTCACGCTGCCCCGGCGCCGGCCACCACCACCAGTGACGGGTCGCGATGTAGAGGTTCTGCTGCGAGGCGTAGATCTCACCGGGCTCCGCGATGATGGTGGAGCGATCGATGCGCGTCGGGTTGGCCAGGTTGAGCGTGGCGACCGAGACGGTGCCCAGGCGGGTCGGCGCGTTCACCTTCTGGAACGAGGTGCACTCGTGGGGCACGACGCTGGTCTGGCCGCCGATGGTGATCTTCCCGGCCGGCACCCACTCGGCGAGCGTCTGCGCGCGAATCGCCTTCTCGTTGGCGGCGATCAGCTTGTTGAACTCGTCGGTCTTGCGGCCCTTGTTGATCGGGTCCCACAGGTTGACGCCCTCGACCTCGGGCCACCAGCGCACCGAGGCGGGGAAGTTGAAGTCGTCGCTGATCACCATGCGCACCGACGAGCCGACCTTGCGGGCCGAGTTGTAGTGGCCGGGCAGGCGGTACTCGTGGGTGACGCGCAGGTTCGAGAGATCGGAGACGTCGACGACGGTGATCTTCACCGTGTTCGACGACTGGTAGCCGCACTCGAACGAGTCGCAGCGATCGCCGGCGGCGTTCGAGAGGGGGTACCAGGTGTAGATGGTCGAGAAGACGACGGCCCGGTCGGTGCCCTCGAGGAACATCTCGCGCGGGTAGCCTTCGATCTTCAGGGTGCCGCGCACGGCGAGGTCGGCGGCCGGCCACGAGCGGGCGGCGTAGAGCGTCTGGCCCGAGAGCGCGAAGATGCGCGTGCCGTCGTTCTTCACGAAGTCGGCTTCATCGACGCCGGCGACCTGGTTGTTGGTGGTGGTGTAGTTGGTCGGCGCCGACTGCGGCGGCGCGGCGCTCGCGCGGTTGTCAGCGGCGCCGGCGAAGGCCTCAGGGCCTCCACGGCCGAAGAAGCCGCCACCCCACCAGCCCCACGACGGCACCTCGTCGCGCGAGGCCTCGAGCTGCGTCCTCATCTGCAGCACCGCGGTGTCTTCGAGGTAGGTCTCGAGGTCCTTGCAGGCGTTGGCGCCGCTGAAGGCCGTCAGCGCGACGCGGTTCTGCACCGGCTGCGGCTGCGGGGTCTGGTTTCCACAGCCCGTCCCAAGGGCGCCCACCGCGCCCGCTGCTGCCAGCCACTTCCACCATCGTCTCGAGTTCATGGTTCGTCTCCCCGCGTGTTTGTCGTGTCTTCCGGCCCTGCCAAATCTGGTGGGCCTGTGTGCGAGGGGCGGGCCAGCCGAAAGGTGAGGGGAGACGGTGGGTTAGGCGGGCACCCCGGCATCAGAATGCTGAGGGAACGCAGGGGCTGCGCGGGGCGATCTCAGAACTCCGAGGCCCTCAGGGCGCCGGGAAGGAGCTCGCGTCAGACGCCCGACCACTCGTCGAGCGGCGTCAGGCGACCCGCCTCGAAGCGCCACGCCCCCGCGATGCCGTCTCGCGCGGCGTCGAGGCCCTCGAGCTTGGCGGCGTTCTGGCGGTCGTGCTCTCCACAGAAGAGCACCAGCTCGCGCAGGCCCAGGTACACCCGGAACGGCCCGGGGCCCGCGGTCTTCTCCATGGCTGCCTGGTGCCTGGTGGTGAGGAGCCGCGCCCCGTCGTGTCCGTCGCCGTGGGCGATGCACCACAGCCCCGTCGCCGCGGAGGACAGCCGGAGCGCGCCGTTCTCGAGCTCGATGGCGCGCACCCCGGCGGGCCGGGCGTCGAGGTTCTTCCACGCGACGGCGTCGAGCTGATCGAGGCCCAGGCGGTGTGCGTCGAGCAGCCCCTGCGGCACGTACAAGACCGACTCGGGGTCCTCGACCGCGTAGAAGACCCACAGCCCCGCCGGGCCCTCTCGCCGGACCGCGCCCTCGGCGCGCTCGAGGAACGACGAGTCGCGCAAGACCGGCAGCACCCGGGCGAGGAACTGCAGCTTGCCGCCCGGGAGCGCGAGCGCCTTCTCGGCGATCTCCTTGCCGATGGTGGCGACGCCCTCGTCGAGCGCGCGGCCCGAGTCGAGGAAGTCGTCGTAGAGCGTCTCGAGGTCGAGCCTGGCCACGCCCTTGCGTGACAGGCGCACCAGCAGCTGCTGCTTCTGAACCAGGTGCGGGGTGGACTGTTGCTTGAGGCGCTCGAGCAGCGCCTGCACGAAGTCGCCCTTCGACGGCTTGAGCGCGGTGACGCCCGAGGGCGTGCGCAGCTCGCCGGCCAGCAGCTGCGCCTCGGCGTGGAACGGGTCGCGAGACAGCACGTCTTCGACCAACGCCCGCGCGCGCGCGCGCTCACCCCGGCGCATCGCCAGCACCGCCATGGCGGTGAGCACCTCGGGGTCGTCAGGCTGGAGCCGCAGCGCGTCCAGGAGCGCCGCCTCGGCGTCGGCCCACTTCTCCTGGCTCACGGCGGCGCGCGCCAGCGCGAGGTGCACGTGCACGCTGGTGGGGAAGTCCCGCCTGGCCGCCTCGAGCACCTGCAGGGCCTCGATGACGGCGTCGGCGTTCAAGAGCGCCTGCGCGACCGCCGTGCGCAGCTGCGGCCCGCCTTCGCGGCTGGCGGCGCGCTTGAGCGCGTCGAGCTCGGCGTCGTCGAGCGCCTCTCCGGCTTCGACCTTCTTCTGAATGCGCGAGAGCTCCACGGTGCGCCCATCGTAGAGGAGGCCCACCGCAGGGCGCCACGATGTCGTCGAGGACCCGTCCAGACGTGCAGCTGAAAACGGCGGCAACGGTGGCCGCTCTCTGCTTTGTCTGCGGTCCATGACGACCCGCACGATCACGATGCTCAACGGCGATGGAATCGGTCCCGAGGTGATGGACGCCACCAGGAAGATCCTCGAAGCAGCCAGGGCCCCGCTCGAGTTCGAGCACGCCCACATCGGCGCCGAGGCCGCCGCCCGCTACGGCACCAACCTGCCCGACGCCACCATCGACGCGGTGCTGAAGAGCGGGGTGGGGCTCAAGGGGCCGACCGCCACCGGCATCGCCAGCGGTCAGCAGTCGGCCAACGTGGCGCTGCGCAAGCGGCTCGACCTCTACGCCTCGCTGCGGCCCGTGAAGTCGGTGCCCGGGGTGAAGACCCGCTACGAGGGCGTCGACCTGGTGGTGGTGCGCGAGAACACCGAAGACCTCTACGCCGGCCTCGAGCACATCGTGGTGCCGGGGGTCGTCGAGTCGCTCAAGATCATCACCGAGAAGGCCAGCACCCGCATCTGCCGCTTCGCCTTCGAGTACGCCAGGAAGCACGGGCGCAAGAAGGTCACCGCGGTGCACAAGGCCAACATCATGAAGCTGTCCGACGGCCTGTTCCTCGACTGCTTCCGCGCGGTGTCCCGCGACTTCCCCGGCATCGCGGCCGAAGAGGTCATCGTCGACAACCTCTGCATGCAGCTGGTGCGCAACCCCGAGCGCTACGACGTGATGGTGATGGAGAACCTCTACGGCGACATCGTCTCTGACCTCTGCGCCGGCCTGGTGGGTGGGCTGGGCCTGGTGCCGGGCGCCAACATCGGCGCGTCGTCGGCGGTCTTCGAGGCCGCCCACGGCACCGCCCCCGACATCATGGGCAAGGGGCTGGCGAACCCGACCGCGCTGCTGCTCTCGTCGGTGATGATGCTCGACCACCTCGACCTGCCCGCCGAGGCGCGCCGCATCGAGAAGGCGCTCGACACCGTGTTCCGCGACGGCCGCGTGAAGACGAGGGACCTCGGCGGTTCGGCCAGCACGGCCGAGTTCACCCAGGCCATCATCGACGCGATGGTGTGATGCTCGGGCGGGCCGCGCTCGTCTGCGTCGTGGCGGGCTGCGTGTCGGGCCCCCGCGCGCTGACGCAGCCCCAGCTCGAGGCGCTGGCGACGCGGAGCTACGTCGGCGCGTTCGACGAGGTCCTCGAGGCCACCGCGGTCGCGCTCCAACAGCGCGGGCTCGAGCTCGAGCGGGCCGACCTGCGCCAGGGCACGCTGGTGGCGAAGCGCCGCGATGGCAGCGGCTACGCGGTGTCGGTGCGCAGCCGAGGTGACGAGCAGCAGGTGGTGGCGCTCCCCGTTCCCGAGCGGCCCCTCTGGGTGCTCGACGGCGAGGACGGCGAGGGCGCCCGGTGGGACGACCTCGAGGCCCGCACGCGCGCGCTGCTCGAGACGTGGCGAGAGCACCCCGAGTGGGAGTACCTGCCCGGCCGCGACCTGCTCGGGGTGCTCACCTTCCGC
The DNA here is from genome assembly GCA_014879945.1 of Myxococcus sp. Classification (GTDB taxonomy): domain Bacteria; phylum Myxococcota; class Myxococcia; order Myxococcales; family Myxococcaceae; genus Xiheimicrobium. The sequence goes on from JACSRE010000216.1 coordinate 21,575, forward strand.
GCCCGCCTGCCGAACGCCTGGGAGCGCGTGGAGCCCTCGGTGTCGCGGCGGGTGATGGTGGCGCAGCGCTTCAAGAGCCGCCGGGGCCTCAACCCGTCGCTGGTGTTCGAGGTCTCTCGCCGCCGGCCCACCACCGACGCGCGCGCCTTCCTGCTCGGCGCCGCCGAGGTCGCGCTCGGAGCCAAGGGGCGCCTCACCTGGCCTGACGAGGTGGTCGGCCGCCCCGGCGCCGCGGGCTCTGGGGGCAAGGCGCGCGTGCTCGACGGCGCCGTGCCCCGCGCGGTGACGTGGCACTGGTGGGCCCACCACAGCGCCGCGTGGACGGTTCAGGTGGCGGCCATCTGCGGCCCCTTCGAGGGCGAGCTGACGTGTGAGGCCGAGTGGCGCGAGCTCGCCGAGTCGGTGCGCAGCCCCGGCTTCGAGCGCTGACCGCGCCGCAAGTGGTGATGATCAGACCCACCGAACGGAGGGGGCCGGTGTGGGGAAATGGCCCCGCTTCTCCATTTCGTCGCGCTCGTGGTTAAGTCAGTCACATGGTGGACACGAACACGCTCTCCGTTCTCCTCCCGGTCGTCGCTGGTGCCCTCGCTGCCATCGCAGCCCTGATTGCCCTGAGGCCCCAGCCGGCGAAGGTTCCCGTCAAGGCGCGTCGTTCGCGTCGTTGAGGCGGGCTCCACCGGTCGGTCCCGCGCCCTCGACGGGCGTTGCGTCACCCCTCTGAACGGCCCCTCGAGCAGAAGCGACAGTCGCGCTCCGGTGGGGCACGATGCGCGCCCCATGCAACGCCTGCTCTCGTCGTGCGCCGCGCTCCTGTTGAGCACCGCCTGTCTCTCCGTCGCGCCTTCGCTGCGAGAGGCCTCACCGCTCGACGCCAACGCCCTCGACGCCGCCGCCGAGGCCTTCTTCCGGGCGAAGACCCCGAAGGCCATGCGCGAGGCCGTCGAGCGCGCGCGTGAGGCCGGGCCCGCCTCGGCGACCTTCCATGAGGTGGCCGCGCTGCTGGCCGGCGCCGAGGGCCGCGAGGCTGACGAGGTCGCGCACCTCTCGCTGGCGCTGCTCGACGCGACCGACGAGGCCGCGCTGCTGCACCTGCACCTCTTGATGACCACCGAGTTCACCTTCGCCCAGCGCGCGCAGGTGCGCGCCCTCTTGAGCACGCTCGCCGCCGAGCACCCGCGCCCCGACGTGCGCTCGCTGGCCGCGTACCACCTCCTCTCGATGCTGAACGCCGAGGGCCGCCTGGCCGAGCGCGACCAGCTGCGCGCCGCGCAGCCGGGCCGGTTCCCCCTCGCCGTGGTGGGCACGTGGGACAACGACCAGGGCAAGGGCTTCGACCAGCTGCTGCCGCCCGAGGTCCGCCCGGGGCTCGACCAGACCTACGAGGGCCGCTTCGGGGCGCTGCGGTGGCGGCAGAACGCGCCCCTCGACCCGCGCGGCCGCCTCGAGCTCTCGTCGCTGATGACGCCGAGCCGCTTCGCGGTGGCCTTCGCCCGCGGTGACGTCGAGGCGCCCGCCGACGGCCTCTATCAGCTGCGCGTCTTCACCACCGGCCCGCTCAAGGTGTGGGTCGACGGCAAGCTGCTCTTCTCGGCGTCGCTGCTCGAGCGCAGCGTCTGGGACAACGTGGTGGTGCCGCTGAAGCTGGCGAAGGGGCCCCACACGGTGCTCTTCAAGGCGGCCCACAAAGAGGGCGCCTTCAGCCTCGCGGCGCGGCTGGTGCCCTCGTCGCTGACGCCGTTCGCGGTGCCGAACCTCGAGCGCATGGTGGACTTTCACGTGCGGGCGCTCCCGCCGCTGGCCGCGCGCACCCTGGCGCTCAAGGCCTGGTGGGCCCACCTGGCGGCCGGCGGCAGCGTCAGCGTCAGGGCCAGCGACGAGTTCGTTGCGGCCTACCCCCAGTCGGTCATCGCCCGCATCAGGCAGGTCGACGCGCTCTGGTTCAACCAGGAGCGGGGCCGCGCCGCCGACGCCATGGACGCGCTCGATCGCGAGGTCGGCGACGCGCTGGCCTTCGTGCGCCTGCGCCACCTGCGCTTCTGGCAGCAGCAGGGCCTCAAGCAGAAGGCCCGCACCCAGCTGCTCGCGCTGACGAAGGCCCGCCCCGAGCTGATCGAGGCCTGGGAGCTGCTCATCGAGGCCTACCGCGCCGAAGGGTGGACCGAAGACGAGCTGACCGCCCACCGCGCCCGGCTTGCGCGCTTCGGGCCCGGCGCCGACCTCCTGCTCGACTACGCGCGCGCGCTCCACCGGCACGGGCTGCGCGCCGACGCCGAGGCCGTGGTGGAGGACGTGCGGCGCAGGCTTCCGCTGGCCCCCGAGGTGGTCAACCGCCTCGTCTCCTTCGCCCTCGACGCGGGCGACCTCGAGCGCGCCGAAGACCTGCTGCAGGACCGGCTCGAGTCCTGGCCGACCGACTTCAGCGCGTGGATGCAGCTGGCCGACGTGCGCCGCCGGCTCAAGGACGCAGAGGGCGCGAGGCTCGCGCTCGACCGCGCCGCGGCCCTGGCCCCCGAGGCCGCCAACCCCTGGGCCAGCCGCGGCAACCTCGCCTACGAGGCCGGTGACGCCGCGGGCGCGGTGGCGGCGTGGAAGAAGGCGCTCGAGCGCAACCCCGAGAACGACGCCCTCGCCAACCGCGTCGACTTCCTCGTGCCGCAGGCGCGGGGCCCGTGGGTCGACGACGCGCCCGACGAGGCGGCCATCGACGCCGCCGTCGCCGCCCGGAAGGAGCTCAAGCAGACGCCCGGCGCCGATCTCGCCTGGCTGCTCGACGACGAGGTGACGCTGCTCAACACCGACGGCAGCACCTCGAACCTCGTCACCCTGGTGGTGCACGCCTTCAACGCGCAGGGCCGCGATCGCATCATGAAGCAGACGGTGCCCTCGGGGCGGCTGCGGGTGCTGCACGCCTACTCCATCGACGAGAAGGGCACGCGCAGCGACGCGGCGGGCGAGCGCAGCCGGCAGATCTTCTTCCGCGGCATGCAGCCCGGCTCGACCCTGGTGCTCCAGTACCGCGTCGACGTGCCCGCCTCGGGGTACCTCTCGCGCTACCTCACCAAGAGCTGGAGCTTCCAGTCGCTCTCGGAGCAGCGCCGCCGCGCCCGCTACGTGATGTGGATGCCGCTGGGCACCACGCTCAACGAGCACACGGTGGGCGCGGTGCAGCGCCGCGAGGCCCGCCGGGGTGAGCAGCTGCGCGTCGAGTGGTCGACCGACGACACGCCGCCTCTGCTCGCCGAGCCCGCCATGCCGCCGCTGCTCGAGGTGGCCGCCAACCTCAGGCTCTCGACGGTGCCCGACTGGACGACCTACCTCTCTTGGGAGAAGTCGCTGCTCGACGGCGTCTTCCGCGACAGCCCCGAGCTCGGGGCCCTCGCCAGGCGCCTGGGGGAAGGCTCGAGGAGCCCCGTCGAGACCTTCGAGCGCATTCACCAGTACGTGATGGAGGAGATCCGCTACCAGCAGGACTACGAGAGCTTCATCGCCGGGGTGAAGCCGCACGCGGCGCCCATGGTGCTCGAGCGCCGCTACGGCGACTGCAAGGACAAGGCGGTGCTCTTCATCACCCTGGCCAGGGCGCTGGGGCTCGAGGCCCACTTCGCCAACGTGCGCACGCGCGACGCGGGGCAGATCTCGAGAGAGGTGCCCATGCAGCAGTTCAACCACGCCATCGTCTACGTGCCGAAGCAGGCGGGGGTGGCCGAGGGCCGCTTCTTCGACCCCACCGCCGACATGCTCGACCTCGACGTGGTTCGGCACGACGACGTGGGCACCCTGAGCCTGGTCATCGACCCGGTGTCGGGTGAGCACACCTTTCGAGAGGTGCCCTTCCAGGGCGCCGACAAGCACAAGCTGACCAGCCAGCTCGAGCTCGACCTCTCGGCCGACGGCAGCGCGCGAGGGCTCTTCACCCTCGAGGCGAAGGGGCGCGGCGGCTCCGCGCTCCGGGTGGCCTCGCGCGACGCCGAGATGTTCCAGCAGGCGGTGCAGCGCATCGCCTCGGGGCTGGTGCCCAACGCCTCCACCAGCGCGGTGGCCGTCGTCGAGGCGAAGGACCTGCGGCAGCCCGCGAAGCTCCGGGCGCTGCTCGAGGCGAAGACCTTCGCGCGGCCCGAGGGCGAGACGCTGCGCATCAAGGTGCCCACCTCGTGGAACCCGCGCGGCCAGTTCTCGCTCTCGAGCCGGCGCCACACCCTGGTGCTGGGCGCGCCGTTCAGCGACGAGGCGCGCGTGTCGGTGACGCTGCCCGAGGGCTTCGAGGTCAAGAAGCTCCCGGCGTCGGGCTCGCTCGCGCAGGGCTGCCTGCAGCTCGACCGCTCGGTGACGCAGACGGGCCGCACCGTCACCAGCCGCGCGCTCTTTCAGGTGACGTGCGACCGGGTGACGCCCGCCGAGTACCCCGCCTACCGCGCGAAGGTCGACGAGATGATGCGCCTGCTCGAAGACGAGCTGGTGCTGGGCGCGGTGGGCAAGGGCGCGGCGAAGAAGCCGGCGCCGGGCAAGGCGAAGTAGGGCCTGAAGGTGGCTCCCGGGGGCTGAGGGGCTAACGTCACCGCTCGCGTGCGCCACGTCCTCTTCCGGCTCGAGAAAGACCGCTACGCGCTGCCGTTGTCGGCGATTCGTGAGGTGGTGGTGGCGCCCGAGTCGTTCACCCGGGTGCCCCGCAGCCCGAAGGCCATGAAGGGCGTGATGAACCTGCGGGGGCGCGTGGTGCCGGTGGTGGACCTGCGCGAGCTGCTCGAGGTGGGGCCGGGGCCGGTTGGCGGGCCCGGCCGGGTGGTGCTGCTCGACCGCGGCCGGCGCGAGCTGGGGCTGCTCATCTCAGAGGTCGACGGCATCGAGAGCCTCGAGAAGATCGGGCCCCCCGCGCCCAGGGCCTCGTTGGCGGTGAAGGGCCTGGCCAGGCTCGGGGCGATTCCAGTCACGGTGCTCGACCCCGACGCCCTCGACGCAACGGTAGCCCGCGCGTTCACAACCAAGTAGGTTGGCCGTCAGGTGAGCGCGATGGCAAAGAAGGTCCTCGTAGTCGACGACTCCGTCTTCATGCGGGACATCATCAAGGACATCTTCGCCGCGGGCGGGTTCACCGTCGTGGGCGAGGCCGGCAACGGCGTCGAGGCGGTCGAGAAGTACAAAGAGCTCAAGCCCGACCTGGTGACGATGGACCTGGTGATGCCCTACCGCAACGGCATCGACGCGACCCGCGAGATCCTCCGCGGCGACAACAAGGCGCTGGTGGTGATGTGCAGCGCGCTCGGCCAGGAGACGATGGTGATGGAGGCCATCGAGGCCGGCGCCGTCGACTTCATCGTCAAGCCGCCGCGCGCCGAAGACGTGCTCGCCGTCGTCAAGAAGGTGTTGGGCGAGGCGTAGCCCGCTGCGGGTTTCGGGCAGAGGCCGTCGAGTAGGCTACGCTGCCGCTCGTGGCCGGCCCCTCCTGGGACACGTCGCGGTACCTCACGCTCTTCGGCGGAGAGGCGACCGAACACCTCGAGGCGCTCGGCAAAGACGTCGTCGCGCTCGAGCGGGGCGCGACCGTCGCGCTCGTCGACTCGATGTTCCGGCACGCCCACTCGGTCAAGGGCATGGCGTCGTCGATGGCCTTCGAGGGCACGGCGAAGCTGGCGCACCTGCTGGAGGACCTGCTCGGCACCTTGCGCGCCGACGTCGCGCGGGCCGACGCGGCGGTCGCCGACGTCATCCTCCAGACGGTGGACGCGCTCGGCCTGCACGTGAAGGCGGCGGTGGCGAGTGAGCCGCTGCCCGACCACGGCGCGCTGGTGACGAAGCTGAGCGAGCTCAACGCGGCGCTGGCTGGCAAGCCGCCGCCCGTCGCGCCGTCGGCGCCGACGCCAACCCCGGTGTCGCAGCCCGAGCCCGCCAGGCCCGTCGCGGCACCCGGGCCCTCGGCCGACGCCTCAGCGCCGCCCCGCTTCTCGCTCAAGCTCAAGATCAACCCCGCGTCGAACCAGCCGGGCGTGCGCGGGTTCCTCGCGTACAAGCGGCTCAGCACGCTGGGCAACGTCTTCGACCTGAAGCCCCCGCTCGACGACGTCAAGGCGGGCCGGGTTCCCCAGGGCACCATCACCCTCGAGCTCGAGAGCGACCAGACCGAAGAGGCCATCACGCGCACCATGCGCACGGTGGCCGACGTGGAGCTCGAGTCCATCTCGCTGCTGGTGAAGGCCGCGCCGCCGCCGCCGCCCTCGAGCGAGAGCGACCCGAACCGCGTCGTGGGTCAGGAGCCCGCGCGTACGATTCGAGTGCGCACCGAGGTGATGGACCAGTTCCTCGACCAGGCCGGAGAGCTGCTGCTGGCCACCTCGCGGGTCCGAGAGCTCACCCGGAGCGTGCCCCAGGCGCAGCGGCCGGCGCTCGACGAGGCCGTCAACCGGCTCCACCTGCTGGTGAAGGGGCTGCACGACAAGGTGATGGAGGCGCGCATGACGCCCATCGCCGTCATCACCGACCGCCTGCCCCGCGCGGCCCGAGACATCGCCCGCCGCCGCAACCGCGAGGTGGAGCTGATCATCACCGGCGAAGACATCGAGCTCGACCGCGCCATCGTCGACGAGCTGGCCGACCCGGTGCTCCACCTCTTGCGCAACGCCATCGACCACGGCCTCGAGACGCCCGAGGAGCGCAAGGCCGGCAACAAGCCGCCCCGGGGCAAGGTGACCATCGCGGTGCGCCGGCAACGAGACCGGGTGGTGTTCGAGCTCTCGGACGACGGGCGCGGCGTCGACGTGGAGCGGGTGAAGGCCCTGGTGGTGGAGCGCGGGCTGCTCACCGCCGATCACCTGCAGACGCTCACCGAGCGCGAGACGCTGATGCTGCTGTGCCTGCCGGGCTTCTCGACCGCGCGCGACATCACCGACATCTCGGGGCGAGGCGTCGGCCTGGACGCGGTGCGCCGGGCGGTAGACCAGGTGGGCGGCACGCTCGAGATCGAGACGACGCCCGGCCGCGGCACCACCTTTCGGCTCTCGCTCCCGCTGACGGTGGCGGTGGTGAACCTGCTGCTGGTGGGCGTCGGTGACGAAGTGTACGGCCTGCCCATCGGAAAGGTGGGCGGCGTCGTCGAGACCGCGCGCGAACGGCTCTCGATGAGCCAGAATGCGCCGGTGCTCCAGTTCGGCCAGAGCGTGTTGCCCGTTCACGAGCTCTCGGCGCTGCTCGAGGTGCCCCCCGACGTGCAGCCGCCGGCGCTGGTGCCCTTCGTGGTGGTTGACGGTGATGACGGGCGCCTCGCGCTCGCGGTCGACCGCCTGCTGGGCCAGCGTGAGGTGGTGCTCAAGGGGCTCTCGAAGCCGCTCGACCTGGTGGCGGGCCTCGCCGGCGTCACCATTCTCGGCAACGGGCAGCCGGTCTTCATCCTCGACGTGGCGCGGCTGGTGACGGCGTGACGGCGCCGCTGGCCCGCCAGGAAGACGCCCTGCGCGAGGTGGTGCACCTGGGCAGCGCGCAGGCGGCGTCGATGCTGGCCCGCCTGGTGGGCGACGTGGGGGTGCTGGTCGAGGTGCCGCGGGTCGTCGAGGTGACGAGGCCGCAGCTGGGGTGGTTGCTGGGCGGGCGCGACGTGCCGGTGCTGGCCGCCTCCTTCGCGCTCGAGGGTGAGGTGCCCGGCACGCTGTGGTGGGTGCTGCCGATGGACTCGGCCGAGCGCCTGGGCCAACGGCTGCTTCGGCGCCCTGGCGTGTCAGGGCCGCTGGCGTCGTCGCGCACGGCGGCGCTGGCCGAGGCGGCCAACATCGTGGCGTCGGCTTGCTGCTCGTCGATGGGCTCGATGCTGAAGGCGAAGATGCTGCCCTCGACACCGAAGGTGCTGCCCACCACCATCGAGGCCCTCATCGCCGGCGGTCCGGCCCCCGAGACGGCGGTGCTGGCCGGCTTCGTCTCGACGAACGCGCCCACCTTCTCGGGAACGCTGGTGGTGCTGTTCTCTCCTGACGTCGCCGCCGACGTGCTCAAGCGCCTGGGCGTCTAGCTCGGCAGCTCGAACGGCGGCTCCAGCGCCTCGCCGCTCTCGTGCTCCATCGAGCCGAGCGTCATCGGGTTCACGAAGGACAGCCAGGTCGCGCGCGGCGCGGTGGGCGGCGGCGCGGCTTCGAAGGCGATGGCCTCGTCGGGCTGCAGCAGGGGGCTCGACAGCGTCGGCAGCCGCTCCTCCAGCGCGTCCCAGGCGAGCGAGAGCCGCACCGCCTCGAGCCACGCGTCGTCAGGGCCGTCGAGGAGCGGCGCCAGCGCGGCCTCGTCGGCCTTCAGCTCGCCCAGCGGCCGGGCGCCTGCCGGGGTCTCGACGAGGAGGTAGGGGTGCAGGTCGACGAAGTCGACGAGGTGGCCCCGCTGCACCACCCACACGCCCAGCGTCGCGCGCTGGGTGAGGCAGTGGTACGCGGCGAGGTTGTCGTCGTTGGCGCAGAACTCCTCGAGGATGAGGCGCAGCTGCCACGGCTCGGTCCAGGTGTGCGTCTCGGCCCACGCCGAGCCCCCGGGAGGCACCGACAGCTCGAGGATGTACGCGCTCGTCATCGCTACGGCAGGAAGCTCGAGTGGTACTTCGGGTCTTCGAGGCCCGAGGCGGCCGCCGTCTGCTGGAGCGGCAGGGCGCAGTCGAGCATCACCGCCAGCTCGTTCGTCTCTTTGTGGCCGAGGCTGGCCTCGTAGGCGCCCGGGTGCGGGCCGTGCGGAATGCCCGCCGGGTGGAAGCTCATCGAGCCGGGGCTCACGCCGCGCCGCGAGGTGAAGTTGCCCTTGCAGTAGAAGATGAACTCGTCGACGTCGATGGACGAGTGCGGGTACGGGCAGGGGATCGCCTCGGGGTGAAAGTCGGTGGGCCGGGGCACGAAGCTGCACACCAGCGCGCCGCGCGCGGCGAAGGTGCCGTGCCAGGTGGGGGGCAGGTGCGTGAGGCCGACGCGGGGCTGGAAGTCGAGGATGTGGAAGACCCACGGGTAGACGGTGCCGTCGTAGCCCACCACGTCGAGCGGCGACTCGGCCGTCGAGAACCCGTAGAAGACGTCGCCGCGCTTGACCACCTGCTCACGCAACCCTTCGTCGAGCGGGCCCCGGAAGGTGGGCTTCTTGAAGTCGCGGTGGCAGTAGGGCGCGTCCATTCGCAGCTGGCCCACGCCGTTGCGCCACTGCTTGGGAATGTGCGCGCCGCCGCGGCACTCGATGGACAGCCACCACTGCGCGACGCCGGGCTTCAAGGTGAAGCGATGCAAGATGCCCCGTGGCACGAAGACGTAGTCGCCAGGCCCGAAGTCGAGGTCGCCCAGCAGCGTGCGCAAGGTGCCGCCGCCCTCGTGCACGTAGAACAGGTCGTCGCCGTCGGCGTTGGTGAAATACACCGCGTCGTCAGCGCCGGGCTTGAGCACCGAGAGCGTGATGTCGGCGTTGAAGAGCATCGGCAGGCGCGCGTCGAGCGGGCCCTTCGTCGAGGCGGGGAGGTGCTGCGAGAGGAAGTGGCGCTTGAGCAGCCCCTCGGCGTTCGCGGCGGTGCGCGGGCCCGCGAAGCCGTGTGTCGTCTTCATCGGCACCTGCCGGTGAGGCGCGTGGCGATGGTAGGTGATGGTGTACGGGGCCTCGAAGCCGTCCTGGGTGATGCACTGCTCCCAGTGCAGGTGGCCCGAGGCGTCTCTGAGCTGAATGTGGTGCTTGCGGGGGACGGTGCCCTGAACGAGGCGCTCGATCATGCGCGCGCTTCTACACCAGCCGGCGCCGATGCACGGGCCCGTTGGGTCAGGCGCGGCTGCCCCGCGCCCGGCGTCGCGACGAGAACAACCCCACCGACCTGCCCGGTGGGTGAAGTTGTTCTCAGCGGGGCGCTGCCGCCGAAGGTGGTGGCGGGCCCCAGGCTCTGAGCGCGGCGAGGCCCGCCGGTTCGCGTCTGTCGGCGTGCGTGGGCGCCGATGACGGCCCGCCGCCGTTCGTCGTCCGCGGCAACGCGGCGCGGCGCGCTGCGCCGGTGTCTCGCGAGGGGCGCGCATCGGCCTCGGCCGAAGCGGTGCGTGTCCGCGGCGTCGAGCCCGGGCGCTGTCCCTCGTGGGGGACACGGCGTTGCCAGGCGCAGGCCCGGCCGCGCTCGGAGCCCGTGGTTAGCTGGTGCCCATGACGTCGTTCACCCGTCGCGCGGTGCTGTCGTCGGCCTCGGTGACCCTGCTGGGCTGCACCGTGAAGAGCGCCACCTCGACAGGGCGTGACGTCGCGCAGGTGCTGGCCGCGCAGCCGACCAGCGACGGCGCGGGGGTGAAGCTCAACCGCGCGCTCGGCCACCGGAGCCTCAGCACCCTCGACCCGTTCCTCCTGCTCGACGAGTTCCACACCGAGAACCCCGACGACTACCTCGCCGGCTTTCCCGAGCACCCGCACCGCGGCTTCGAGACGGTGACGTACATGGTGCACGGCGCCATGGAGCACCGTGACGTGCTGGGCAACCAGGGGCGCCTCGGCCCCGGCAGCGCGCAGTGGATGACGGCAGGCAAGGGCATCATCCACTCCGAGATGCCGAAGCAGGAGCGCGGCCTGATGTGGGGCTTCCAGCTCTGGGTGAACCTGCCGCGGGCGCGCAAGCGCATCGCCCCGCGCTACCAGGACATCGCGGCCTCACGCATTCCCGAGGTCGAGGTCGACGGCGCGAAGGTACGCATCGTCGCGGGCGCCACCTTCGGGCAGCGCGGGCCGGTCGACGGCATCGACATCGAGCCGGTGTTCCTCGACGTCGCTTTGAAGAAGGGCTCGCGGGTGGTGCAGCCCGTGCCGGCGGGCCACACCACCTTCGCCTTCGTCACCGAGGGCACCGCGCGGCTGGGCGCCAGCCGGCGCGAGGTCTCGAAGGGCCACCTCGTCGTCCTCGAGAAGGGCACCTCGGTCGAGCTCAGCGGAGAAGGCGAGGGCGGCCGGGTGTTGCTGCTGGCCGGCCGGCCCTTCAACGAGCCCATCGCGCGCGCGGGGCCCTTCGTGATGAACACCGAGGCCGAGCTGCAGCAGGCCTTCGACGACTACCGCAGCGGGCGCTTGCTGCTGTGACGGCTCAGCTGCGGGCGCGCTCGGCGGCCTGGGCGCGCTCGATGCTCTCGAAGAGCGCCTTGAAGTTTCCGCCCCCGAAGCCCTTGTCGCCCTTGCGCTCGATGATCTCGTAGAAGAACGGGCCCGCCTCACGGTCGTGGTACAGCTGCGACTTCTCCTTCATGAAGATCTGGAGCAGGTACTGGTGCTCCTTGTGGCCGTCGATGAGGATCTGCAGGTCGCGCAGCTCGGCCAGGTTCTCGTCGATGCGCTTGATGCCGCTCTTCTCGATGCGCTCGGGCAGGTAGTCGTAATAGGCCGCCGGCGTGCCGAGGAACTCGAGGCCCTGGGTCGCGCGCATGGAGCGCACCGCCGGCACGATGTCGCGCACCGCGAGCGCGAGGTGCTGAATGCCCTCGCCGCGCTGGTCTTCGACGAAGACGTTGATCTGCGACTGCTTGAAGCGGGGGCGTGAGGGCTCGTTGTTGGCGAACTTCACGGTGCTCCGCGGGTCCCACATCACGATCGACTTCAGCCCGGTGCCGTGCTGGTTGCCCTGGGTGATCTCCTCTTCGGTGTGGAACTGAATGTTCCAGAACTCCTCGAAGCCGAGCACGTGCTTCATCCACAGCACCATCGGCTGCAGGGTGCGGAAGTTCGAGGTGATGTGATCGATCTTCCCGAACCCGAAGCGGTTCTTCCCGCCCTTCGGCGCGGCGTGCTTGACGAAGCCCGGGTAGAGCGCCTCGTAGCCGTCGCGCTGAATGAAGCGGAAGGTGGTGTTGCCGAACGGCGTGGTGATGCTGAAGAACGCGAGCTTGCCGCCCTTGTCGTCGGTGAAGCGCTGCAGGCCGTCGTCGATGATGGTGCCGCCGCGCTGCTCCATCAGGCGCCACACCTTCTCGACGTCGCGCACCAGGAAGTTCACCGTGCCCACGCCCTCGGGGTGCTTCTGGAGCCACCGCCAGGCGCGGCCCGTCTCGCCCACCGGCGCCGAGCAGATGAGCGTCACGTCGTTGGCGTTGAAGACGACCGAGTGCTGGCGGCCGCGCTGGGTCAGCTCAGGCGACGACTCGCCCAGCTCCGCGAAGTCCATCAGCTCCGTGTAGAAGCGGCGCGTGCGCGCCATGTCTCGCACGTACCAGTGAACGCTCTCGACCTTGATGATGTCCAACGAGTCCATGCGGGGGCTCCTTCGGGGCGCTGCGGGGGAAGCGGTGGGAATCAGCCTGGGGTGGCGTCGGGCTGGGCGTCGGGGCGCGCGGCCTGAACGTGCGGCAGGGCCAGGCAGGCCTGCTCCACCCTCACCAGCAGGGGGAACTTCTCGACGTTGCCGCCGAAGCGGCGCGCGCCGAAGAGCTGGGGAACGAGGCAGCAGTCGGCCCAGGTGAAGGTGTCGCCGAACGAGAACGTGCCGGCGTGCTTCGACGCCAGCTTCTCGAGCCCCTCGAGGCCCAGGTCGATGAAGTGCGCCGCCCACTTCTTCTCGTCGACGCCGAGCGCCTTGAGGTGGTTGAGCGTCGAGAGGTTGTGGAAGGGCTGAATGCCCGAGTTGATCAGCTCGACCATCGCCCGCACCTGCGCGCGGCCCACCAGCGACCTCGGGAGCAGCGGCTTCTCGGGGTAGCGCTCCTCGAGGTACTCGAAGATGGCGACCGACTGCGAGATGGCCGAGGTGACGCCGCCCTCTTCCACCTCGAGCACCGGCACGTAGCCCGCGGGGTTGCGGTCGCGGTGCAGCGCCTCGTGCTGCTCACCCTTGATGAGCGACACCGGCACGTACTCGTAGGGCAGGCCCTTGAAGTGGAGCGCCAGGCGCACGCGGTAGCTCGAGCTCGACCGCCAGTAGTTGAAGAGCTTCACGCGCGCTTCTCGGTCTTCACGCGCTGGTCGATGCGCCCGAACAGGCTCTTGCCCGCGGCGTCGAACATCTCGATCTCCACCCGGTCGCCGTGCTTCAGGAAGGGCGTCTTCGGCGCGCCCGTCTCGATGGTCTCGATCATGCGCACCTCGGCCAGGCACGAGATGCCGCGCGCCCGGTCTTCGTTCGACACCGTGCCGCTGCCGAGGATGGTGCCGGCGACGAACTGCCGCGTCCTGGTGAGGTGCTCGATGAGGCGGAAGAAGCTGAAGTGCATCTCGGGCCCGGCGTGGGTGTCGCCCACCTGGGTGCCGTTGAGCCACGTCTTGAGCGTCAGGTGCACCCGGCCGTCGCGCCAGGCGTCACCGAGCTCATCGGGCGTGCAGGCGACGGGCGAGAACGCGGTGGCGGGCTTCCCCTGGAAGAAGCCGAAGCCCTTGGCCAGCTCCTCGGGGATGAGGTTGCGCAGGCTGACGTCGTTCACCGCCATCACCAGGCGCACGTAGGGCGCGGCCTCGGAGGCCTTCACGCCCATCGGCACGTCACCCAGCACCACCGCCAGCTCCGACTCGAAGTCGCAGCCCCAGGCCTCGTCGCGAATGACGATGTCGTCGGTGGGGCCGATGAGGTGACCGCTGCCGCCCTGGTACACCAGCGGGTCGGTCTCGAGCGTCGGCGGCGGGTCTGCCTTGCGGGCCTTGCGCACCAGCCGCACGTGGTTGAGGTAGGCGCTGCCGTCGACCCACTCGTACGCGCGCGGCAGGGGGCTGTGGAGCTTCGTCGCGTCGTACGGCTCCGAGGCGACGGCGCCGGCTTCGAGCTGCTCGGCGAGGGCCTCGAGCTTCGGCTCGGCGCGGCTCCAGTCGTCGAGCGCGGCCTGCAGGGTGGGGGCGATGGCCGAGGCGTCGGTGATGGCCGACAGGTCGCGCTTGACGACGACGAGGCTGCCGTCGCGCGTGCCGTTGCGTTTGGTCGCGAGCTTCATGCGAGCCTTCCATCGCGGGGCCCCGCAGGTGTCAAGGCTGGCGGGGCGTTCAGCGCAGCTGCTGCTCGAGCTCGTCGAGCTGCTTCCACGCGTCTTTGCGCGAGGCGTCGTCCGAGGCTGACTTCACCGCGGTCGTCGCGTTCTTGAGGAAGGTGCGCAGCATGCGGTCGGGCTCGCCCATGTCGGCCTCACGCTTGTCGAGCTTGCTCTCGACACGATGGAGGCGCGCCTCGAGCTGGGCCTGCGTCAGCCCCTTCGCGACCGGCTTGCCGGCCACCACGGGCTTGTCGGCCACCACGGGCTTGTCGGCCACCACCGGCTTGTCGGCCACCACCGGCTTGTCGGCCACCACCGGCTTGTCGGCCACCACGGGCTGGTCGGCCACCACGGGCTTGTCGGCCACCACCGGCTTGTCGGCCACCACGGGCTTGTCGGCCACCACGGGCTTGTCGGCCACCACGGGCTTGTCGGCCACC
>JACSRE010000286.1 GCA_014879945.1 Myxococcus sp.
TTCGAGGTCGTCACCGCCCACTTCGGGCGTCTTCAGGCCGCAGCCGCTCCGAAGCCGGTGGCTCACCGCTTGGCGCGTCGTGGGGTGACGCGCCGCCGCGCCACCACCGCGAAGCGCCAGTAACAGAGACGCGCGCGCCCTTCTTCATGCCCGAAGACGGCGCCCACGCTGGCCGAGGAGCGCCGCTTCGAGCTCGTCGCCTCACCGCTCCGCGCGTCGTGGGTTGGCGCGCCGTCGCGCCGTCGCCGAGAAGCGCCGCGCAGCCAGCGACGGCGGCACGCGCGCGCCCAGCACCGCGGTGGCGGCGAGGTCGCCGAGGGCCGCGCCTGTCGTCATGCCCGAGCCGCCGAGCGCCGCGCACCAGTAGAGGCCGGGCACGTCGGGGTCGAGCCCGATGACGGGCAGCTGGTCCTCCGAGAAGGTGCGTAGGCCCGCCCACGCGCGCCGCACGCTGGCCGACGCCAGCCGCGGCGCCACCGGCTGCAGCTTGCTGCCCAGGGTCGCCAGCGCGTCTTGCGTCACCGAGGCCGTCGCGTCGGGCCCGCACGGCTCCTCGTCGCACGGAGAGGCCAGCACCCCGCCGGACTCGGCCCGGAAGTACGTCTCGGTGGTGACGTCCCACACCACGTGAGACAGCCGCACGGCCTCGGGCTGGAGCAGCGCGAGGGTGCGCTTGAAGACGCGCAGGTGCACCGAGGAGCCCGTCAGCGCCGCCAGCCGCGCCGAGTGCGCGCCCGAGGCCAGCACCAGCGCGTCGGCCAGCCGCTCCGGGCCGGGCCGCGTCGTCACCGCCCACCGCCCGCCGCGCCACGACGAGAGGTGCGTCACCTCGGTCTGGTAGACGAGCTCGACGCCGAGGCGCCGGCACTCGGTCTCGAGGCCGCGCGCCATGCGGTGCAGGTCGATGACGCCCCCGGCCGCCAGCCACAGCCCCTCGGTCCACCGGCCGCCCGTCAGCGCCGGCACGTGCCGCAGCAGCTCGGCGCCGCGCCACCGCTTCGACACCAGGCTGGCGGCCTCGGCCTCGGCCGACAGCTGCCGCAGCGTCTTCGTCTGGCCGGTGAAGACCAGCCCCCGGTTGTCGAGCCACGCGGTGCGGTGGCCCAGCAGCTCGTCGAGCAGCGCGCCGTTTCGTCGGGCCAGCGCCGTCATCACCTTCTGCGTCTCGAGCGGCCGGAAGATGGCCGCGTTGAGCCCCGAGGTGCCGCCGAAGGACGTCTCGCGGCGCTCCAGCACCGAGACGTTCACTCCACGGCGCGCCAGGCCCAGGGCCGTCGACAGCCCCGCGACGCCAGCTCCTACGACGATGACGTGCATGGCGCCCCCGATGGCCCCGGCTGCGGTCAGAACTGAATGGTCCGCTCGTCGTGGCAGCGGTCCTGGAAGTACGACTTGTCGGCGTAGAACTCGCGCCACAGCCGCAGGTAGCCCTCGACGACCTGGTCGGCCGTCAGCTGCTTCGGCTGGTAGACGCAGTTGGCGTCGTTGTAGCGGCGCCACTCACGCGTGGTGATGCGGCCCTCGGCCTCGAGCCGCTTGAACGACGGCGTGCCGGGGTAGGGCGTGAAGATGGCGAACTCGGCCTTGCGAATGCCCGAGCTGCGCGCGAACTCCAGCATGCGGTCGACGGTGCCCTCGTCGTCGTCGTCCTGCCCGTAGAGGAACGAGGTGTACGGCTCGATGTCGGCCTCGAAGCACTTCGCGATGGCCTTGTGGGCGCGCTCCAGGGCCCGCTCGTCCTTGCCGGTGAAGGCCCGCATCGTCACCGGGTCGAACCCGCCCACCAGGTAGAACATCTTCACGCCGGCCCGCCGCGCCTTCTGCAGCAGCGGCAGCGGCGTCGACAGAATCATCGGCATCGAGATGCCGACGTAGCTGACGGTGGCCTCTTTCCCCACGGCGATGAGGTGGTCGAAGAGCGACTCGAGCAGGCGGTTGCCCTTGCCGGGCAGCCACGAGGTGTCTTCGGTGAGGCAGGCCCGCTTGCCGCGCGCGCCGAGCTGCTCGAGCTGGGTGACGACCTGCGCCAGGGTGAACTCGCGCAGCTGCTTCGTCATCGACACCGGCAAGATGCACGAGTGGCAGTTGAGCGGGCAGCCGCGCGAGAGCTGCACCGGGTAGTCGTCGGGGTGGAACGCGGGGCCCTCGCCGTCGATGTAGAGCGACACCTTCGGCGGGGGGAGCGTCGAGAGGTCGACCGGCACGCGCTCGTAGCGGCGCTTGAGCCCGCCCGCCTCGAAGTCGCGCAGCACCTCGAGCCAGGCGCCTTCGCCTTCGCCCACCACCACCGCGTCGGCGTGCGCCATCACCACCTCGGGCATGGCGGTGGTGAAGAGGCCCCCGCACACCGTCGGCTTGCCCTGCGCGCGGAAGTAGTCGGCCAGCTCGAGGCCGCGGCTGGCCGCCGCGGTGAAGAACGAGAGCGCCACCAGGTCGGCGTCGGTGGGGCGGTCGGCGGGCGTCAGCCGGTCGTCGCGGAACTCGAACTCCCAGTGCGCGGGCGTCACCGCGGCCAGCGCGGCGATGCCGAGCGACGGTGAGCCGAGGTACTCGTTCATCGGCACGTACTCGAGCAGCTCGGGGTGGGCCTGCGCGTGACGCTGGAACGCGGGGTAGACGAACAACACCTTCATGGGGTGACTCCAAGGCGCTCGAGCCCGAGCGCCTGCTGGAAGACGGCGGCATCGGCGGTGACGGCGGCGGCGCGAGAGACGGCCGAGCGCGCCTCCTGCTCGACGAGCTGGGCCAGCGCGAGGTGCGTCGGCTGCATCGTGTGGTGGGCGCGGGCGGTGGCGGCGCGGGAGGCCATCACCCACTGGGTCGCGGCCCCCAGCGCGTGCAGCAGGCGCGGGGCGCGGAAGATGCGCAGGCGGTGGGTGTCGTGCAGCGCGCGCGCGAAGTCGGCCAGCGCGCGGTCGAGCGCGGGCGCCCCCGCGTCCACGGGCTTCGTCGCCAGCCGCAGCAGCTCGCTCTGGCCCAGGTGGGTGAGGAGCACGTCGTTGGCGCCCTCGAAGATGCGGGTGACGCGCACGTCGCGCACCACCAGGGCCAGGCCGGTGTCTTCGATGAAGCCCAGCGCGCCGTGCAGCTGCAGCGCCTCGTCGGCGACGAAGCCCGCGCCCTCGCTGCAGAACACCTTCGCGGCCAACGAGTGCGTCGCCAGGGCGTCGTCGTCGGCCTGCGCCGCGGTGGCCATCACCAGGGCCTCCATCGCGAAGTGGCGCGCGCGCAGGCGGGCCAGGCGCTCCTGCACCACGTCGAGGGCGGCCAGGGGCCGGCCGAACTGGGTGCGCTGGGCGGTGTGCGCGAGGGCCTTGTCGATGGCGAAGGCCGCGCCGCCGCAGCAGCCGGCCGACATCAGCGTGCGGCCCCACGAGAGGATGTGCTGCAGCATGCGCGCGCCCTGGCCCGGCTCGCCCAGCAGCCGGTCGCGCGGCAGCGTCGCGTCGTCGAAGAGCAGCCCGGTGGTGGAGGAGCCCTTGAGCCCCAGCTTGTGCTCCTCGCGCTGCACCGCGAAGCCGGCGTCGGTGGGCTCGACGAGCAGCAGGCTCTGCCCCCGCTGCGCGCCGCCCAGGCCCGGCGTCGAGACGGCCACCGTGAAGAGCCCCGCGAAGGCCCCGTTGGTGACGTAGCTCTTCTCGCCCGACACCCGCAGCCGCTCGCCGTCTTCGGTGGCGGTGGTGCGCAGCGCCGAGAGGTCGCTCCCGGCGCCCGGCTCGGTGGTGGAGAAGGCGGCGACGCACGCGCCCGAGGCCAGCGCCGGCAGCCAGCGCGCGTGCTGGGCCGGGGTGCCGTAGCGAACGAGGCCGCGCGTGCCCAGGCCCAGGTGCAGCCCCACCGACACCGCGACCGAGCGGTCGAAGCGCGCCAGCACCTCCACCACGCGGCAGGCGTCGGCCAGCGAGAGCCCCGCGCCGCCGTGCGCCTCGGGCAGCGTCACCCCGAAGAGGCCGAGCGCGCCCAGGCCCTCGAGCACGGCGCTGGGAATCTGCGCCGCCGCGTCGATGGCCCGCGCGTCCACCTCGCGGGCGCAGAAGCGGGCGGTCTGCTCCAGCAGCGCGTCGACCACCCCGCCGTCGGTGTCGGTGGTGAGCGCCTGCACCGTCAGGCCGCCTTCTTCGCGAGGAAGACCTTCACCAGCTCGATGGTGGCGGCCACGGTGTGCACGTCGGCGACGTCTTCGATGCCGACGTCGAGCTCGAAGTCCTCGGCGAGCATCGACAGCAGCTCCATCGACGAGACCGAGTCCATGCCGAGGTCGTCGCGCAGGCGCTGCTCGGGTTTGATGTCCTTCTCCTTCACGGGCACCAGCTGGGCGATGAGGTGAATGACGCGGGCGTCGATGTCGGTGGTCATGCGGCGGGCTCCTGGGACTTCGGGGGAATGAAGTGAACGCGGCGCGCCCAGGCGTCGAAGTCTTCGAGCGTCTGGCGCAGCGGGCGCCAGGTGACGCCCAGCGCGGTGCGGGCGAGCGAGGCGTCGATGACGGGCCCGTGGATGATGAGGTCGACCAGCTCCCGGGCCAGGCGGGCGCGCGGCCCACCCGCGGCGGCGCGGTGCTCCTCGGCGTCGGCGAGGGCCAGCGCGTCGGCGTCGGGCATGGGCGGAGGCGCGGTGACGCCATAGAAGCGCGCGGCCACCTCGAGGAGCCCCTGCAGCCGCAGGCTCTCGGCGGCCACCAGCAGGCGGCGGGGCGGCGCGGCGTGGGTGCCCAGGCCCACCAGCGCGGTGGCGACGTCGCGCGCGTCGACCCAGCTCACCACGCCGTCGGGGTGCGGCACCTCGAGGCCGCGCGCCAGGCCCACCAGCATGGCCGAGGTGCCGACGCGCAGGTCCCACGGGCCGAGGCACGCGCCCGGGCAGGCGATGACGACGTCGAGCCGCGTCTCGGCGAGGGCCCGTGCTTCGAGGTGCCACTTGAGGTCGTGGTAGGCGCCCCACGGCGGCGGGGCAGCGAAGACGTCGGCCTCGGTCGAGGGCTGCCCATCGGCGCGCGGCGCGACGGTGGCGGTGGAGGAGACGTACACCAGCCGCCGCACCCCGGCGGCCGCGGCCGCGTCCAGCACCCGCTCCAGCCGCCCCAGGCCCAGCGCGCGCTCCTTCTCGGGCTCCAGCGACAGCCGCGGGTAGTGGCCGCCCGCGTGGTAGACGACCTCGACCCCCTGCATCGCCGCGCGCAGCGTCTCGGGCGCGTCGAAGTCGGTCTGCACCAGCGGCACCTTTCGCTGCCGGAGCGCCAGCACGTTGGTCCGCACGCGCCGGCCACAGCGCGGCTGGTGCCCGGCGGCGATGAGGGCGTCCACCAGGTTGAGGCCGAGGAAGCCGGCCGCACCCAGCACGAGAGAGGGAGCGTGCGTCATCGCGCGCTCCCCTGGCGTGGGTGGCGGGGGCAGCCGACGCCACGCGCGCCGCGCGGTGCGGGAACCCAGACTGCGCCACGCGCGCCGCGCGGTGCGGAAACGCAGGAGTCTGCGCCGAGCGCGCCGCGCGGTGCGGGAACGCACGAATCTGCGCCACGCGAGCCGCGCGATGCGAGAACGCAGGAGTCTGCGCCACGAGCGCCGCGCGATCCGAGAACGCAGGAGTCTGCGCCAAGCGCGCCGCGCGATGCGGGAACGCAGAAGTCTGCCGCAACCGGGCCGCTCCTTGCGGGAACGCCGCCGTCGCCCGCGCCCCTCGAGGCATCGGGAGTCGACGCCAGCTCGGCGCGCGTCGGACGACAGCGCGACGACCCCGACGCGCGGGGGCAGCACGTCGCAGCGGCGCGCGCGCGGTGGCTCGAGCCGGGCCCGTGTCCCTTCATCGCCCCGCTCCCGAGAAGCGCGCCGTACACTCCTTGCGTCGCAGCTTGCCGCTGGTGGTGCGGGGCAGCGCGCCGGCGCCCACCAGCTCCACCCGGTCCACCATCACGCCCAGCTCGGCGCTCACCCGCCCACGGATGCGGTCGACCAGGCCCTCCTCCGAGGCGCGGCGCTGCTCCACCACCACCACCAGCGACTCCTGGTGCGTCTCGTGATCGTCGACCGAGAACGCCACCACGCCGTTGGGCGGCGGGTCGGCCACGTCGGCCACGATGCGCTCCACGTCGGCCGGATGGAACTTGCGGCCCAGCTTGATGATGAGCTCCTTCTCCCGGCCGGTGAGGTACAGGCGCCCGCCCAGCAGCACCCCGCGGTCACCGGTGAACAGCCACCCGTCTCGCAGCGCCCGCGCCGTGGCGGCCTCGTCGTCGAAGTAGCCCGTCATCAACGTCGGGCCGCGCACCGTCACTTCGCCTTCGACCCCCTCGTCGACGATGGCGCCGGCCTCGTCGCGCACGGCCACCTCGAGGCCCCGCAGCGGCGCGCCCACCGAGGGCACCACCCGCCCGTCGAGGCGCAGGTCTTCGTCGGTCGCGCCCGGCCCCTGGAAGGAGACCCCCAGCACGTTCTCGGCGAGCCCGTAGACCGGCAGCACCGCGCCAGGCCGCAGCCCGAACGGCGCGTAGGCCGCCTCGAAGCGCTCGATGGTGGCGCGGTGCACCGGCTCGGAGCCGTTCAGCATCGCCCGCAGCCGCGAGAGGTCGAGCTCCTTCGGGGCCCGCACCCGGCGCAGCACCAGCTCGTACGCGAAGTTCGGCGCCACCGTCATGGTGGCTTGAACGCGCGAGGCGAGCTCGAGCCAGCGCGAGGGGCGCAGGAGGAACTCGCCGGGCTGCAGCACGTGCACCGGGAAGTTCGCGGCCAGCGACGTCAGCACCACGCCCACCAGCCCCATGTCGTGGAAGAAGGGCAGCCACGAGACGCCCACGTCGAGCGGGCCCAGCGACAGCCCCTCGGCCATGCCCAGCGCCGAGAGCGCGGCGGCCCGCGGTGAGATGACGGCGCCGCGCGGCGCGCCGGTGCTGCCTGACGAGAACTGGAGGAAGGCGGCCTCGCCCTCGCGCGCGGGCGTGGTCGTCTCGACGTCGGCCGGGAGCGAGAGGATGGGCCAGCCGATGCCCTCGGCCCGTGGGGGCGCGCACACCACCTTCGCGCGGCAGGCCTCGAGCAACAGCTTCGCGCTGGCGGGCAGGTCGGCCGCCAGCGACGTCGCCGGCCAGGGCACCGGCACCGCGGTCGCGCCCACCCACTGCGCCCCGAAGAAGGCGCCCACGAAGTCGCGGCCATTGGGGAAGAAGACAGCCACCCGGTCGCCGGCGCCCACGCCCGCGTCCTCCAGGGCCTTCGCCCACCGTCGCGCCAGGGGCGCCGCGTCGCAGAAGCGCAGCACGTCGGTCTCGATGCCCTGATGGAACGTCAGCCACGGCCGCTCGTCGTTCGCCCCCGAGGCGAGCCAGTCGAGCAACGACGCGCGCCCAGACGACGCCGCCGGCGGCCCCACCACCCAGGCGCGCGCCATCAGGCCCTCACCGCGCGGAGCTTGACCGACTTGACGCTGGCGCGCGGCGCGCGGCGCAGGCGGGCGCCCTCGACCATCGCGCGCGCGAAGCAGAAGCCGATGAGGCTGACGCCGATGAGCGCGAACGCGCCCGAGACGCCCGAGGCCACCATCGCCGGCTTCCAGGGAGAGAGGACGCTCGACAGCCGCAGCGCCGCGCCGGCGATGAGGGCCAGCACGCCCGCGTCGTAGAGGCCGCGTGAGGGCATCGGCACCCCTTCGAAGCTGGGCAACATGCGGCCCGCGAAGCCGAAGACGGCGAGCTGCGCGAAGCCCAGGGTGAAGGCGTGGCGCGCGGCGTCCTTGAGCAGCGGCGGCGGGAGCACCCCGAAGACGCTCGCGCCCTGCCACGCCATCGCGAGCGCGGCGACGGCGGCGAAGCTCCACGCGGCCACCATCGCGACGCGCAGCAAGGGCTCGTTGGGCGACATCGCCTCGTGCGGCTTCTGGAAGGGGCGCACCACCGAGAGCAGCGCCACCAGGCCAAGGGCCCCGGCGAAAGAGAGCGCGGGGCTCCAGGCCTCGAAGGGAAGAGCCGACTGGAGCGCCAGCAGCGCAGCCGCCGCCTGCCACGCGAAGAAGCCCCGTCGTTGGCGGTCGGCCGAGGCGCGGCCGATGCGCATGGTGCAAGCGCCCGCGCGCAGGGTGATGCCGACGACCCAGCTCGCGGTGCCCCCGTAGAGCGCGGTCGAGGTGATGAGCTCGAAGGGCACCCGCGCGAAGGGGCCGCCGACCGTCTGGCCGAGCTGCCACGCGAAGAGGAGCAGCGACGCGGCCAGCCACCAGCCGGTGCCCGCCAGCACGAACATCGGGAGCCAGTCGCCGACGACCTGACGGTCGCGGTAGAGGGTGAAGACGAAGCGAAACCACGCCGCCATCGCCGCCAGCACCAGCACCGCGCCGGCCAGGCCCAGCCACGCGCTCCCCGGCAGCAGGTTGCCCAGCCGCCCCAGCACCAGCAGCGTCACCCCGGCGATGCCGGGTATCGACACCAGGCGGATCAGCCGTGGCGAGGGCAGGGCGCCGCCGAAGAGCCGGGGCGCGAGGTGAAACGACACGCCCGCGGTGAGCAGCCACATGAAGCCGAAGAGCTGCGCGACGGCGTGAGACTGGTGGTGCTCCGCGGGCACCGCGCGGTGCAGCACGTGCAACGACCAGAGGTTGAGGGCGCCGTTGAGCGCGCCCACCAGCACGGTGAACAGCAGCGCCGCGACGACGAAGGGGACCCAGGGCGTGCGGGGGCGAGACGGCATCAGGCGCATGGCTTCGCGCGGGTATGCAGATCGGGTGCCGTCGCTGGTCCACGGCGCGGGCGGCGCCGATGTTTCAGTTCGGGAGGTGGGCTGTTCGGGTTCGGAACGCCCTGGTCTGAAGCCTTGTGGTCGGTCAAGGCCGCAGGTCGCGCTCGCGCGCAGGCTGTGCGTGGGGGTGGGGGCCGGCAATGGGAGGGCAGCGCAAAATTGGTTTGAGGGAGCTTTCCGCCAGTGGAAGCTCCGGCGCTATGCCCTCTCGATTCCCGCTGTCTCGAGTGTTCGTGGTCGTCTTCGCTTCGCTCATCTTCGTTCGCTGTGGCGACGGGAACCCGTCGAACCCGGTGGGCACCGGCGAGACCAGGTCGGTCATGGTCTCGGCGAGCGGGGGCACCGTCGAGGTCACCAACGCGAAGCTCGAGATTCCTGCGGGCGCCCTCGCGGAGGGGCAGTCCATCACCGTCACCTCCTCGCCCACCGCGGCGCCGGCGCAGTTCGAGGCCTACTCGCCGGTGTTCGTCTTCGAGCCCGAAGGCATCGTCTTCCAGAAGCCGGTCAAGGTGACGTTCACGGCGACGCAGCCCGGAGGGTCGAAGCTCGTCGTCTTCTGGACGAAGCGCGGCTCGAAGACGGAGTTCGAAGAGCTGCCGTCGACGGCGAGCGGCTCCATCATCACCGCCGAGGTGACGCACTTCTC
>JACSRE010000323.1 GCA_014879945.1 Myxococcus sp.
GCCTGCGTCCATCACGCCTGCGTCCATCACGCCTGCGTCCATCACGCCTGCGTCCATCACGCCTGCGTCGTAGGTCGGGTTCCACTGCGTTGGCCTGACGGAGGAGAGCCCCGACACCAGCGTCACCGTGGGCAGAGTGACGGGCCGCGTGCCGACCAACCGGTTCTGGAGCACCACGGTGCGGTACCCCGCCCTGGTGAAGACGAAGGTGTGCGCGCCCACCGGCAACCCGGTGAACGTGTACGCGCCCGATGCGGCGGAGGTGACCGAGGGGGCTCCATCGACCGTCACCGTGATGCCCGACGCGTCGTCCTGGTCGGCCAGCCGGGCCAGCCCGGAGGCGCTGGTCATGGCGCCCGTCGTCATCGGCGTCAGGGTGACCTGGTCGAGCACCATGCGCTCTCCGCTGCGCAGCTCCACCTGCTGCACGTGCGGCGCGTAGCCGCTGCGGACGAAGGCGACCGACGCCGGCCCCGCCGGGAGCTCCCGCACCACGAACTGGCCGCTGGCGTTGCTGAAGCCCACCGCGAGCTCGCCCTCGACGAACACCATCGTGCCCGCGGCGTCGGCCGAGTCCGACAGCAGCACCTGCCCCTGAATCGACGCGTTCGCGCCCAGCACCACGGCGCCCAGCGCCGTGAGCCGACCGGGGCCCGCGCCGAGCGACTGGAGCGTCGCCACCTTGCGCAGCCCGTTGGCCGAGAAGACCAGCGTGCCTTCCGCGCGCGGCACCGGGGTCACCTCGAAGCGTCCGTCGGCCGAGCTCTCGATGGCCAGGCCCGACTCGATGAGCGTCACCGTGCCGCTGACCTCGACGGGCGTCGGCGTGCCGGGCACCGCCGCGAAGAGCGTGCCCTGAATCGAGCCGACGGTGGCGGGGGGCAGCGCGGTGTCGAGGCAGCCGACGAGGAAGAGCGCGACGAGCGGGAATTGTCTCACGTCAAGGCTTCTAGCGGAGATGAGGGTGCGAGCGCGCGTACCTGGTGCGCGGCTCCCATGGCGGGTCGCCGTGGCAGAGTGTCGGCCCGTGAGGCGCCTCTTCGTCGTCGTCTGCGTGGTGGTGTTGCTGCTCGTGGTGGCTCACGGGGTGGCGGTTGGGCCCGTGTTGGTGCAGGGCACCCGCGCCATTCGAGAGGCCCAGGCGGAGCTCGCGACCCGTCAGCGCACCTTCGCCGCGGCCGTGATGGCAGATCAGCGCCGCTGGGCCGGCGACCCGCTCTTCGCGCCTCGCGACGGTGGCGACGCGGCGGCGCTGCTGTTCCAGCACGTCGCCTTCGAGGGGCGCGCCGCACCACAGCCGCTCCCGGCCGAGGTGGTGGCCGGGCTGAAGGACGCGGGCGCCGACTGGCCCCGGGCCACCCTCGACGTCTCGTCGCTCGACCTGGGGTGGATGGCGCAGCTGGCGGGCTTTGGCTTCTGGGACGTCGAGGGCCCGCAGACGCCGCTCTCCGGTCGTCCCTTCGAGGGCATGACCGAGCCGATTCCCCGGTTCACCGACGTGCTCGCCTTCTCGAAGGCGCGGCTGCTGAAGGGGCTCGCTTCCGGTGACGTGCAGGCGGCGCTCGACGAGGTGCACGAGCTGTCGCGGCTCTGCCTCACCACCGAGCTGTTGGTGGGCGACATGGTGGCGGTCGCGCTCCTGGGGCTCGAGCGCCAGGCTGCCGAAGAGGCGGCGCGGCGAGGGCTCGACCTCGGCGGCCGGCAGGTGATGACCGAGGCTGATCAACAGTCCCTCAAGCGCGCGCTGTGGGTGGCCCCGGCGTCGACGGCCCTGCTGGCGCCCACCACCCCGCTCGACCCGCGGTTCCCGCTCGTCGGGCGTTGCAGCGCCGA
Source organism: Myxococcus sp. (assembly GCA_014879945.1). Lineage (GTDB taxonomy): Bacteria > Myxococcota > Myxococcia > Myxococcales > Myxococcaceae > Xiheimicrobium. The sequence continues at coordinate 1,834 of JACSRE010000323.1, forward strand.
GCGCGAGCTGGCCAGCGCGCTCCTGCTGAGGCCCTGGGCCGAGCCGCTCCTGCCCGAGCGCTACCGGCAGCTCGGCGACCAGCTCGCGCAGAGCCCGTGCCGGCTGCGACGGCTCCGCGCGGCCTGGCAGACCACCGGCGAAGGGGAGCTGCCCCTCTCGGGCGCGGCGCTCTGTGACGCCACCGCCGGCGGTGGGTCCTGCGAGGTGCCCGACTTCGTGACGAGGCTGCCCTTCGTTCGGCCGGCCGTCGGCGCGGTGCTGGTGTCGACCGCCACCACCGACTGGTTCCGGCTCTACGACGGTGACGGGGGCGCGCCATGAGTGGTTCCCACGCCCCACGAGGTTTCGCTTAAGGTCCCGCCCTCTCGCCGACCTCAGGAGCCGCCATGCCCAAACTCACCAAGGTGAACATCAACGAGCTCGTCGCCGCCTCGAAGGTCTACGTCGCCGCCCAGCTGAAGAAGGCCGACGTGAACAAGAACCAGGTGCTCTCCCGCACCGAGGCCAAGAAGCTCGCGACCGACCTGAAGGACAACTTCGACGCCTCGCAGTTCAAGCTCCCCAACGGCTCGGTGAAGGCCGCCGACGTGGCGAAGGAGTTCGTGGTGATGATGGAGGCCTGGGCGCGCGCCTCTGACAAGAACGGCGACGGCTACCTCTCGACCACCGAGGCGAAGGCGCTCCCGAAGACCCTGCGCGACAACTACGTCAACTACCTCGGCTCGCAAGAGACGAAGCTCACGCCCGCCGGCAAGTACCAGTCGCGCGACGTCACGCCCGCGGGCCTCGCCGCCGAGCACGAGCGCACCTTCGGCAAGCACGCCGTCAGCTACGACAAGGCGCTGGGCCTCGCGCTCAAGGCCGTCGCCACCGACACCGACGCCGGCCTGCCCGCCTTCGTGCGCGAGTTCGGCGGCCCCGACGGCGCCGGCCTGTCGGACCCGAAGAAGGTCGACGCCGAGGTGCGCGCGCTCTTGAAGGCCGGCACCATCTCGCTGGTGCCCACCGACGAAGAGATTCCGACGGGCGAAGAGAACAAGGACGCGTGGATCTTCAGCGTCAGCACCGACGGGCAGGGCGACCACGGGCTGTGGGCCATCGTCGACCGCAAGACCGGCGACGTGAGCGTCAGCAACTTCAACTGAAGCTCTCGTTCTTCCAGAAAGGCCAGGGGGCTCCATGTTCCGAAGCGACGTTCGTTCGAGCAGGCTCGCGGTGGTGGTGGTGGGCACCTTCGCCTCGGTCGCGTGGTCGGGGAGCATCGTCACCGCAGACAAGCCCCTCACGCCCGGGAGCCCGGCTTCGGCCACCAGCGCGTCGCTGAGCGGGGCCAGGCCCATCTACGCGCTGATGCGGCTCGATCAGCCCATCTCGGAGCTCTTCTTCAACCGCGACAAGAAGACCGGCGCCTTCGACATCGACCTGCACGTCGCCATCGACGGCAAACCGTCCTTCACCCTCTCGCTCAAGGCGTCGAAAGAGGCGGGGTCCGAGACGAGCTTCGCCTTCCCCTTGAGCGCGACGCCTTCGGAGTTCGGCACCGACCTGAAGGCCGCGCGGCCCGCGTCGCTGATGATGAAGATCCTCTCCGAGCTCCCCGCGGGCAAACACACCATCGCCCTCGAGGCCGCGGGGCGGAAGCCGGGGCTGGCAGGGGGCAGCTTCTCGGTCGACCTCAGCGAGGCCGACAAGAGCGCGCTCAAGGCCAGCTTCGACGGCGTCGGCAAGGCGCTGGAAGACAAGAAGGCCGCGCTGCGCACCATGCCGAAGGCCGGGGGGTTCTCCGAGGCCGCCGAGCTCAAGGCCCTCGAGGCGGCGGTGAAGAAGAAGTACCCCACCACCGTGCGCGTGGTGGTGATGAGCGACGCCTGGGAGGTCACCCGCGACCAGCGCACCAAGCAGATCCTCCGCCGGAGCCTGTTGTCTGCCTGGGCCAAGCGCGAGGGCGCCACCTGCTTCCAGGACCGCGGCTGGTGGGCGCAGGAGCACCTCGGCGGCGGCAAGTACGACACCAGCTTCCGCGAGACCTCCCTCGTCTCGACTTCGGCCCAGGCCGGGCGCATCGACTGCGACAAGGTTGATCAGTGAGCCGTCGCGGTCTCGAAGCGCGAGGCTGACCGCTCACGGCCAGGCGAGGCGCCGCCGGCGCGGTCGAGGTGTCAATCGCAGGTGATGACGGCGTCGTTGGCGGCGATGCCCACCTTCTGCGTCAGGGTGCCCAGCAGCGGCTCGGTCACCTCGAGCTGCGCGTCACCCAGCGGCCCCGACGCGAGCGTCGGCTTCACCGTCAGCGCGTTCGCGCTGCCGCCCTCGAAGAACAGCGGCGTGTCGAGCTGCACGTCGGCGCGGCTCATCTTGCCGCTCAGCTGCAGCAGGCCCAGCATCGCCTTGCCCTCGCCATCCACCGGCACCACGAAGAGGGCCGCCTCCTGGTTCGGCGCCAGCGTCAGCTCGGCCAGCTCGACCTCGGAGCCCTTCGCGCACGTCTTCTGCCCCGTGCGCCCCAGCGTCACCACCCGCGCCTTCGAGTGGAAGCGCAGGCCGGCCGCCTTCTTCGCGGTCACCGTCAGGGCGTCGAGCTCGCGGGTGCCCTCCTTCGCGCGAAACCGGTAGGCCTTCTCTTCGTCGAGCCGCACCGCGTACTGCGCGAAGCCCAGCGGCAGCACCTGCGCCGCGCCCCCCGTCACCTCGAGGTTCAGCTCGGGGTAGCCGCGCTGGTCGACCGACGTGTGCTCCAGGCGGATCAGCACGGTGCGCGTGGCCACCAGCGGCGGCGAGAAGTCGCTCGTCTCGACGAAGTTCACCACCTGCGAGAAGCGCACGAGGCCCTTGTCCCCGTTGCCTCCGTCGGCGCAGCCCACGAGCAGAAAGAACGTCCCCAGCGCCAGCGTCGCTTTACCAACCGTCGTCATGTGGTGCTCCCCGTTCGCGGCGGTGCTCCGGCCTGGCCGCGCGTTCGAGCGGGGCCGATGGCAAGCGGTAGGCCAGCCGGAACCCGCCGAAAACGCTGACGCGCCGGAGTGAACGCCGCGACGCCCCTGACGCGGCCGCCACGACGTCGATGTCAGACGGCGCGCCCGCTCGAACTAGAAGCGGTCGTCGGCCGGCGCCTGGAGCGCGGTGACGGGCGGGGTGATGCTCACCGCGGTCTGCGCCGAGGGCACCGTCGGCAGAATCATGGTGAAGCGGCTGCCGCGGCCGACCTCGCTGGCCACGCGCACCACGCCGCCGTGCCCTTCGACGAAGCTCTTCACGATGGCCAGGCCGATGCCCGCGCCGCCGAACTCGCGCGTCGAGGACGAGTCCACCTGGTAGAAGCTCTGGAAGATCTTGTCGAACTGGTCCGCGGGAATGCCGACGCCCGAGTCCTCGACGATGATGCGGTAGCCCTGCGCGTTGATGTCGGCCTGGTGGGTCAGCTCGGTCAAGAGCACCCGCACCGTGCCGCCCTTGGGCGTGAACTTCACCGCGTTGGTCAAGAGGTTGGTCACCACCTGGCGCAGGCGGTCGCGGTCTCCGGTGGACTGGAAGTGCTTGGGCGGCAGCTTCGTCTCGAGCACCACGCCCTTCTTCTGCGACTGCGGCTTGAGGCTCGAGACCGACGAGTTGACCAGCTCGAAGGGGTCCATCGGCTCGAAGGCCAGGCGCACCTTACCCGCTTCAATCTGCGAGATGTCGAGGATGCTGCTGATCAACTTCAGCAGCGTCTCGCCCTTGTCCATGATGGTGCGCACGTAGTCGACCTGCTCACCGCTCAGCGGGCCGGCGAGCCCCTCGGCCAACATCTCGGAGTACCCGATGATGCTGGTCAGCGGCGTGCGCAGCTCGTGGCTGACGGTCGCGAGGAAGGCGCTCTTGAGCCGGTCGAGCTCCTTGAGCTTGGTGTTCATGCCCTCGAGCTTGCGGTTGCGCTCCTCGAGCTCGCGGTTCTGCTCGAGCGTCGACTCGATGTGCAGCTGCGAGGTGAGGAACATCTTCTGGCCCGCGAACAGCAACGTCTGCAGCAGCTGCGAGAAGTGCAGCAGCACCCGGGCGATGGTGCTCTCGGGCGCGCGGCGCACCTTCTCGACGAACTTGCGCGCGTTGGCGGCGTCGAAGCCCTCTGAGATGTCGGTCAGCGACGGCGGCGGGAACTCGTTGAGGTCGTCGGGGAAGAAGGGCCCGAACACCACCCGGCCCAGGGTGTCTCCCTCCCACGAGATGGGGAGGATGATGTACCGCAGCCCGGTGAAGCAGGGCACCGTCACCACGCCTTTGGCTTTGGGTTGGTCGCTCGTCTCGAGCACCGGCAGGCGCGCGCCGTGGGTCAACGCCACCGGGCCGTCCTTCACCCGGCCCACCGTCGCCGTGCAGCGCCGCCGCCCCTCGGGGAAGCTGAAGACGTAGCCGCAGAAGTCGCCGTTGCCGACCTTGATGTCGGCGAGCTTGCCGCCCTTGTCGTCGAAGACCTTGATGCCCACCTTGTAGAGCTCGACGAAGCCCTTCACGACCTCGGTGAAGGACTCGGCGTCGAGCAGCTCCGTCAGCGTGATGCGCCGCTGGAGGACCGACTCGCCCTGCCTCACGGCGCCTTCACCCTGGGCGGGAACAGGCGCTCGAGCTCGGTGCCCGCGGTGTCGATGTTCTGGAACACCTGGGTGAGGAACTCCTTCTCGGTCAGCCCGATGTTCTTCGACAGCCCGGCCCGCGCGTCGAGGCTCCGGTAGGCCGCCTGCAACACCGCGAAGAGCGTCTCGAGCACGCCCACCCCGCGAATCGCGATGGCGCCGACCACGGCCTCTTTCCCCTTCTTGCGCGCCTCTTCAATCTCGGCGTCGGTCTTGGTGTCGGGCAGGTCGCGCTTGTTGAACTGAATGACGATGGGCACCTGCGCGGCGTCGAGCCCGTTCTCGCGCATGTTCTCGTTCAGGTTCTTCCAGTAGCTGTTGTTCTCGGGCCCCGCGGTGCGCCGGCTGTCGGCGATGAAGGCCACCGCGTCGGCGCCCTGCAGCACGATGCGCCGGGTCGCGTTGTGAATCACCTGCCCGGGCACCGTGAAGAGCTTCACCTTCACCTTGAAGCCCGCCGCGGTGTTGAAGAACACCGGCAAGAGGTCGAAGAACAGCGTGCGGTCGTCGTGGGTCTCGACGGTGAGCAGCCGGCCGCGCACGTCGGCGTTCGTGCGCTGGTGAATCATCTGCAGGTTCGTCGTTTTCCCCGACAACCCCGGGCCGTAGTAGACGATCTTGACCGTCAGCTCGCGCTGAGCATGGTTGAGTTGCACCCGTGAAGTGTGCCGTCGATCCGACGCCACGTCACTGATTTCGCCCTCCTCGTCTGGCGTCGCAGCGCCCCTGCCCGTTGGGTTCGCTGAAGGGAAAGGTGCGACCGAAATCACCTGGGTGAAATTCGGCGCGGTGCAGTAACGTTCGTCGAGAGGGTTCGGATCAAGGCCGGCCGAGCCGATGCGTGAGGTGAAGGGGTGGCAAACCGGCCCCTCACGCCGTACGAAGGAGAGGCGATGACCAGCAAACAGGTGGACACCCCCGCAGCAGCCACGCCCCCGCCGATGATCGACACCAACGCGGTGCTGGCCGACCTCAAGCACGCGAAGTGGGCAGCGCCCACCGACGAAGACATGCAGGCGCTCGCCACGCTGCGCTCGAGCTCCGACCCCTGGAAGTCGCGCGGCGAGACCAGCGCCGAGAGCCTCGAGGCCCTCACCAAGCTGCGGCCCTTCATCAACGTCGGCAAGGTCAACGGCACCATGCTCGGCTACGTCACCATCGAGCGCGACGGCCCGGTGCCCGGCGCCGCCTACCTGCGCAACATCGTCGTCAAGAACGAGCTGCGCATGAAGGGCGTGGGCGCGGTGCTCCTCGAGAAGGGGCTCTCGGTCGCCCGCGACATGAACCGCAAGACGCTCGCCCTCCGCGTCGACCCGGCCAACGCCATGGCCGTCAGCTTCTACCGCAAGAACGGCTTCACCACCGTCGCCACCGTCGTCTCGAAGAAGAGCGGCAAGCTGCGCCTGTTGATGAGCCGCGAGCTCTAACGAAACACGCCGCACGCGCCGGTTCCCCTTTCGCCGGCCCGAAAATACATTTACGACGCTCCGGAACCAGCGGCCCCCTCTTCACGGTGGAGTTCGTTCTTGGCGGAAGCGCGTCGTTCAGGCCTCAAGCCCGGCGTGAAGCGGCTGGTGTGCCCCTGCGGCGCGCCGGTCGTGGTGGAGCACGCCTCTCCTGCGCTCGACGACGACGCCCGCTTCGACGACGGGCCCGTGCAGCCGAAGGTGATGGCCTGCCCCTCGTGTGGGCGGCTCCTGGTGGCCGACGACCCCAACGTCGGCCGGGTGGTGCAGGGCAAGTGGCGGCTGGTGCGGCGCCTCGGCCAGGGCGGCATGGGCACCGTCTACCTCGCGCTGGAGACCTCGGTGGGCCGCGAGGTGGCCCTCAAGTTCCTCCACCGGCACCTCGCCGAGCGTGAGGAGTACCGCACCCGCTTCGAGCAGGAGGCGCGCATCATGGCGCGCGTCGACCACCCGAACCTGGCGCACCTGCTGAGCGTCGAGCGCGACGGCAGCGTGCCCTTCCTGGTGATGAAGTACGTCAACGGCCGGCCGCTCTCGCGGCTGATGAAGGAGCAGCCGGTGCGCTCCCTCGCCGAGACGCTCCCGCTGGTGGTGCAGATGGCGGCGGCCCTGTCGGGGCTCCACCAGCACGGCTACGTGCACCGCGACCTCAAGCCCGGCAACGTGATGGTCGCCGACGACGGCCACGTCACGCTGCTCGACTTCGGCCTCACCCGCACCCACGATCCGAACCTCACCCGGCCGGGCATCGCCCTGGGCAGCCCGCAGTACATGTCGCCCGAGCAGGTGCTGGCCGGCTCGCTCGACGGGCGCTCCGACCTCTACGCGCTGGGGCTGCTCACCTCGGAGCTGCTGGTGGGCCGGCGCCCCTTCCCCGAGGACGACACCAAGGTGATGCTGCTGCAGCACCTCAATGAGGCGCCCGAGCCGCCGCACCTCGCCAACGCCCAGGTGCCCGAGGCCGTCTCGAGGGTGCTGCTCAAGGCGCTGAGCAAGAAGGCCGCAGACCGCCAGCCGACGGTCGAGGCCTTCGTCGAGGAGCTGGTGACGGCCGCGAAGGTGGGAACGGTGCAGCTGCCGCAGCGGGCGAGCGCCGAGGCGATGCTCGCCAACGTCTCGAGGCCGCCGCCAGAGCCGATGGACGCCGAGGTCGCCGAGGTGGTGGCGCCCGAGACGATGAGCGGGCCGGTGCCGGCGCGGAAGAAGCTACGCCCCGCGCCGGTCGCCGAGGCCCGGCCGTCGGCCTCCAGGTCGGCAGCGCCCTCCGCCGCGTCCGCCGAGCCCGGGGGAAGGCCGCGCCAGCCGGCCTCGGCTGACGCGCCCGAATTGCGTGCCGGAGCCGGCGCGCGCACTTCCCATCCGACGGCCTCGGCTGACGCTCCCGAGGTGCGTGGCGCAGCCGGCGCGCG
>JACSRE010000324.1 GCA_014879945.1 Myxococcus sp.
AGATGTGTATAAGAGACAGGTCTTCAGCTCACCGGCCAGGCACCAGCGCTCCGACCCGGGCGTCCACCGCTGGACCCGCGCCGTGTCCACCGCCGAGGGAGGCTCGCCGCCCGCGACGAGCACGTCACCCGACGGCAGCAGCGTCGCCGTGTGGCCGGCGATGGGCACCGCCAGGTGGTCCTTCGGCTGCACCCAGCCCTCGCCGCCGGGCGCCCACCACTCGACGTAGTTGGTCGACATGGTCGTCGTCTGGCCGCCGAACACCACCACCCGGTCGCCCAGGCTCACCACCGCGGTGCGCTGGCGCGGCTCGCCGAGCTCGGGCACCGGGTGCCACACGCCGCTCATCACGTCGAGCCGCTCTACGCTGGCGACCGCCAGCCCGGGCCGCGGGGCCGCCTCGCCCGAGGCGCTCTTCACCGCGTTGGAGCGCCCGCCCAGCACCACCACGCTCCCGTCCTTCAGCAGCGCCGCGTCGTGCAGCCAGCGCCCCGTCGCCAGCGGGCGCCAGGGAGCGAAGGTGTTCGTCTTCGGGTCGAAGCGCTCCACGCTGGCCAGGTGTTGGTGCACCGGCCGCGCGCCGCCGACGACCAGCACGCTCCCGTCGAGCAGCCGCGTCGCGGTGTGGCCGTTGCGGGCCTCGGCGAGCGCGCCCACCTCGCTCCAGCGCGACGTCTTCGGGTCGAACACCTCGGCGGCGGCCAGCGCCTCGAACCGGCTCGAGCCATCAGCGGCCGGCGCGGCGCCGCCCACCACCAGCACGCGCCCATCGTTCAGCAACGTCGCGCTGTGGCCCGCGCGGCCCGTCTTCATCGGGGGCCCGGCGCTCCAGCGGGCGGTCGCCGGGTCGAACAGCTCGGTCGTCTCGAGCGTCTCGGTCGCGCTCACCGAGCGCCCACCCACCACCAGCACCCGCCCGTCGAGGAGCAGCGTCGCGGTGTGCTGCGTGCGCGCGGTCAAGAGGGCGCCGGCCGGGCTGACCCGCCCCTGCGCCACCACCAGCGAGCACACGAGCAGCACCAGCGGCATCGTGTGACAACTGATAGCAGGAACGAGGTGCCCGGTGGTGCGCGCGTGCTACCCTCACGCGTGTCCGTGCGCGTACCCGCCTTCGTCGTCCTCCTCGCCAGTGCTGTCGCGTTCGCGCAGCCAATCGACGGGCTGAAGGACGACCAGTGGGTGCACACCCGCGCGTTCGCCACCTTCGGCGTCGCGACCCGGGAGTCGAACCAGGAGTTCCCCGAGGGCGCCACGGCCATCGCCGGCGCCGCGCTGCCCCGGCTGCTCCAGGCCCACCTCTCGGGCGCCTTCTTTCCGCGGCGGTCGCTGGGCGTGGGCTTCGAGCTGCACAGCGACTTCGGGCGGGTTCGGCAAGAGAGCACCGGCCTGCTGTTGGGGCAGCAGACGTTCAAGACGAGCATCGCCTTCGCGGCGCGCTGGCAACCGCTGCTCCTTTTGGCCCTCGAGGCGCACCTGGGCTGGGGGCTCGGCCGGCTCGCGTTGATCCGCCCCCTGGCGCCGCCTACCGCCGAGTTCCGCCTCGTCACCGGCCCGGTGGTGGGGGTGGCCGCCACCTTCGACCCGACGGTGCACCTCACCGCGCAGCTGTACGGCCGCCTCGAGACGAGCCTCGTCTCGATGTCAGGCGCGTCGCTCACCCTGGGCGCCCAGGCGCGCTACGGGCTGTTGGAGCTGGGCCCCGTGGAGCTGGGGCTCGCCGCGTCGCTCGAGTTCTACGCCGGTGGTTGGGAAGGCGGCGGGACCGTCACCGCGGTCAACGAGGGGGCCTGGCGCGTGGGCCTGGGGCCGTCGTTGGTGGGCCGTCGCCCCGCGCCGGTCGTCGAGGCGCTCCGGCCCGCCGTCGCGCCCTCGGTGGTGGGCCGGGTGACGCGCGCCGACGGAGCGCCCCTGGCCGGCGCGAAGGTGAGCGCCGTGGGCCGCGAGGCCACCACCGATGCCGAGGGCGCCTTCGTGCTCGAGGGGCTGCCGTCGGGGCCGGTGACGCTCGAGGCGGCCGCCCCGGCGTTCAAGTCGGCATCGAAGCCGGTTGTGGTGACGCCGGGCGTGTCGGTCGAGGTCGCGCTGGTGCTCCAGGCGAAGACGGGGCCGGGCCGCATCACGGGCGTGGTGCGCGCCGGGCCAACCCAGCCGCTGGGGGGCGCGAAGGTGACGTCGGGCGCCACCTCGGTGCGCTCCTCGGCGACGGGCGCGTTCGTGCTGCCGCAGGTCGGCCCCGGGCCCGTCAAGGTGCGCGTCATGCTCGACGGCTACACGCCGGCCGATGAGGTGGTGCAGGTGCCGCCCGAGGGCGCCGCGACGCTCGACGTCACGCTCGAGGTCGCCACCTCGCGCACCAAGGCGAAGATCCGCGGCATCGTCAGCAGCGCGGCCGGCCCGGTCGCGAAGGCCACCGTGCGCATCGTCGAGCTCAAGCTGAAGCAGTCGGTGAAGGCCGACGGGCGCTTCGAGGCCGAGGTGCCGGGCGGGCGCTACACCGTCGTCATCGAGGCCGCGCGCTACGCGACGCAGACGCGCGTCGTCGAGGTCGCCGACGGAGACCAGGCCATCTTCCAGATCGACCTCGAGCAGCTGCGATGAGGGCGCGCCTTGGCCTGCTGCTCGCCGTGCTCCTGAGCGGCTGCCCAGAGGGAGCGCCGGGCCCCGCGGTGGTGACGCCCCCCAGGCTGCCCGAGCTGGCGCCGGTCTCGGTCGCGAGCCTGGTGACGGTGTCGGGCCAGGTCCACCTCGAGCGGCAGGGCGTGGTCACCGCGGCCTCGGCGGGGAGCCTCTTCGAAGGCGACGTGGTGGCGACTGGCCTGGCGAGCCGCGCGCTGCTGCGAGACGCGGCCGGGCGCGAGCTCGAGCTGGGCGAAGAGACGCGCTTCAAGGTGGGCCCGAAGCTCACCAGCGTCGAGGTGCTGTCGGGTGACATCTCGTTCTCGTCCGACGACGACGGCGGGCTCGGCTGGAGCGGGCTCTCCGTGCGAACGCCCTTCGGCGTCGCGCGGCTGTCAGAGGGCGCGACGGGCCGCCTGCGCTTCGTCGACGGCGGCGTCGAGGGCTCGGTCACCTTCGGCACCATCGAGTTCGACGTGCCCGACGCCGGCACCCGCACCGCGAAGGCGGGCGAGTCGTTCGGGGTCAGCTTCGGCGCGCTGGAGTTCGAGGCCCCGCCGGTCGCGCCCCCCGCGCCCGCGGTGAGCGCGCTGACGCTGGTCGTCGAGGCCGGCAAGCCGCAGCTGAAGCGGCCCGACGACAAGCGGTACGGGCCGGCGAAGGCGAACGAGACGCTGCCGGCGGGCACGGCGTTTCAGCTCCCCGGCGGCGCGGCGGCCCGGCTGTCGGGCCGCAACGTCGACGCGCTGCTGCTGGGCGGCGCCAGCGGCGTGGTGGAGGGCGAGCGGCAGGAGGGCGGCGTGGCGGTGGTGGCGCTCTCGAAGGTCGTCGGCCCGCTGACGCTGCAGCTGTCGGGCAACGGCCCGGCGGCGGTCGACCTCGGCGACGCGACCATCGGCGGCCCGGGGGAAGCGACCGTCACGGTGACGCAGGTGGGCAGGAAGAAGCGCGTCGAGGTGAAGGCGGGCGAGGTGGCGGTGACGGTGAAGGGCGTGGCCACCACGCTGAAGGCGGGCGAGGTCGCGCTGGTCGATGGCGGCGGCGCGGTGGCGGCGCCCTCGACGCGCGCGGGGCTCACGGTGAGCGCCGCGCCGAGGGTGCGGGTGTATGGCGAAGGCGTGAAGGACCTGGCGCTGACGCTGCCCGCCGACGCCACCCGGGTGCAGGTCTCGAAGGAGCCCGGCTTCACCGCGCCCTTCATCTCGGGCGCCGCGGGCAAGCAGGTGGTGGTGCCGGTGACGTCGAGGGCGCCGCTCCACTTCCGGGTGCTCGACGCGCAGGGGGCGGCGACCCGGGTGGGCCGCGTCGACTTCCTGCCAGACCTCGCCTCGGCGCGAGACACCGCGACGCGCTCGGCGACGGTGACCGAGACCGGCCAGCGCGCGACCGTCTTCTACCAGTCGAAGGTGCCGGCGCTGACCTTCGTCTTCTCGGCGCAGGCCGACGCGAAGGCCTGGCGCTTTCGCCTGTACCGCGCCGACGCCCTCACCGCGCCGGTGGTGGACCGCAAGGCGACCGAGGCGAAGCTGGTGCTCGAGCCCGGCGTGGTGGCCGAGGGTGACTTCCTCTGGTCGGCCACCGCGCTCGACGGCAACGGCGCCGAGAAGGGCGGCACCCGCATGAACAAGCTGACGGTGGTGTACGACAACGCCCGCACCTCGCTCCTCATCGACCGGCCCCTCAATGGGGAGAAGGCGTCGGCGGCGACCGTGGCCTCGGGCGTCGCGCCCCGCGCCGCGCAGCTCTTCATCAACGGCAAGCCGGTCAAGAGTGACGACGCCGGCCGGTTCTCGGTGCAGGTGGGCGCGGTGGACCAGGTCGTCTTCCGCGTGGTGACGGGCGACGCCGAGGCGTGGTGGGTGCGCCGCCTCAAGCGCTGAAGCCGCGCCGTCGGTGCCCGCTCCAAGCGCGCGATGCTGGCCGCGGGAGCGGCGCTCGAGGGCGCGTCCACACTTCACCCGCACGCGCCGCCGGGGACTCGTCGAGCGCGGTCGAGAGCGCGCCGCGCGCGGCGGTCAGCGCCGGGTGACGTTCACCAGCACGTAGCTGACGTCGCGCTGGCTCCCGAGCGCGCTCCAGAACGTGTTGAAGCGGCCCTCGTCCATCGTCTGGCAGCCCTGCGAGCCGGTGTCGGTCGACCAGGCGCGGTGAATGAACATGGCCTGCCCGCCCCACTCGCCGTTGTACGCCTTCTCGTTCTTCTCGAAGCGGTAGTCGCGGTTGGCGTCGCGCTGCGCGTAGGGGTTGCCGGAGGGCACGAGGTGGTTGCCGAACTTCGTGCTCCAGGCCTTGTGGTAGCGAATGGTCTGGTCGTCGGCGAGGCGCCCGACCGGCTTGCTGCTCTCGTTGGCCGGAATCGACCAGCGGCGGTTGGGCTCGGTGTTGGCGCGCAGCTCTTGAACGTGCGGGCCCGCGCCGTCTCTCCACAGCACCACGATGCGGTCGTCGTAGGTGCCGCGGTAGGGCTGGTTCGCGGTCATCGGCGTGTCTTGCCGGAGGCTGAGGATGACGCGCTTGCCTGCGGCGAGGTCCTTCTTCGCCTGCGCGTCGCCGAACTTGCCGATGTACTGCTCGTAGAGGGCGAAGCGCTTGCTCGTCGAGAGCCCAGAGGTGTCGGGCAGGCCCGCCCTGGTGGGCGCCGGGTGGGCGGGAGGCGGCGGTGAAGGCGGACCGTGCGGCGCGGGCGCCGGGGCGGAGGGCTCGAGGAAGAGCTTCTGGCCGACCGAGATGACGTTCAGGTTCTTCACCTGCGGGTTGAGCCTGGCCAGCTGCGGGGTGGTGAGCTGGTGGCTGGCGGCGATGGCGCTGAAGGTGTCGCCAGACTTCACCGTGTAGGTGGGCCTCGGCGGAGCGGCCGCGGCCTTCAGGTGCAGGCGCTGCCCCACGTCGATGAGGTTCAGGTTCTTCACCTGCGGGTTGAGCTTCGCCAGCTGCGGGGTGGTGAGCTGGTGCCGCGCCGCGACGCCGCTGAAGGTGTCACCGGCGCGAACGACGTACACGGCGGGCTTCGAGGTGGGCGCGGAGGTGAACGTCGAGGCGCTGCGGTGCACCGCTGGGGCCGGCGGCGTCGGAGGCGCCGGTCGCGGTGACGGCACCACCGGCGGAGCAGTTCGAGGAATCGCGAGAGCCATGTACGATTCTCGCCCACCAGCATTCGCAGTCTCTGCGAATGAGCGTCAAGGGTCGATACAGACACTCCAGCGCGGAGTTTTAAATCAATGGCTTGGAGGTCTCCTCGGGCTCCCCGTGTCGGGCTGAGAGCGTCTCGACGAGCACGCCGCACTGGGCGAGCGCGAGCCTGAACCGCTTGGCCAACTTCGGGTCCTTGGCGAGGGCGGCCGGCAGGTCGTGACGGTGGCACACCGCGCCCAGCACGCTCCCCGCGGCCTCCAGCATCTCGACGCAGCCCATCGGAAACGGGGCCCAGCTGGGCGGGGCCGACGACGCCGACGAGGCCTCGGCCGCGGGGCTCGAGCGGCCTGTCGAGCTGGAGGGCGCGAACACCATGGTGGTGGTGGGCGCGCGACGCTGCGCGGCCTCTTTCACGAAGTCGACGGCCTGAATCCTCGAGGTGCAGGCGGTGCCCACGCTGAGCGACTGGCCCATCCACTCGAGCGGCGAGACGTCGTACAGGCAGCGCTCACCCAGGCGGGGCTGCGAGTCTTCGAAAGACTGCAGCCCCTCGCCGTTGGCGCCCAGCTTCGTCAGCACCGTGCAGCGGCGCGGGCCGTCACCCACCTGCACCTCCAGCTCGTACACGCTGTTGGCCGTGCGAAGTTGGTACACCCGCCACGCTTCGGCGCGCCGGGTTGAGGCACCAAACACCATCGTCTCGCTGCGCATCGTGCAAGTCCTCGCTTCTCCAGTCGCCGTGACGGAGGGTCGCGCTGGAGTGCAGGGCCCTTGCCAGCAGGCAGGGCAAGGAACTGGGGAACGGGCGCAGGTCCGCCTACGCTGGGGCTTCCACGATGTCTGACGACCGCAGCGGCACGACGCTCGAGGAGCGACTGAAGAACGGGCCGCTGCCCACCGACGAGGCCGTGCGCATCGTCTGGGCGTTGTGTGACCGCTTCGAGAAGTCCGGCAAGGCCGAGACGCTCGGTGACGTGACGCCGAAGCGGGTGACGCTCTACGGCCGGGTCGCCGAGGTCTCGGTGCCCGACAGCACCTTCATGCTGGGCTACTCGGCGCCCGAGCGGGCCTCGTCGGGGCCGACGCCGCGCTCCGACGTCTACGCCATGGGCGCGCTGCTGGTGCACGCCCTCACCGGAAAGCCCTTCGACGGCACGCCGCTGCCGCCCTCGGCCAACCACCTCGTCGCCGTCGTCGAGCGCTGTCTGCAGCCCGACCCTGCGGCGCGGTTCGCCAACCTCTCGGAGCTCAAGCGCGCGCTGGTGCGCATGGACCGCACGCTGATGTCGGGCCCCAAGCTGGTGGCCGAGGCGGCGATGACGCGCACCTCGCTGGGCCCGTGGAACCTCGAGGGCCTCCTGGGCGAAGGCTCGATGGGCACCGTCTACAAGGCCCGCCACCAGGCCCTCGGCCGCCTCGCCGCCATCAAGGTGCTGCGCCCCGAGCAGTACCAGGACCCCGAGCTCATTCACCGCTTCTTCCAGGAAGCGCGCACGGTGAACCAGATCAACCACGAGCACATCGTGGAGATCAGCGACTTCGTGCAGGAGCCGGGGCCGAAGGGGCCGTCCGTCGTCTACTGCGTGATGGAGCTCCTGAAGGGCCGCACGCTCGCAGACGAGCTCGAGTCAGGGCCGCTGCGGCTCGACCGGGGCCTCGCCATCATCGAGCAGCTCTGCGACGCGCTCGCGGCGGCCCATCGGGTCGGCGTGGTGCACCGCGACGTGAAGCCCGACAACATCATGCTCATCGAGCGTGGGGGCTCGAAGGACTACGTGAAGGTGCTCGACTTCGGCGTCGCCAAGCTGACCAACACCGACGGCAAGGCGATGGTGTCCACCACCGAGGGCGCCATCATCGGCACGCCCATCTGCATGTCGCCGGAGCAGGCCCAGGGTGACGACGTCGACGCGCGCAGCGACGTGTGGGCGGTCGGCGTCATCCTCTACCGCGTGCTGACCGGGCGCTTCCCCTTCGACGCGCCCACGTTCGTGAACATCGCGGTGCAGATCATCACCAGGCCCTACGTGCCGCTGCCCCCGAAGACGGCCGGCGGAGAGCCCATCTCAGACCGGCTCTCGCGGCTGGTGGAGAAGTGCCTGCAGAAGCGGCGCGACCTGCGGCCCGCCTCGATGGACGAGGTGCGCGACGAGCTGCGCGCCATCCTCCGGGGCGACGCCGAGCTGGCCTCGGCCGCTGCGCCCAGACGCCGGGTGGTGGTGGCCGGCGCCATCGCCGCGGCGCTCCTGGTCGCGCTCGCGGTGGGCGTCGTCTTCAGGCCCGCGGGCGAGGGGCCGAAGGTCGACCCGAGGGTGACGGGGCCGGTGGTGGCTCCCGTGGTGCCGCCGGTGGTGGAGGCCGACGCGGGAGCAGCGGAGGACGCGGGCCTGGCCGTGGAAGCGCTCGACGCTGGCGCGGCGGCCGAGGTCGTCGACGCGGGCGCGCCGGCGCGGGTGAACGTGCCGCCCAGGCCGGTGAAGCTCTCGGCCGCGCTCATCATCAAGGCGCTCGGCGAGCTGGGGCCCAGGCTCAGCGGCTGCGGCGCGAAGTTCCCCGACCAGCGCAAGCTGCTCAACGGGGCCACCGCGAAGCTGAGCTTCGAGATTCAGCGCAGCGGGAAGCTGACCGCCGTGAAGCTCGACCCGCCGGTGCAGGGCACGAAGCTCGAGAAGTGCGTGGCCGCGGTGCTGGCCGCCAACCCGCTGCCGCCCAACGACGGCAACCCGAAGTTCTCGAAGCCGCGGGTGCCGCTGCGCTTCGGGGAATGACTCGGCGCGCCCCTGGGGTTCGATTGTGACGCCGCGTCATCCCCGTGCGACGGTCCCGTCATGATGGTCACGCTGCTGGTCTGCTCGGTGCTCGTACAGGCTCCTTCCCCCGCCTCTGGGGCGGGCGCGGCGACGCTGCTGGAGGCGCGGCCCACCGACGCCCAGTTGGTCGCGCGAGCCCTCATCGCGCCGCTGAGCGCCGTGATGGGTTCGGCCACCGGCGCTGGCATCGGGCTGGGTCTTGGCTACGGCCTTGGGTTGCTCTTCGAGGCGAGCCAGCCACCGGGCGCGGCTGCCCGGCCCTTCGCGGTCTTCGGCAGTGTGCTCGCGGCCGTGGGCGTCGTCATCGGGGGCGTCATCGGGTACCTGCTGGGCACCACCGGGCCGGGAGGCCTGTAGGAGACGGCGGTGTCGGCGCGGAGGCGGGCCATTCCCTTTGCGGCGCTCGTCACGGTGCTCGCTGGAGCCGCGTGGCTCATCGCGGGGCTGACCGGCGTGCTGGTGGCCGCGCTCCCGTGGCTCATCCTCAGCAGCGCTGCGCTCGCGGTCGCGGTCCCGGTTCTCGGTGACGCGACGCGGCCCCGCGTCGAAGGCGTTCCCATCGCCTCGTTCTGAGCGCGAATCGACGAGCGAGGCAGGGCTCGCCAAAGCTGGCAGCCGCGTCTCGAGCGCGGCGCCGGTGACGTCTTC
Organism: Myxococcus sp.; assembly: GCA_014879945.1. GTDB lineage: Bacteria > Myxococcota > Myxococcia > Myxococcales > Myxococcaceae > Xiheimicrobium. The sequence continues at coordinate 9,207 of JACSRE010000324.1, forward strand.
CGAAGTCGATCTCCGGCGCGCGCGCGTTGGCGCTGGCGCTGGCGCCGGTGA
>JACSRE010000224.1 GCA_014879945.1 Myxococcus sp.
CCCCGCGCTGCAGGTGCAGGCCGCCTCGCACTTCGGTTCGCCGCAGGCGCAGCCGGGCTTGGGGTCCTCGGCGAAGGCGCTCACCGAGAAGGCGAGCCACAGCAGGAGCATCAGGCGCATGGGCCTGAGATGCACGGACGGCCCCGATGGGTACATCGCGCCGCGCGAACGGTGGATCGCGGGGCCGAAACGCGCGAGATCCATGGGCGTGAGCGCCTGGTTGCCCCTCGCACTGCTGGCCGCCACCGAGCTGCTCGGGCCTCCGCTCAAGCACGACGGGGTGACGGTGCGGCCGCCGCGCGCCTTTCACCTGGCCCGCATGGACCTCTTTCACGGCACCCGCGTGATCGGCACCGGCTCGAAGGAGAACGCCCCGCGCTACCTGAGCCTGGCCTTGATGGACGGCGACGGGGAAGACGCCGCCAGCATGCTGGTGTCGGTGATCGAAGATCCGCTCCGGCTGGGGCCCAACGCGCGCGACGACGCAGCGACCACGGTGACGCGGCACCTGCGCGACGAGCTCGGGCTCGACTTCACCCTCGAGCGGGCCGACGTGGTGACCGGCAGCGCGGCGCGGGTCGAGGTGCGCGGCTCGATTCGCGAAGGCGCGCAGCTGCGCAAGGTGCTGGTGGCGCTGTTCGCGGGCGACGCGCGCCGGTCGGTCGTCTTGTTCAGCGTGCCGTCGGGCCGCTGGGACGAGCTGGTGCCGGGCCTCGACGCGTCGCTGGAGTCCATGCGCGTCGATCAGCGGGCCGGCCCCTCACGCCCGCTGGCCCTGGCCTTCGCGGTGCTGGTGGGCGCCGCGCTCCTGGCGTCGGTCGGGCTGTGGCGCCGTCGGGTGGCGCGGCGCTCGTGACCTGAAGGCGCCTCAGTTCTCGACGGTGAAGCTGGCCGAGCCGAGCTCCTTGTTGTCCTCGCCCTGGAGGATCTTCACCGTCCACTTGCCGGCCTTCCTGGGCGTGTGCGCCAGCCAGGTGCGCGCGCGGGCCAGGCCCTTGATCTTGAAGTCCTTCGTCTCGCGAACCTCGCTGCCGTGCAGCCACTGCACCTTGAGATCTTCGTACTCGCCGCCCCTGGGCACGAAGAACTGCAGCCACGCGTTGAGGGTGACGTCCTTCTTGGCGGGGCCGGTGATCGGCTCGATGCAGGTGAAGATGGTCTCGCTGCCCTTGGTCTGATCGACCTTCGCGCAGACGATCACGTCGAGCAGGGCGGGGCCGCGGTCCTTCCCGTTGTCCTGGTACTCGAGCACCCGCTTGATCTCGTCGGCCGTCGGTGGCGGCTTGGCGGCCTCGACTGGCTTGGCGGGCGCTGCGTCTTGCGCGAACGCGAACGGAGCGGTGAGCAACACGGCGGGCATCACGAGGCGGCGAATCGAGTGCATGGTTCCCCCAGCAGCAGGCGTTGAGCCCAAAGTGTGCCTCACCACGCCCCCAGGGGCCTCGCGAAAAACGTCGCGCGCGCGTGAAAGTGGGGGCGCCTCGGGTCGCGCTGGCTCCGTGGCTTTCCGAGAGGCTCGATGCTACGGGCCTGCGCAGCATGCCGTCCGAAAACGCCCACATTCGTAACTTCTGCATCATCGCTCACATCGATCACGGCAAGTCGACGCTGGCAGACCGGCTCCTCGAGAAGACCGGCACGGTCTCGAAGCGCGAGTCGCAGGCCCAGTTCCTCGACAACATGGACATCGAGCGGGAGCGCGGCATCACCATCAAGGCCCAGTCGATTCGCATGAAGTACACCGCGAAGGACGGCCAGAGCTACATCCTCAACCTCATCGACACGCCGGGCCACGTCGACTTCGCCTATGAGGTCAGCCGCTCGCTCGCCGCGTGTGAAGGCGCGCTGCTGGTCGTGGACGCGACCCAGGGCGTCGAGGCGCAGACCCTCGCGAACGTCTACATGGCGCTCGAGCACGACCTCGCCATCATCCCCGTCATCAACAAGATCGACCTGCCGTCGGCCGACGTGGAGCGCACCAAGGCCGAGATCGAAGACGTGATCGGCCTCGACGCGTCGGTGGCGGTCGCGGTGTCGGCGAAAGAGGGCCTCAACATCGAGGACCTGCTCGAGGCGATCGTCAAGACGGTGCCGCCGCCGTCGGGCAGCCAGGAGGCGCCGCTCAAGGCCCTGGTGTTCGACAGCTGGTACGACAACTACCGCGGCGTGGTGATGCTGGTGCGCGTGCTCGAGGGCGCGGTGGCCGTCGGCCAGAAGATTCGCCTCTGGTCGAACCAGAAGATGTTCGAGGTGCAGGAGCTCGGCGTGATCGCGCCCTTCGCCACGCCGGTGAAGCGGCTGATGGCGGGTGAGGTCGGCATTCTCGTCGCCAACGTCAAGGAGCTCGCCGACGCCAAGGTGGGCGACACCATCACCGACGACGCGCGGCCGACCGACTCGCCGTTCCCCGGCTTCAAAGAGGTCAAGCCGATGGTGTTCTCGGGCGTCTTCCCGGTGGACGCCGCCGACTACGAGAACCTGCGCGACGCGCTGGTGAAGCTGCGGCTCAACGACTCGGCCTTCACCTACGAGCCCGAGAGCTCGACGGCGCTGGGGTTCGGGTACCGCTGCGGGTACCTGGGGCTGCTCCACATGGAGATCGTCCAGGAGCGCCTCGAGCGCGAGTACAACCTCAACCTGATCTCGACCGCGCCCAGCGTGGTCTACAAGGTCTTCACCCACGGCGGGGCCGAGCCGATGTTCGTCGACAACCCGGCGAAGCTGCCGCCGGTGCAGCAGATCGAGCACCTCGAGGAGCCCTTCCTCACCTGCCACATCCACGTGCCCAACGATCACCTCGGCGCGATCCTCGGGCTGTGCCAGGAGCGCCGCGGCATTCAGAAGGCCATCGACTACATCGGCACCTCGGGCACGCGCGTGCGCGTCACCTACGACATGCCCCTGGCCGAGGTGGTGTTCGACTTCTTCGACAAGATGAAGAGCGTCAGCCGCGGCTACGCGTCGCTCGACTACGAGCTGGCCGGCTACCAGACCAGCGAGCTGGTGAAGCTCGACATCTTGATCAACGGCGAGATCGTCGACGCGCTGTCGATCATCGTGCACCGCGAGCGCGCGTACTACCGGGGCCGTGAGGTGTGCGAGAAGCTCAAAGAGGTCATTCCCCGCCAGATGTTCGAGGTCGCCATTCAGGCCGCCATCGGCAGCAAGGTGATCTCGCGCGAGACGGTGTCGGCGATTCGAAAGAACGTGCTCGCCAAGTGCTACGGCGGCGACATCTCGCGAAAGCGCAAGCTCCTCGAGAAGCAGAAAGAGGGCAAGAAGCGCATGAAGCAGGTCGGCTCGGTCGAGCTGCCGCAGGAGGCGTTCCTCGCGGTGTTGAAGTCGGAGAACTGACGTGGGGAACGAGACGGCCGCTCCGAAGGCGCCAGGCCTCAAGTCGCTGGCGGAGTCTGCGAAGGCCAGCCTGTCGCCGCCAGAGCTCAAGGCGCTGGCCAGGGTGCGCTGGGTCGAGCGCTGCAAGTCGCTGTGGGCGCCCGTCACCGTGCTGGCCCTGGGCTTCCTGGTCTACCTCGCGATCGTCGAGTCCAGCGTCTGCGCCTACCTGCCGCTGCAGCCGGTGATGAAGGCGTTCGGGCTCCTCTGCGTGCTGTGGTGGGCCGCGCTCGTGGTGCTGCGCTACGCGTGGCCGAAGTGGGAGGCGCTGCGGCTGGCCCGGCACGAAGCCGAGGAGCTGCTGTCGGAGGTCGAGGCCCTCGCCGACAAGCACCGCGCCGCGCTCAAGGAGCACGCCTTTGCCGAGCTGGTCGATCGCGCCGCGTCGCTGGCCAGGGCGCTGCCCGCGGCGGCGGCCCCGCAGCTGAAAGAGGCGACGCACAAGCTCTCGGACAGCTACGAGAAGCACCTGGCGAAGCTCAAGCAGTCGGGCTGGCTCGAGACGGGCTCGGGGCTGGTCAAGGCGCTGGCCATCGCGCTGCTGGTGCGCACCATCTTCCTCGAGCCCTTCAAGATCCCCTCGGGCTCGATGCTGCCGACGCTCGAGATCGGCGATCAGGTCTTCGTCAACAAGTTCATCTACGGGGTGCGGCTGCCGTTCACCAACTACGTGCCCTTCACCATCGTGCGGCCCCCGAAGCGCGGCGACGTGATCGTGTTCAACAACCCCGTCTCACCCGACAAGGACTACATCAAGCGGGTGGTGGGCGTCGGCGGCGACACCCTGGCGTTCAGCGGCCGCGAGCTGCGCCTCAACGGAGCGCTCGTCACCACCACGCTCGAGGCTCCCCAGCACACCTATTGGGATCAGCGCTACCAGCTGAGCCAGCCCCGCATGTGGATGACCGACGACTGGTTCTTGTCGGACTCGGCGTTGCTGAAGGAGCAGCTCAACGGCGTCACCCACTGGATCCTCAACGACCCCCGGCGCCCCCGCGATCGTGACGGCGAGGTGAAGGTGCCCGAGGGCTCGGTCTTCGTGATGGGTGACAACCGCGACAACTCCGAAGACAGCCGCTTCGGGCTCGGCGGCGGGTCGGACGACTTCGAGTTCGTGCCGCACGGCCACATCAAGGGCAAGGCGACGGTCATCTGGCTCGCGCTCGGGCGCGGCGGGCTGTTGAGCGGCGTCTTCGGCGGCACCGGGTTCCGCACCGATCGCCTCTTTCAGCCGATGGAGCTGTGCGGCGCAGAGGGCGCGCCGCCGACGCCGAAGTGAGTTGCGGTAGCTGTTGACGCGCCCGCGCAGCCCCCGCTACAGCCCTTCGACCGATGCGAAAATTCCTCGGCTACCTCATGGCCCTCAGCGTCTTCGCGGCGCTCTATGCCGTCGTGATGTTCATGCCGATCGTCATCGATCACGGGAGCGCGAAGGACCTCGTCAACAGCACCTTCAACGCGTTCCGCGAGTACGGGCCCGATCAGTTCAAGGTCGAGCTCCTGCGCCGGCTCAACGAGGTGACGTGGGCGACCCACATCGAAGAAGACGAGTACGGTGAGAAGAAGGAAGTCACCGGGCTCGGCCTCGGGGAAGACGACGTGTTCGTGGAGTTCGACGACCGCACGAAGGTCCTCTGGGTGAAGGTCTCGTACGTCCGCCGCGTGGTGCTCAAGCCCACCGACAAGGTGCGGGTGGTGAAGTTCACCATCGAGCGCAAAGAGAAGCCGCCCAACGTCTTTTGAGGAGCAACTTCAACGTGAAACCCGCGGTGCTGGCCCTGGCAGATGGAACCACCTTCGAAGGTCGGGCGTTCGGTGCGCTCGAGCCCACGCAGGGGGAGGTCGTCTTCAACACCTCGATGACCGGGTACCAGGAGATCCTGACCGACCCGTCCTACGTCGGCCAGATCGTCACCATGGCGGCGCCGCAGATCGGCAACGTCGGCACCAACCCGCGTGACGACGAGTCGGCGCGGCCGCACGCCACCGGGCTGGTCATTCGTGAGCTCTCGGCGCCCTCGAACTACCGCTCCGAGCAGGCGCTGCCCGAGTGGCTCGCGCGCTGGAAGGTGGGCGGGCTCGAGGGCATCGACACCCGCCGCCTCGTCCGGCACCTGCGCACCCACGGCTCGCAGAACGGCGTCATCAGCGCCGAGGCCGTCAGCCTCAAGGCGCTCGTAGACCGCGCCCGCCAGGTGCCCTCGATGGAGGGCCTCGATCTGGCGACCGGCGTCTCGACGCGGGAGCCGTACCAGTGGACGACGCCCACCCCGGCCCTCTTCGGGCCCCAGCCGCCGCTGCCGGCCCACCGGTTTCACGTGGTGGCCATCGACTACGGCCTCAAGAAGGCCATGCTCCAGTTCCTGGTCGACGAGGGCTGCCGCGTGACGGTGGTGCCGGCGAGCACGAAGGCGGAGCAGGTGCTCGCGCTCTCGCCTGACGGCATCTTCCTCACCAACGGGCCGGGCGACCCGGCGGCGGTGCAGGGCGCGCAGGCCACCGTGGCGGCGCTGATCGGCAAGCGGCCCCTCTTCGGCATCTGCCTGGGCCACCAGATCCTCGCGCGCGCGCTCGGCGCGAAGACCTACAAGATGAAGTTCGGCCACCGCGGCGCCAACCAGCCCGTGCACGATCTCTCCACCGGCCGGGTCGAGATCACCTCGCAGAACCACGGCTTCGCCGTCGACGCGAAGAGCCTGCCGGCGTCGGCCCGGGTGACCCACGTCAACCTCAACGATCAGACGCTCGAGGGCCTCTCGGTGCCCGAGGCGCGGTGCTTCAGCGTTCAGCATCACCCCGAGGCCTCCCCGGGCCCGCACGACGCGCGGCCGCTCTTCAGGCGCTTCGTCGACCTGATGGCGGGTACGGCGCTGCCTTCATGAGCTTGTCGCTCCCGCTGAGCTCGACCTTCGACGAGCTGGTGCAGTGGGCGATGACGCCGGAGCGCCAGGACGACGTGGTCGCCGCGCGCGCGGAGTACTCGCAGCTGGCGGGTGAGGTCTTCGACGAAGATCGCCAGCTCGAGCTACGGCTCGCCGGGTTCCTCGAGTACTACCTCTGCGATCGCGTCGCGCCCTGGGCGGGGGCGACGCCCGCCCGCGCCCGCTACCTCGAGGCGCTGCGGTCGAGCACGCCGGCGATCGCGGCCACCTGGCGCGCCTTCACCGAGACCTGGCACGGGCTCTTTCAGGTGCTCGCGCTGCGGCCGGGCGCGGTGCGGGTGAGGGCCCTGAGCGCGCGCAGCGAGCTCGAGGTGACCGAGCGTCGCGCCATGCACGGGCTCTCGGTCGGCGACGTGCTCGAGGCGCGGCTGCTGCCCTTCGACGGGGCGCTGTCGTTCTCGAGCGCCTGGGTCTGGCACCCACACGAGGCCGCGCCCCTGATCGTGGCCGAGGCGGAGCGGCGGCGGGTCGGCGGGCTCCCCGAGCGCGAGCTGCTCTTCGACTGCGCCCGGCGCTCGCTCAAGGCCGACCGCTACCGGCAGATCGCGATCTCGCGCATCTACGACTTCGCGGCGAGGTGACGTCAGCGAACCTCGAGCAGCTCGAGGAAGTCGCGCAGCCGCTCCAGCTCGTCGTCGTCGATCGCGAGGAACTCGACGCCGTAGCCGTGCGCGGCGACGGTGACGTGATCGGCCCTTGGGTTGCGGAGCTCTTTGAGGGTCGACCCGTGCCGGCTGATGCGAAAGCCGCCCGTCCACGGCGCGCCGCCCGGCAGCGCCAACGTCAGGGCGCCCTCGTCGCCGACCTGCTGATCGTCGAAGCCGGGGGCCTCTTCGACGAAGGCGCCGGTCTCGGAGACCTCGAGCACGCGCGCCTTCACGCTGGCGGTCGGCACGTCGATTCTCGCGTACAGCTCGCAGCGGTAGCGGACTGGGCGAGGCTGCGTCGTCATGCCGAAAGGGTGCCCCGCTGATCGATGAAAGCCAATGTAGGAATCAGGCGCCTGAGAGGTGAACGCTTGACCATCTTCGCCAGGGCTCCCTACCATTCACACGAGTCATTGGGCGTGTGGGAGTTCCTGGAGGCGTCGGCGCGTGCTTGAGAATCGCAAGTTCCTTCGGGTTCCTTCTCGGCTTCGCTGCTGGTGCGAAGGTGAGAACATCACCGTCTACGCGCGCATCGGCAACCTCTCGGAGGGCGGGCTGTTTCTGCGCACCAGCACGCCGCTGATCGAGGGCAGCAAGGCGCTGCTGCGCTTTGGCAGCGAGAGCCCGGTCGAGGCCCAGGCGCGGGTCGTCTGGGCGCGGCTCGAAGGGCAGGGCGGGCCGCCGGGCATGGGGCTGGTCTTCGAAGGCGTCGACGCCGATCGGCTCGACACCATTCGGCGCCTGGTGCAGGCCGAGACGCACCCCAACCGCCCAGCGACCTCGTCGCCCCCGCCGCAGCAGCCCTGAAGGTGACGAGACCCGCCCCTTTGTGACAAAGGCCCCCCGTGCGCATCGCGATCATCTCTGACATCCACAGCAACATCGAAGCGCTGACCGAGGTCTTTCGCGTCATCGAGGCCAGCCGCGTCGATCGCATCGTCTCGCTCGGCGACATCGTGGGCTATGGCGCGTCACCCAACCCCTGCTGCGAGCTGGTGCGGAAGAACGCCGAGGTCACCCTGCTGGGCAACCACGACGCCGCCGTCGCCGGCCGCATGGACTACTCGTTCTATTACGACGCCGCCCGGCACGCCCTCGACTGGTCGGCCAACGTCATCAGCGAAGAGAACCTCGCGTGGCTGCGGAGCCTGCCCTTCACGTACCGCATCGGCGAGGTGGGGTTCTGCCACGGCTCGCCGATCGAGCCGCGCGCCTACGAGTACATCTTCGCGCTCGAGCAGGCCCGCGAGCTGACCCCCTTCACCACCGACCTGCCCGAGGTGACGTTCATCGGGCACAGCCACCTCTGCAAGGCGTTCGCGCTCGGCTCGGGTGAGGTGAACGACGTGGTGGCCCAGAAGTTCGGGATTCGAAAGGGCTACAAGTACATCATCTCGGTGGGCAGCGTCGGCCAGCCCCGCGACTACGACAACCGCGCCTGCTTCGTGATCTACGACACCGAGGCGAGGACCGTGGAGTACATGCGCGTCGAGTACGACATCGATGGCTCGGCGCAGAAGATCTTCGACGCCGACCTCGCGTTGAACTTCGGCAAGCGGCTGTTCCTGGGCGTCTGAAAACCAGCCTCGTCGCGCAAAGAACTTGCCGCGGCCCACAAAACGACGGGAAGTCACGCCATGCGAACCCTCGCCCCGGTGTCCCTCATCGCGCTGGCCCTGCTGATGCCCGGCTGCGGGAAGAAGAGCTCCAAGGAGTACTTCGAGGCGCAGCGCAGCTACGAGACCCTCGTCAACCAGGGCGGCGAAGACGCGTACCTGACCGCTGAGATGGCGCAGGTCTCGGCGGTGCTGGCGGCCGTGCCCAAGCGCGCCGTCGAGTACGAGCTGGCGCAAGCCCTGGTGGCGAAGATCGCCGCGGAGCGCACGCGGCTCGAGGCAGAGCGCGCGGCCGTCGCCCGGGTGGACGAAGCGGCCGCTGGGGACCGCGGCCTGGGGGTGAACATGCCGCCTTCGCTCCTCCCGACGCAGGTCGCGGGCGTGGCGCTCGAAGAGTCCGACGGGGGCCCGGGCGACGACGCGCCCACCGCGGGCATGCTCGAGGCGCTCTTCAAAGAGAAGTACGCGGGGTGCGTCAGCGGGCCTGAGCCGCTCGCGATCGCCGGAGAGGGTGACGTGCCGGCCTACCGCGTCAACGACAGCGCCGCCTGCATGAAGAAGCTGGGCGTCACCGCGCCCTCCCGGTTCTTCTTCATCAAGGGCAGCCTCGCGGGCCGGGCCAGCAGCACCACCACCCGCACCACGGTGATCCTCGACGGCGGGGCGAGGGCCGCGGGGCCTGGCACTGCGCCGGAGCCCCAGGTGAGGGCGGGCCCGCCCCTGCCCACCACGCCGCCGCAGGCGCCGCGGCCGGGCGACCTGACGCCAGCGGGCACCGGCGCCGGCATGCAGTACCACGAGACCGGCTCGGGCCTCGCCCCGCGCCCCAACCCCTGACGTCGTTGAGCCGCGCGCCCCGAGGGGCTACACGCCCCCGGCGATGAATGACTCGACGTTCATGACCATGATGCGCCTGCTGCCGAAGTCGGCGCTCTCGACGGCCGTGGGCCTGGCGACGCGCGCGCCCGTGCCCGCGGCGCTCCACCAGGCGGCCGTGCGGTGGTTCGCGAAGCAGTACCGGGTGAACCTCGACGAGGCCGAGGGGCCGATCGAGCAGTACCCCACCTTCGGCCAGTTCTTCACCCGCCGCCTCAAGCCGGGCCTGCGCCCCATCGACGAGGCGCCCGACGCCGTCGTCAGCCCCTGCGACGGCGCCATCTCGCAGCTCGGCGCCATCGAGGCCGGGCGGTGCCTGCAGGCCAAGGGCATCTGGTTTCCCGTCGACAAGCTGATCGGCGACGCGCGCCGGGCGCTCGACTTCGAGGGCGGCAGCTTCGCGACGATCTACCTGTCGCCGCGCGACTACCACCGCTTCCACTCGCCCATCGAAGGGCAGGTGACGGGGTACTCGTACCTGCCCGGGGCCTTCTGGCCAGTGAACCAGGCCTCGGTGCGCTCGGTCGACGCCCTCTTCGCGATCAACGAGCGCCTCGTCACCTGGCTCGAGACGCCGCTGGGCTCGGTCGCCTACGTCGCCGTGGGGGCCACCTGCGTCTCGCGCATTCACGCCGCCTACGACGCGATCGTCACGCACACCGGGCAGGGGCAGCAGGTCAAGCGCTACGACCGGCCCATCCCCATGCCCCGGGGCGGCGAGATCGGCATGTTCGAGATGGGCTCGACCGTCATCTTGCTGTTCCAGAAGGGCAAGCTGACGTGGGACCCGGCGCTCTCGCCCGACGTCCCGGTGCGCCTCGGTCAGCGCATCGCCACCCGCACGTGAGTCTCACAGGGAGTTCGTGCTCATGAGTCAGAAGCTGGTCGCCGTGAAGGGCATGAACGATCTGATGTCGCCGCAGATCGAGCTCTGGCAGTTCGTCGAGCGCACGGCCCGAGAGATGTTCGGCACCTGGGGCTACTCCGAGATCCGCACGCCCATCGTCGAAGACACCGCGCTGTTCGTGCGGAGCGTGGGCGAGGTGACCGACATCGTCTCGAAGGAGATGTACACCTTCGAAGACAAGGGCGGCCGGAGCCTCACCATGCGGCCCGAGAACACCGCGCCCGCGGTGCGCGCGTACATCGAGCACGGCCTGGGTCAGCAGCCGCTGACGCGCTGGTACTACCTGGGGCCGATGTTCCGGTACGAGCGCATGAAGACGGGGCGCTACCGCCAGTTCTACCAGCTCGGCGCCGAGGCCTACGGGCCGGCCGACGCATCGCAGGACGTCGAGAACATCGCGCTGGCCTGGAGCTTCCTCAAAGCCATCGGCATTCAGCACGTGACGCTGCACCTCAACTCGCTCGGCGACGCGGCCGATCGGCCCCGGTACCTCGAGGCCCTCAAGGCGTACTTCGCGCCGCACGTCGCGACCTTCAGCGAGGCTGCGAGAGACACCTTCGAGCGCAACACCATGCGCCTGCTCGACACCAAGGAAGAGGCGCTGCGGCCGTTGGTGGCGGGCGCGCCGGTGATCGGCGACTTCCTCGGGGACGCGGCGCGCGCGCACTTCGACGAGGTGCAGGCGCTGCTGACGAAGCTCGAGATCCCCTTCGTGCTCGATCGCTCGTTGGTCCGCGGGCTCGACTACTACACGCGCACCACCTTCGAGTTCATCTACGAGCCGCCGTCGGGAGAGAGCACCCTGGGCACGGCCGGGACGGTCTGCGGGGGCGGGCGCTACGACAACCTGGTGCACGAGCTAGGTGGGCCCGAGAAGCCCGCCGTCGGCTTCGCGATGGGGCTCGATCGCCTGGTGCTGCTCCTCGAGGCGCTCGGAACCCAGGCCCCGCTCCGGCCGTTGCTCTTCGTGGCCACCATGGAGGGGGAGCTGAAGGCCCACGCGTTCAAGCTGGTGACCGATCTGCGCCTGAAGGGGCTGGCCGTCGACTTCGACCCGCGCGGAGGGAAGATCAAGCGCCAGGCCGAGCGCGCCTCGGCGGTGAAGGCGCGCCACTTCGTGGTGTACGGCCAGTCGGAGCACGAGGCGAAGGTCCTCAAGATCAAGAACATGGACCTGCCCGACGCCGACCCGAACAAAGAGGTGTCGGTTCCCCTCGACGACCTCGCGCCGTGGCTCTTGAATGCGTCGAAGGCCGTCTCCGTCTCGAGCTCGCCCTGACGCCGCCCCAAGGACGTATGCCCGCTCTTCGCCTGATCGTGCTCACCGTCGTCTGTGCCGCCTCGCTCGCCTTCGGTCAGGAGGAGCTCGCCACCGTGGACAAGGCCGCGCCGACCTTCCGGCTGCCCGTCTACAACGCCGCGGCGATGGGGGAGCCGAAGCTCACCATGCTGGGCATCGATCGCTACACGGGCACCGACGCGCAAGACAAGAAGACCAGGCTGGTGGTCGTCTCGTTCATGGCCAGCTTCTGCGGCCCCTGCAAGAAAGAGATGCCGTACCTGCAGGCGCTCCACGAGAAGTACCGCGATCAGGGCCTGCGGGTGATGATGGTGGCGATCGACCGCGAAGAAGAGGGCCAGCAGAAGGTGGCCGAGCTCATCAGCCTCAACAAGGTGACCTTCCCGGTGCTGAAGGATCGCTTCAACATCGTCGCGCGGCGCTGGCTCGGCACGCAGAGCCCGCTCCCATCGCTCTTCATGCTGCGACCCGACGGCACGGTGAAGACGGTGCACCGCGGCTACAGCGAAGACGCCAGCGCGCTCCTCGAAAAAGAAGTGCTGGCGGCGCTCGCCCCCCGGTGAGTCCTCCCGAGCTGCTGGTCATCGCGGGCCCGACCGCGTCAGGGAAGACGCGGCTCGCTATCGAGCTCGCCGAGCGGGTGGGCGGAGAGATCGTCAACGCCGACTCACAGCAGGTCTACCGGCACTTCGACATCGGCACCGCCAAGCCGTCGGCGGCCGAGCTGGCGCGCGTCCCCCACCACCTGCTCTCGTGCGTCGAGCCGACCGAGGCCTTTCACGCGGCGCGGTTCGCGCAGCTGGCCGACGCCGTGATCGCGGACCTCCACGGACGAGGCAAGCGCGTGGTGCTGGTGGGCGGCACCGGGCTGTACATTCGCGTGCTGCTCCACGGCGTCGTGCCTGCCCCCGGCACCGACGGCGCGCTGCGGGCCGAGCTCGAGACGTTCTCGGACGAGGTGCTCCACGCGCGCCTGATGGGGGTCGACCCGGTCAGCGCGCAGCGGCTCCCGGTGCCTGATCGGGTGCGGGTGATCCGCGCGCTCGAGATTCACGCCCTCACCGGCGAGGCGGCCTCGGCCCACCGTGAGCGCCACGCCTTTCAGGGCGATCGGTACCCGTTTCGGCTCTGGGTGCTCGACCCGCCACGCGAGGCGCTCTACGCCGCCATCAACGCCCGCGCGCAGGCCATGTTCGACGCCGGCCTGGTGGAGGAGACCAGGCGCCTGGTCGAGGCCGGCTATCGACAGGCGGCCCCGATGCGGGCGGTGGGCTACGCGCAGGCCCTGGCGGTGCTCGACGGCGCGATGACGGTGCCGCAGGCGATCGCCGACGTCGCCCAGAAGACCCGCCACTACGCCAAGCGGCAGTGGACGTGGTTCAAGAAGGAGCCGGGCGCGGTGTTCGTCCCGCCGCCGTACGACGCGATCGGCGCCTGACGGCCGGGCTTCAGCCACGCCCCGACGACACGGTGCTTCGAGCGAAGGCGCGCCTCAGCGGCGCATGCGGCCACGCCGCCCGCCGCCCATGAACTGCGGCTGCTGCATCGGCGGCGTCTCGAGGCCGAACTGCCACCAGGCCGGCTCCCACGCCTTCATCTTGAGCTTCTTGTCGTTCTGCAGCGCGCTCAGGGCCGTCTTCAGCTTCTCGTCGCTGGGGTTCTCGGCCACGCTCCGCGAGAGCACCTTGAGCGCGCCGTCCACGTCGCGGTTGGCCTGCAGGCACCAGGCGTACGCGGCCCACACCATGCCGTCCTTCTTGCCGTGCTTGACCGCCTCTTCGAACGACTTGCGCATCGCCTCGAAGTCCTTGCGCTGGAAGTAGATCGCGCCCTGCATCGCGCGGGCGAGGTAGCTGCGCGGCGCCGTCTTCGCGAACGCGGCCATGGCGGCGTCGGTGTTCTTGAAGAGGTGGTGGATCATGCCGATCTGCGCCTGCACCTCGCTCTCGACCAGGAACTGCTCCTTGCCCAGGGGGAGCGCGCCCTCGAGGAGCTTGATCACCTTCTCGGCGCGCACCTTCTGCTCCTTGGGGTTGGGCGGCATCGCCTCGAACTCCTTCTTCACCTGCTCCATCACGCCCTGCACCTTCATGAAGGTGCGGCGGGCCAGCACCACGTACAGGCCGAGGAAGACGATGGTGCCGGGCACGATGCCGGCGATGAGAGAGAAGCCGGCCACCTTGACGACGATGGTCACCAGGACTCCAGCCACGAGCGCGTACACCAGGTTCAGCATGCGGCGCCTGTAACCGATGCGGCGTGCCCGCCACAAGGAGCTTCCCCCTCGTCTGGAATCTGGTACTCACGCGTCGGTCGAGGCAGCGCTGGCCTTCTGTCGAAACTGGTAGACGAGGCGGACTCAAAATCCGCTGCGGCTGACCCCGCGTCCCGGTTCGAGTCCGGGGAAGGCCACTGGTAGTTCCCGCATGGTGACGTCGACTGTTCCGCTCCAGGTCCACCCGCTGATCGGTCGGGCCTCGCGCGCCGGCGTCACGGCCGTCATCGAAGCCCACCTCGCCATCGCGAAGGGCAAGCCGATGCGGGCGGCGATCTCAGAGACCCTCGCCAGACACCAGAAGCTGGGCGGCAACGATCGACGCTTCGTCGCCTTCGCGGTGCGCGAGCTCTCACGCCACCTGCGCCTGATCGATCTGGCGGCCAGGGCGCGGGGGCGGCCCGCCTCGTCGCTCAAGCTCGCCGAGGATCAAGCGATCTTCCGCTACGCGATCTGGCGGCGGGTGGTGACGGGCGCGAGCGTCGAGGCGGTGATGGCCGAGGTCGGCTTGCCGGGCCCGGTGCGGCCGCGCTCGGTGCAGGACGCGGTGATCAAGGACGAGCTGGCGAAGGACGTCGAGCTCGACTTCGGTGACGACCCGGTCGAGCGCGCCGCCGCGAAGCACTCGTTCCCCAACTGGCTGGCGAAGGCGATCGGCGAGCAGGCGCCCGACGGGAGCCTCGACGCGGTGCTCGCGGCGCTCAACCGGGAGCCCTTCGTCACCATGCGCGTGCGCCCCCTGGGCACCCGCGACGCGCTCCTGCCCGAGCTGATCGCCGCCGGGTTCCCCGTGAAGGCGTGCGCGGAGCTCCCCGACGCCATCGTGCTCACCGACGAGGGCAGGGCGATCTTCGAGTCGCGGTGGATGAAGGAGGGGCGCCTGCTGGTGATGGATCTGGGCAGCCAGCTGCTCGCCGACCTCTGCCGCGCGAAGCCGGGGCAGATCGTCGTGGACTACTGCGCAGGCGCCGGCGGCAAGACGATCTTCCTCGCTGACGCCGTCGGCCCCACCGGGCGGGTGTACGGGCACGACACCTCGGCGAAGCGGCTGGTCGAGGCGAAGGAGCGCACCGCCCAGCTCAAGCTGCAGCACGTCAGCTTCCCGAAGGTGCCCCGCCTCGATCTCGCCGATCTCGCGCTGGTGGACGCGCCCTGCAGCGGCGTCGGCACCCTGGCGCGGGAGCCCGATCAGAAGTGGCGGCTCACCAGAGAGAAGGTGCTCGAGTTCCAGAAGGCCCAGCTCGAGATCCTCGAGGCGGTGGTGGCGGGGCTCAAGCCGGGTGGGGTGATCGTCTACGGCACCTGCAGCCTGCTCCGAGACGAGAACGACGCGGTGGTGGAGCAGTTCCTCGCCCGCCACCCCGAGTGCGCGCTCGAGGGCCCCGTGCTGCGGGTGTGGCCACACCAGGTCGAGGGGGGCGGGTTCTTCGGTGCCCGCCTTCAGAAGCGGTGATACCCTCGGGGCTCCCCTCTCTTTAAGGAGCGACGCGTGCCGCCTCCCCCCTCGAGCAACGACGCCACCCTGCAGCAGATCCAGGCTGCGTGGGACGAGGCCCAGGCCCAGCTCCGGGCGCTCCGAGACCAGGTCGAGCACCTCAACAACATGGCGCTCGCGAAGGTCGCCTCGAACATGCTCGAGCGCGACATGGACCGCGCCTACCGCGATCTCGGCGAGGCCGTCTGGGCCGAGGTGTCCAAGGGCCGGCTGCAGCTCGGCAACAACCTCAGCTCCGTGCGCAAGTCGCTCGAGGTCGTCACCCAGAAGATCCAGGCCCAGAACGCCTCGATCAACGATCTGCTGGCCGAAGGGGCCGAAATCGCGAAGCGCCTTCAGGAAAAAATGACGACCGCGTCGAAGGGTGTAGCGTCGCACACAAAAAGGCGGTAGGACGCGTGCCGCTTCGGGCTCCCAAGCCCGAACAACATCGTGAATACGGGGTCATAGCTCAGCTGGGAGAGCGCCTGAATGGCATTCAGGAGGTCCACGGTTCGATCCCGTGTGGCTCCACAAAGAAGGGCTCCGGTGGAAACACCGGAGCCCTTCTTCTTTGCCCAGCGCTAGCCTGCACAAACGACGATGGGCGCCCGCTCCACCTCGAGCGAACGCCCACCGGGACTGCCTGCGCTGCGGCCCGAGGCTTACTTCGCCTTGGCCTTCACCTCGATCAACTCCACCTCGAACGACAGCACCGAGTTGGGCGGAATCGACGGCGGCGCGCCGCGCTCGCCGTAGGCGATGTCAGGCGGGCAGATGAGGCGGGCCTTGCCGCCCGGCTTCATCATGCCGACGCCCTCGGTCCAGCACTTGATGACGCCGTTGAGGGGGAACTCGGTCGGCTCGTTGCGCTTGTAGGACGAGTCGAACTCGGTGCCGTCGAGCAGGGTGCCCCGGTAGTGCACCTTCACGGTGTCTTCCGGCTTGGGGACGGCGCCCTTGCCCGCCTTCTGCTCGATGTACACCAGGCCCGAGGCGGTCTTCTTGGCGCCCTTCTCCTTGGTGAACTTCACGAGCTCCTTCTCGGCGAGCTCCTTGGCCTTGGCGGCGCGCTCGGCGCCCTTGGCCTGGAGGAGCTGATCGACCTTCGGGCCGTACTCCTCGAGCTTCACCGCGAGCTCCTTGCCCATGGCGGCGTCGTTGATGCCCTTGAGCACCTCGTTGAGCTCGGCCTCGGAGAAGTCGATCGAGGCGATCGGCGTGCGCTGCGCGACGAAGGTGCCCAGCACGTAGGCGACCTTGGTCACCTCTTCGGGCGACAGCGGCGGGGGAGCCGGCGGCTTGGGGGGCTCGGTGGGGTTCACCGGCGCGACGGTGTTGGCGACGGGCGTGGTGCCACCCGAGCCGGTGTCCTTCTTCTCGCTGGGGCAGCCGGCGAAGAGGAACGAGGCAGCGACGATCGACGACAGAATTCGGGTCTTCACTGCGGACCTCCGGGGAGCGGCATGGGCATGGCGGGCGCGGCCTTCTTCACCTCGAGCAGCTCGACCTCGAAGGTGAGGGTGGCGTTGGGCGGAATCGAGGGACGGCCACCTTCGCCGTAGGCGATCTCAGGCGGGCAGATCAGCGTGGCCTTGCCGCCGGTCTTCATCTTCGCGACGCCCTCGGTCCAGCACTTGATCACGCCGTTGAGCGGGAACTCGGCCGGCTGGTTGCGCTTGTACGAGCTGTCGAACTCGGAGCCGTCGATGAGCGTGCCCTTGTAGTGCACCTTCACGGTGTCGGTCGCCGTGGGCTGGTCGCCCGCGCCCGCGGTGGTCTCGATGTAGATGAGGCCCGAGGGCAGCTTCTGCGCGCCCTTCTCGGCGGCCATCTTGGCAGCGTACTCGGCGCCCTTGACCTTCTCCTTGGCGCCGCGCTCCTCCTGGCGCTGCTTGAGGAACTGGCCCACCTTCGCGTCGTACTCCTGCGCGTTGACGGTCAGCGGCTTCTTCAGCGCCGCGTCGAGGAAGCCCTTCTTCAGCTCGGCGAACTCGGCCTCAGACAGGCTGGCCATGCCGACGGGGGTGTTCTTCGCGAGGAGAACGCCGAAGGTGTACAGCACCTTGTTGAGCTCTTCTCCGGTGGGGACGGCAGGGGGCTTGGGCGCTTCCGGCGCTTTGCCCGCCTGCGCGAGCGCCAGGCTCGACGCCAGGCACAGCGACAGCACGAGGTTCTTCACTTGGCTCTCCATGAGCAGCGACTGCGTGGAACGACGGGGGTGAAACTCAGGCCTTGAAGATGGTCATCACGTCTTTGAGGAGCTGCAGCGCCTCGGCGCGCGGCCGCTGGAAGGCGTTGCGGCCCATGATCGAGCCGAAGCCGCCGCCGGCACGAATGCCGCGAATCTCTTCGAGCAGCGCAGGCGTGTCTTTGGCCTCACCGCCCGAGAAGATCACGATGCGCTTGCCGTTGAACGCGCTCTGCACGACGTGGCGAACGCGGTCGGCCATGGTCTTGGTGGGAATGGCGTACTTCTCGAAGACCTTCTTCGCCTCGGCCTGCTCCACGAAGTCCTTCGGCGGCTTCACCTTGATGACGTGCGCGCCCAGCTGCGCCGAGATCTGCGCCGCGTAGGCCACCACGTCGGTCGCCGTCTCGCCGTCCTTCGACATGTTGCCGCGCGGGTAGGCCCACAGCACCGTCGGCAGGCCGGCGGCCTTCGCCTCGGCGATCAGATCGCGCAGGTCCTGGTACTGCTGGTTGCGCTCGCTGGAGCCCGGATAGATCGTGTAGCCGATCGCCACGCAGCCCAGGCGCACCGCGTCTTTGACGCTGCCGGTGAGCGCCGACATCGGCTCGACCTTCGCGAGCGAGTCGGAGTTGTTCAGCTTCAGGATGAGGGGCACCTCGCCACAGAGCTTGCCCGCGACGGCCTCGAGGAAGCCCAGGGGCGCCGCGTACGCGTTGCAGCCCGAGTCGATGGCCAGCTGCGCGTGGTAGTCGGGATCGTAGCCGGCCGGGTTCGGCTGAAAGCTGCGCGCGGGGCCGTGCTCGAAGCCCTGATCGACCGGGAGGATCACCATGTTGCCGGTGCCCGCCAGCGTGCCCGTGTTCATCAGGCGCGCGAGGTTGGTCAGCACGCCGGGAGAATCAGACGGGTACCACGAGAGGATCTGCTTGACGCGTTCGGTGTAGGCCACGGGCGGTCTCCTTGGAAAAGGACCGCGCTCCCTTAGCCCAGTGCACTCACAGCGTCATTGGTTGTGTGGCCTCACGGCTTCGCGTCGGTCTTCGCCTCGATCTTGAGCGGGAAGGTGCCCAGCGGGTTTCCGCCGATGCGCACCAGCACCTGAAAGTCGCCCGCGGTCCGAATGCCCGTCGGGTCCCAGTCGACGGTCCAGTCGGCCTCGTCGCTCTTGAAGGTCAGCTGGCCCTGGGCGTCCATCACGGTGTCGCCGCGCGGGTCGAGCACCGCCACCTCGATCGAGGTGTTCTTCTTCTCGGGCGCCTTCACCCGCACCACGGTCGAGAACTTCTCGGTCATCAGCGGGGCGCCGCTCGCCGTCGCGGCCGGGAAGGGCGCGCTGGGCTTGCTGCCCGTCGGGGTGCGCACGAAGCCCTTGCCGTGCTGCACGCTGACGATGGTGTAGGGGGCGACGCCGGGCGCGGTGGTGCGCTCCTCGACCTTCTTCTCTTCGACCTTCTTCAGCTCGTCGCCTTTGGGAATGGCGTCGAACTTCGGAATGCCGAGATCGAGCTTCGGGGCGCTCTGCTTCATCGAGCCCTTGAGCTTCGGCTCCGGCTTGGCCTGCGCGCTGACCACCACCGACAGCAGCACTCCCCCGACCAGCAGCGTTCGTGACATGGCGGGCACTGTACTGCGCCCACGGCGCTTCAATTCAAAGGCTGTGTGCGGTACGTCGCGCGCGGCCCCGTGCGTGCACTGATCGTCACCCTGATTCTCGGTGGTTCTGTCGCGGCCTCGGCGGCGCCGCTGACCCTGGCCGAGCTCGTGGAGCGGGCGCGCAAGAACGATCACCGCGTCAAAGAGAGCCAGGCGCAGCTCCAGTGGTTCCGCGCGAAGTACGAAGAGGCGCGGTGGGCCTGGTTCCCGCGGGTCGAGTCGTACGTGGCGGTCGCCGGCCCCACGCCCGAGGCGCGCAACGACGGGCTCGGCGGGCCCCCCACGACGAAGGCGTCGCTCCAGTACGATCTCGACTTCGGGCAGGTGGGCGTGCAGTTCCGCGCCGGCGCCGAGGCGCTGCTGCCCATCTACACCTTCGGCAAGCTCGACGCCCTCGAGGCCGCGGGCGCGAAGGGCGTGGAGGCGGGCGAGGCGCTCGCCGCTCGCGCGGCCGACGAGGCCGAGCTCCAGGTCTCTCAGGCCTACTGGGGCCTCTCGCTGGCCCGAGAAGGCGTCGGCGTCATCGACGAGACGATGAAGCGGCTCGACGACGCGAAGGTGACGCTGGAGCGGCTGCGCAAGGTCGAGAGCCCGCAGGTCAGCCAGCTCGATCTCTACAAGCTCGAGTTCTACCGACAGCAGGCCGAGGTGCAGAAGAACGCCGCGCAGCAGGGCGAGGCCTACGCGCTCGCGGCGATCAGGCTCCTCATCGCCGCCGAGCCCGAGGAGACCGTCGAGGTCGCGACCTCGGGGCTCCCCGACCCGCGCAAGGGCCAGCTCGAGGGCACCGCGACGCTGCTGGAGCAGGCCCTCACCCATCGCCCCGAGCTGCGGGCCGTCGAGGCCGGCGTCGCCGCGCGCGAACAAGAGGTGCTCATTCGCGAGCGCATGTACTACCCGGACTTCGGCATCGCCGGCTTCGCGCGCTGGGTGTGGACGACGAGCGCGACCCGCCAGCGCTCGGCCTTCGCCTACGATCCGTACAACGATCTCTCGGCCGGCCTCGCCCTGGTGTCCCGCTACACCTGGGACTTCCCGCAGAAGAGCGCGCTGCTCGACGGCGCCCGCGCCGAGCTCGCCAAGATGCGGGCCCAGCGCGATCTGCTCAGGGCCGGCGTCCGCCTCGAGCTCGAGAAGGCCCACGGCGAGACCCGCTCGGCCATGGTGCGGGTCGAGCGACAGACGCTCGCCGAGCGCGCCGCGCGACGCTGGGCGACCGCCGCCTTCGCCGCCTTCGATCTCGGCACCGGCGACACCCGCGAGCTGGTGGAGTCGTTCACCGCCCTGGCCAGCGCCTCGGCGCAGCGGGCCCAGGCGCTCCATGACGTGCAGCTCGGCTTGCGCCAGCTGTCCCGGGCCGTTGGCCAGCCGGTGTTGCTGCAGACCCCGTATGACGTGGCCCCGGCGTCGGCCCCCGTGCCGGACTCGCTCAAGCCCCGTTGATCGGTTCGCTGGTGAATGACATCTCGTCAATCGAGTCGTAGGAGTCTCGACCCGCGCTGACTTCACCCAGAGGTGCCCTCATGTTCGCCATGCTCGCCGCAACCGTCGTCGCTGCCTCGCCGGGCCCGCTCGGGGTGGTCAAGGCCGCCGACGCCGACGTGCAGAAGGTGCTCGCGAACGACGCGACCATCGAGAAGCTGGCCGCGACGGCTGACGGGTACATCGACTTCGGCGAGCTCGCCCGGCGCGCCCTCGGCCAGAAGGAGTGGGCGAAGCTCGACAAGAAGAAGCAGGAGGACTTCAGCGCCACCATGAAGGGCGTGCTCCGCGCCAGCTACGCGCAGAAGGCCCTCGGCGACGGCAAGAACGGCGCGAAGTTCGAGTACGTCGGCGAGAAGGTCGAGGCCAACGAGGCGACCGTGCAGGCCACCCTCGTCACCAGGGAGGACAAGTTCCCCGTCAGCTACAAGCTCTTCCGGCGGGACGCGAAGGGCGCGTGGAAGATCTACGACGTGGTCACCGACGACGTCTCGCTGGTGGGCACCTACGCCGATCAGTTCCGCAAGCTGATCGCCGCGAAGGGCTTCGATGGGCTCCTGGCGACGCTCAAGAGCAAGCTCGAGCAGCTCGACCAGACGGCGGCCCCGGAGCCCTCGGGCAGCGCCGGGTCGGCCGCCAAGTAGCGCCGCCCGCCTACTTCCTCGGGCGCGCGCGATCGACCAGCGCGCGCAGCCGGTCGGCCCCGGGGAGGCTCCGCAGCTGCCCCGACTGGCCGCTCGCGATGCGCCACGTCATCGTCTCGACGGTGTCGAAGAGCCGCTCCCGCATGGAGCGCCCGTCGTTGACGGGCGCCGCGCTGGCCGGCGAGGGGGGCATCGCAGGGAGCCAGCGCGGGTGACAGGGCGTCGCGATGGCGAAGGAGCCGGGGCGCGCGATGGTGATCGTCCTGGGCGCGTGGGCGTCGAGCGTCGGCGGGGCGCCGAGCTTCTTCTCGAGCTTCTCGAGGGCGTCGACGAGCTGGCCGAGCTGCCCGTCGGTGAAGGTCGCGGGCACCGACAGCAGCAGCCGTGAGCGCGGCCCGTCGAGCAGGCCTCGGCAGAAGACGCCTTGTTCCGCCAGCTGCCGAAGCCAGATGTCGGTGAGGCCCTCGTCGCCCAGCCACACCGGCACGATGGGGGTGACCGAGGGCCCGGTGTCGAAGGCCCGCACCCGCAGCGACTCCTGGAGCGACTCGGCGAGATCGAGCGAGCGGGCGCGCCGGTGCGGCTCGGTGTCGATCAGCTCGAGGCGCTTGCCGATGGCGGCCGTGGAGCCGGTGCCGACGCGGCTCGGGAGGAACGGGAGGAACGCCTCGACCACCGCGCGCACGCCCGCGATGGCCACCGCGCCCGGGCCCAGGGTGCTGACCGAGAGATCGACCTGGCCCGCGAGCTCGAAGTGCTCCAGCACGCCGGTGCCGTTCGCGCCGAGCGGGCCGGGCCCCATGGCGTCGAGCACCACCACCGGAACGTGGTTGCGCTGCGCGATCTCGACGAGGCGGGGCAGGGGCGCGAGGTCGCCCTCGTAGAGCCGCACCCCGTCGATGAGCACCAGCCGCTCCGAGGCGCCCGACTGCCCGAGCTGCGCCGCGAGCTGCTCGGGTGAAGAGAAGAGCGTGCCGGTGGTGCCCAGCCGGCGCGAGAGGCGAACGTCGACGAAGCGCACGGCCTCGGCCTGCTCCAGGGCCCGCAGCACCGTCGCCAGGGAGTCCACCAGCGCCGCCGAGTCGGCCTTCAGCCGCGCCGCCAGCCGCGACTCGA
This sequence comes from Myxococcus sp., assembly GCA_014879945.1. Lineage (GTDB taxonomy): Bacteria > Myxococcota > Myxococcia > Myxococcales > Myxococcaceae > Xiheimicrobium. Next base: position 22,520 of record JACSRE010000224.1, read on the forward strand.
GCTGCGCCACCAGCGTGGAGGACCGGCTCAGCTCCACCCCGAAGCGCTTCACCGCCGCGTTGGCCGCTTCCTTCACCCGGGTGTCGGTGGCCAGGCCCAGCACGTCGTCGGCCGAGGCGTTGAGGAGCCGGGAGCCGTCGGTCTCGAGCTCGGAGCCCGAGGGCACCGCGTCCACCCGCGCGTTGGCGACCAGCCGGGGTCCTCCGTGGGGCAGGGCGAGGCTGAGCGACATGCGGGGCTTGTACCGTAACGGCTGCTGCTTGCGTGAGCGGGGAGCCCCTGCTATTCGCGCGGCCCGCTCAGAATCATCTGGGCTGAATCACCGCACCTCTGGGCCAGACGTCCCACGTGCGAGAGAAAGAACGGCACCACCATGAAGGGTCTCATCGGCAAGAAGATCGGCATGACGCAGATCTTCAATGAAGACGGCAACGTCGTCCCCGTGACGGTCATCGACATCACCTCGTGCGAGGTCGTCGGCCACCGCACGATGGAGAAGGATCAGTACACCGCCGTCATCCTCGGCCTGAAGGACGCCAAGCCCAAGCACCTCACCAAGGCGCAGGCGGGCAACTTCAAGAAGGCCGGCGCGAACCCCAAGCGCATCGTGCGTGAGTTCCGCGTCGAGGCCGCCGAGCTGGCGAACTTCAAGATCGGCGAGCCGGTCAAGGTCGACGCGCTCTTCAAGAAGGGCGAGCTGGTTGACGTCACGGGCATCACCAAGGGCCGTGGCTTCCAGGGCGTGGTGAAGCGCTGGGGCTTCCGCGGCTTCGGCCAGACCCACGGTACGCACGAGTACCGCAAGCACCCGGGCGCCATCGGTCAGCGCAAGACGCCGGGCCGCGTGTACCCGAACAAGAAGCTCCCCGGTCACTACGGCGTGGAGCAGGTCACCGTGCAGAACCTGCTGGTGGCCGACGTGCTCGCCGACAAGGGCATCATCCTCATCAAGGGCGGCGTGGCCGGCCACAACGAGGCCCTGGTCGTGGTGAAGCCCGCGATCAAGTCGGCGCTCCGCGCGAAGCACGCCGCCAAGAAGTAACCTCTTTCAGGAGAGCTCCACGATGCGCGGGAACGGGTCCTCGATCTTCCCGACTCACACGCGGCCAGAGCCCTGGGTTCTGGCTGGCGTGGTGGCCATCGCGGCGGTGCTCACTGGGTGCGGGCCGACCAGCCGCACCACGCTCCTGAACCTCGGCGACCCCTGCACGCCTGGCGACACGTTCGCTGAGTGCCGCGACGGGCTCTGCATCGCCCTCGACAGCCAGTCTGGCTTCTGCACCAGCCAGTGCACCGACGTCTGCCCCGACGGCTTCGTCTGCGAAGGGGCAGGGCGGTACGGGCGCATCTGCAAGGCGCTGTCGGGCTGCAAGACCAACGTCGACTGCCCCGCCGGCCACACCTGCAACCCCGAGACGGGCAACTGCTACATCCAGGTGTCGCGCGCGCTCTGCTCTCCCTGTCAGGACGTCTCGCAGTGCCCGACCGGCGGCGCGTGCTTCAAGGCCATCGGCTCGGGCGAGCAGTTCTGCACCGGGCCCTGCGGCGCCGCCGACGCGTGTCCCTCGGGCTCGACGTGCCGCGAGATCCCCGCGGGGAAGGACAACGCGCTGGTCAAGCAGTGCGTGCCGGCGAACGAGACCTGCAACGCCGGCCGCGCCCTCTGCGACGCCTGCGCCGGTGACGACGAGTGCGGGGGCCCGTTCGATCTGTGCGTGCGCAACATCGTCTCGAACGAGACCTTCTGCGGCCGCGACTGCAACCCGGCGAAGAACGTCTGCCCCATGCCGGGCTGCGACCCGAAGCGCCTCGACAACGCGCAGAACCCCGAGTGCCCCTCGGGATTCTCGTGCGTGAACCTGAAGTCGCCCGCGGCCGAGGGCGGCCTGGGCCCGTACCAGTGCGTGCCCAACTCGAACACCTGCAAGGGCTACTGCGATCCGCTCCGCGATCAGGGCCAACTGTCGAACCAGTGCGGCATCGGCCGGCTCTGCCAGGGCGGCACCTGCCAGCCGGCCCTCGACGGGCGGCAGTGCGCTCCGTGCAGCAACAACGACGACTGCCGCCGCGGCGGGTTCACCGAGAACCGCTGCATCGTCAACGACTGCCCCAGCTGCCCCTTCAAGGGCGAGTCGTTCTGCTCGACGCCGTGCCTCGATGACAACGCCTGCGTGCGCTCCTACGGCACCGGCTTCGTCTGCAAGGACGTGACGGACCCGACCGGCCCCACGCGGAAGTACTGCATGCCGCAGCGGGGCTCGTGCAAGGGCGGGCTCAAGCGCCTGGGCGAAGACTGCAACGCCAACGGGGCCTTCGACTGCCTCACCGGCGTGTGCGTGAAGGCCGGCGTGAACGCGTTCTGCTCCAACACCTGCACCCAGGACACGCAGTGCGGCGACAACCGCTACCGCTGCTGTGAGTCGTCGCCCACCGGCTACGACTGCTCCCCCGACAAGCGCAGCGCGACCGGCCCCGCGAGCGGCTCGGGCGTCTGCGCGCCCATCGGCGGGCTGTTCGGCGACGACTGCACCCCGGGCCGCCCGCCGTGCCAGTCGGGCACCTGCCTCGACCTCGGCACCGCCCGCGTCTGCAGCGTGACGTGCCCGGCCGGCACCTGCCCCATGGGCTTCTCCTGCCGCAAGGCCCAACGGAGCACCGCCTCGGATCAGACCGTCGACGTCTGCTTCCCTTCGGGCGGCGGCGGGGCAGGGGCCAGCTGCACCTTCGGCCCGGCCGCCTGCGAGACCGGCCTCTGCATTCGCAAAGACTCAGGCCCCATCTGCACCCAGCCCTGCACCGGCGACCCCGACTGCCCCGAGGGGTGGACCTGCGACACCCTCGCCACCGTCGACAGCCGCTCCGTTCAGGCCTGTCTGCCGCCTGCCCTGCAGGAAGGTTGAGCCGGTTTCTCATCGGCTGAGACCTTGTTTTTCTGGCTGTTTTTTCCGCTGGTGGGTGTGCTAGCACCGCGCACCCTTTCCGACACCGATGCGCGCGTCTGCTGTCAAGCTGGTGGTTCTGCTGGCCTCGTTCGGCGTGGCGGTCTCGGCGTGTCAGGATCGCCAGCGCACCAGGCGGATCATCGAGGCCTTCACCGTCGTGCCCGGCACGCCGAGCGTCGACGAGAAGGCTCCCGAGGTCGCCATCGACCCGACGCGCGCGACCGACAACTTCGCGGTGAACGTGCCGCGCCAGTGCGACACCTTCACCCAGCTGTCGGTGCGAAAGGTCGACATCCTCTGGGTGGTGGACTCGTCGGGCTCGATGGGGCCCAAGCAGCAGCGCCTGGCCGCCAACTTCCAGGGCTTCATCAACCAGCTCGTCTCGGCGATGCCGCCCATCGACTTCCACATCGCCGTCACCACCACCGACACCGACGACCCAGCGACCCGTGGCCGCCTGCGCCCGTGGACCCTGGCGGCGCTGCGCGACGACTTCATCTCGTGCGCGCCCGACATGCAGGGCACGGTGACGTGCAACACCGGCGGCAGCACCTTGACCGCGGAGATGGCCTTCAGCCAGATGGCGCAGGTCGGCACCTCGGGCAGCCCCCAGGAGCGCGGCTTGTTCGCGGCCTACCTGGCCCTCACCAACCCGATCAACATCTCGACCGAAGCGGTCGTGCGCTTCGTCCGGCCCGAGGCCGCCCTCTACGTCGTCTTCGTGTCCGATGAAGATGACGCCTCGTGCACGCCGCTGACGCGCCAGCCGGTGTGCACCGCCGACCCGGGCTGCCGGTGCGCGAACGATCAGATCCTCACCGCGGCCGGCAACTGGGGCTCGTCGGACTACTTCGTGCGCTTCTTCGAGACGTACAAGGGCTACGGCAACGGTGACGCGGTCGCCGTGGCGGCCATCACCGCCATCAACCCTGACGGCGGCGTGCCCTCGCAGTTCGGCGACCCGAGCCCGCACGTCGGGTGTTGCCGCAACCAGCGCGCTCCCGACGCCGGGTGCCCGACCAGCGGCACCAACGACGGCGGGCTCGAGATCGCCTACTTCGGAGGCCGCTACGTGCAGGTCGCCGCGCAGACGGGCGGCGTCTCGGTCGACATCTGCCAGGACGACTTCTCGGGAGCGCTCGCCTCGCTCGGCTTCTCGGCCTCGGGACTGCGCCGCGAGTTCCGCCTCACGCGCGGCCCCGATCTGCGCCCGCTCAACGGCGTGGCGCGTGGCCTCGAGGCCTTCGTGTCGCCGCCGGCGTCGATGATGTGCACGGTCGACGGCAACTGCCCCGTCGATCAGTTTTGCCGAAACAGCCGTTGCGCCCGGCGCGTCGAGGTGCGCACGGATGGCCCCATGAACGGCGCGCAGTACGTGCAGTGCGATCTCGCGGGCCTGCGCAACATGGTCCGCTTCGAGGGCACCTCGGTGCCCGAATCCTTGAGCACCGTCGAGGTCTGCTACGACGTGCTCGCGAACTTCCAGACGAGCTGTCCTTAGAACCGGGGTGTCATGAGTATTCGAAACGTGTTCCAGGTGAGTGCGCTGTCGCTGGTGATGCTGGCCAGCAGCGCGTGGGCTCAATCGGCTGAAGACGAGGCCGAGGTCGTCGAGAAGGTGGCGGTGCGCAACCGCCTCTTCATGGTCGAGAAGCGCTGGGAGGTCGGCGGCAACGTCGGCTTCACGCTGCTGCCCCGGCTGACCGACCACTACAACCTGAACGTGTCGGTCGGGTACAACGTCGCCGAGTGGCTCGGCCTCGAGTTCCGCGCTGGCTACGCCATCTCGCGCCAGACCTCGCTCGCCGATCAGGTGAAGCAGGCGTTCCTCTCGCAGATGAACCTGCCGCGCATCAACGACTTCTCCGACCTGTGGCAGATGACCGCCAACGGCGTGGTGGGCGTTCGGTTTCAGCCCATCTACGGCAAGCTGAACCTGCTGGCCGAGCTGCCCGTGCACTTCCAGCTCTACTTCTGGGCGGGCGGCGGCGCGGGCCTCTTCAACCGCGAGTCGCTGCTCATCTGCCTGCAGCGCACCGGCAGCGGCTGCGGCCAGTACTTCACCGAGACGAAGGTGAGCCCCATCGTCTCGCTGGCGCTGGGGTTCCGCTTCTTCATCGTCGAGAAGCACGCGGTGAAGCTCGAGGCGCGCACCTGGTCGTTCCTCGACTCGTACTGGGTCAACGTCGATCGCGCGAACGTCAGCGCGGCCAACCCCACGGCGGGCGGCATGCAGTCGACCAACGCCGGTGTCAGCACCATCAGCCAGATCGATCTCGGCTACAGCTTCGTCTTCTGAGGAACGTCAAACACCATGCGCACGACTCTCCTCCTTGCAGCCCTGTTCTTCGTCGCCAGCCCGGCCTTCGCGGCCTCGCCGGTGGTGGTGCCCTCGCTCGTGCTGAGCCAGGCGACCACGCCGCCCGCCGACGACGATGAAGAAGATCCCGCTCCGGCCGCGGACCCCAAGCCTGCCGAGCCGGGCACGACGGCGACGACCCCGGCCGCCGCCACCACGCCCGCGGCCACCACGGCGCCGGCCGCCGCCACGCCAGCGCCTGTCGCGTCGACGGAGCAGATGAAGCTCGTCAACGGCGCGCCGCTCTTCAACCCCAACGTCGGCGTGCACATCGTCGAGCAGAAGCGCTTCTCTGACTCGGGCCGCTTTGAGGTGACGCTGTACCCGGTCTCGGTGCAGGTGAACGGCAAGTTCACCCAGCACTTCGGCACCATGGGGCAGCTGACCTACCACCTGCAGGAGAACTTCGGCCTGATGGTGACGGGCGGCGGCAACTGGTTCAACTCGGAGTCGTCGCTCAACGGCGAGCTGGTCGAGAAGGCCCGCGTCGAGGCGCAGGCGGCCTCGTCGCTGCTGTGGACCTGGGGCGTGATGGGCGGCGTCGAGGTGACGCCGTTCTACGGCAAGTTCGCCTTCTTCGAGGGCACGCTGGCCCAGTTCTCGTTCGTGCTCAACGGCGGCGCCGGCATCGGCGGCACCCGCCACCAGCTCAAGCCCGAGAGCGCCCGCACCGACGGCTCCATCTCGCCGGCCACCTACGGAGACACCGGCTACCGGTTCATGGCCGGCCTCGGCGCCGGCTTCCGCCTGCAGCTCGGCTCGCGCTTCGCCTTCCGCCTCGAGGTGCGCGACGTCGTCTACACCGCGCGCGTCGAGCGGGTGAACGGCTGCGGCGTCGATGATCTGCGCGCGATGGACAACGCCTTGCGCGGCGGTCGCCTGGTCACCAGCGCCATGACGGGGGCAGGGTGCCGCGTAGACACCTTCGATGGCACCGACCCCGAGACGGGCCTCAAGCGCTCCAACGACGTGCCGCTCGCGCTCGGCCTCGTCCGCAACCCCTCGTCGGACGCGCTCAACAACGTCGGCCTCTACGCCGGCATCTCGTTCCTGTTCTGATCGGTGACCATCAACATGACTCGCGCACTCACGCTCGTTGCTCTGCTCACCGGCCTCGTCGCCTCGGCGCAGGACCTGGCCACCTACAACAAGGCGCTGTCGGCCTACAACGGCAGCTCGTTCGAGGACTCGGCGAAGCTCTTCTACGACGTCTACAACACCACCACCGACAACGACTTGAAGCTGAAGGCCGAGTACTACCTGGCCTCGAGCTTTCAGCGGCAGAACCTGCCGTTCACGGCGTTCGTCTTCTACAGCCCGATCTTGAAGGCCGGCCCCGCGCACCCGTTTCACGGCAAGGCGGTCGAGGCGCTGGTGACGCTGCAGGAGCAGCTCAACGACGACTACCTGATCCCCTCGCAGCTCAACAACCTCTACGACAAGTTCGCCGAGGCCTGGGCCACGCTGCCGCTCGAGGTGCTCTCGCGCATCAACTACCTCATCGGCCGCATCGCGCACCGTAAGGGCAAGCTCGACGAGTCGAAGCAGTTCCTCGAAGCCGTTCCCGACACCAGCCAGGTCTACGCCAAGGCGCTCTACCTGCAGGGCATCGCCCTGTCTGATCCGCGCTACCCGGCCAGCAGCGAAGACGAGAAGCGCAAGCACCAGGAAGAGGCGGTCGAGATCTTCGAGAAGGTGATCAAGATCGACCCGCGCGCCAAGATGATGGACCTGGCCGAGATTCAGCAGCTCGCGACGCTCGGCCTCGGCCGCGTGCAGTACGGCCTGGGCAACTTCGACAAGGCCGTGAAGGCCTACGAGAAGATCCCCCGGTTCTCGAAGTACTGGGACCAGTCGCTGTTCGAGAACGGCTTCGCCCGCTTCCAGAACGATGACTACGGCGGTGGCCTCGGCTCGCTCCAGGCGCTCTATGCGCCCCAGTTCGCCGGCGCCTTCCAGCCCGAGTCGTGGGTGCTGACCTCGACCATCTACTACTTCGCCTGCCTCTACGAGGAGTCGAAGTCGGCGCTGCTGGAGTACGAGAACATCTACCTGCCGCAGGCCGAAGCGCTCAAGAAGCTCGTCGAGGGCGAGGCCAAGGACAACACGTTCTACTTCAAGCTCGTCGAGACCAGCGACTCCGACAAGCTGCCCCGGCCGGTGATGAACTGGGTGCGCTCGAACGAGCGCATGCTGGGCCTGTTCTCGATGCTCAAGGCCATCGACTCCGAGAAGGTGACCATCGACGGCATTCAGTCGTGGAAGAGCGCGAAGCTCTCGGGCGAGCTCATCTCGTACCTCGATCAGAACCGGGGCACCCTCGAGCAGGTCGCCGGGCAGACCGCCAAGAACCGCATTCAGGAGGCCTACCGCACCATCAAGGGCTTCGCCGACCAGGCCGAGATCATTCGCTTCGAGGTCGCCAAGGCCGAGAAGGAGTTCGCGGAGTCGGGCAGCGATCAGGGCTCGGTGCTGCGCAAGCAGACGCTCTACCGGCCCTCGATGCCGGCCGAGAACTGGAACTACTGGAAGTTCCAGGGCGAGTTCTGGCGCGACGAGATCGGCTACTACCAGTACACCCTCAAGAAGGGCTGCCCGGTCGGCAAGAACTGACGTCCGCTGAGGGGGAACGCGGCGCCGCCTCCCCGTGTTCGTGGGGAGGCACGCAACACTCAAGAAACGTTCGCGTTTCGCAGAGCCGGCGCCCGCTGGCTCCCTTTCATTCGATCAAACGCGTGGTGTAGGGTCCGCGCGATTTTGCCGACCTGGTCGGCGCCGAGCCTGATTTCTATTTGAAGGAGTTTCGATGAAGTCTTACGCCCGCCTGCTCACCGTCTCAGCTGCCGCGCTGCTGCTGATTCCCTCGACCGCTCCTGCCCAGGCCAAGAAGGGCGCCAAGCCGGCCGCCGCCAAGACCGAGCCCAAGCCCGACCCGAAGAAGGTCGAGGCCGCGAAGAAGCCCGAGGAGCGCAAGGGCCCCGCCAAGCTCGACGCGCGCGCCCAGTCGACGATGAAGGCCGAAGACGTCGAGCGCGAGGCCACCGCCGACAAGAAGCGCGACGAGCAGATCGAGAGCGCGAAGAAGATCATCCCCAAGATCGAAGACGGCAACCCGCAGAAGTCCGAGCTCCTCTTCCAGCTCGCCGAGCTCTACTGGGACAAGTCGCGCTACCTCTACCGGCGCGAGATGCTGAGGTTCTTCGAGCAGCAGAAGGAGATGGACGAGAAGAAGAACCGCGGCGAGAAGGTCGCCGAGCCCAAGGAAGATCACCGCGAGTCCGAGCTCTACCGCTCCGAGACGATGCGCCTGTACGAGACGATCCTCCGTGAGTACCCGTCGTACGAGCGCAAGGACGAGGTGCTCTTCAACCTCGCCTACAACCTCTACGAGACCAACAAGCGCGACGGCGCGGTGAAGCGCTACGAGGAGCTCCTCAAGTCGTACCCGGGCTCGAAGTTCGTGCCCGACACCTACGTGCAGCTCGGCAACCACTACTTCGACGTGGCCAACGTGCTCGAGAAGGCGCGCAGCTACTTCGAGAAGGCGTACGCCACCGCCAACCCGCGCATCAAGTCGTACTCGCTCTACAAGCTGGCCTGGTGTGACTTCAACGCCGGCGAGCACGAGAAGGCGCTCAAGAAGCTCCAGGACACGGTGGCCCTCGCCGAGAACAGCGGCAAGGATCGCGTCTTCACCGATCTGAAGAACGAGGCGCTCCAGGACTCGGTGCGCATGTTCGTTCAGCTCAACCGCGCCGACGACGCCATCGCCTACTACAAGGCCAAGGCGGGCAAGAAGAAGCAGACCAGCCTCATCGGCAAGCTCGCCTACGCGCTCGCCGACGCCGGGCACCACGACAACGCGATCAAGTCGTTCCGGTACCTGCTCAACGACAACCCCAACGCCGAGTCGGCGCCCGAGTTCCAGCAGTCGGTGATCCGCTCGTACGAAGGCCTGCGCCAGCGCGACAACGTGAAGGCCGAGGTGAAGAAGCTCGCCGAGCTCTACCGCCCGGGCTCGAGCTGGTGGGAGGCCAACAAGTCGAAGAAGGACGTGCTGCGCGCCGGCTTCAACGTCGCCGAAGAGGCCATGCGCACCACCGTCACCGAGTACCACAACGAGGCGCAGAAGACGAAGCAGGTGGTGACGTACCGCCTCGCGCGCGACATCTACAAGCAGTACGTCGACGGCTTCGCGTCCTCGGAAGACGAGCAGTTCGTCTCGGACCACGCCTTCAACCTGAAGTTCTACTACGCCGAGATCCTCTGGGCCCTCGAGGAGTGGGAGGCCGCGGCCGCGCAGTACGACCAGGTCACCGCCTTCAAGATCCCCGGTCGCCCCGACGCCAAGGAGATCGCGCAGGAGAAGTACCGCCAGACCGCCGCCTACAACGCGATGCTCTCGTACGACAAGCTGGTGAAGATCGAGCGCGGCATTCTGCAGAAGACCGACCTCAAGGACGACAAGCTCGTCGAAGAGAACAAGAAGAAGGACAAGGTCGAGAAGTCGAAGAAGGTCACCAAGCGCAGCATCAAGGAGCTCGAAGAGAAGCCCATCACCAAGTTCGAGCAGGCCCTGATCGCCGCGTGCGACAAGTACAACCAGCTGTACCCGAAGACGGCCGAAGAGGTCGACATCGCCTACCAGGCGGCCGTCATCTATTACGACAAGAACCACTTCGTCGAAGCCGCGCGCCGCTTCGGTGACATCATCAACAAGTACCCCGAAGAGGCCCGCTCGGCCGACGCCGCCGACCTCTCCATGGGCGTGCTCGAAGAGAAGGAAGAGTGGCTCGAGCTGAACAAGCTCTCGCGCATCTTCAAGGCCAACGAGAAGCTGATGAAGAAGGCCAAGCCCGACTTCGTGGCGCGCGTGGCCACCGTCGTCGAGGGCTCGCAGTACAAGTACATCGACGAGGTCGTCTACAAGAAGGAGAAGGACACCAGGAAGGCGCGCGACCTCTTCCTCGAGTTCACCAGGGAGTTCCCCAGGTCGAAGAACGCCGACCGCGCGCTCGTGTACGCCATGGAGGTCTCGCGCGAGGCCAACGAGCAGGACAAGTCGATCGAGATCGGCGAGCGCATCTTGAAGGAGTACCCGAACTCGATGTTCGACCTCCGCGTGAAGAACGGCCTGGCCTTCTTCTACGAGAAGGTGGCGAACTTCGAGAAGTCGGCCGCGATGTACGAGAACTTCATCGCGACCTACGACCTCGCGGCCGGTGACAAGGCCATCGGCTACGAGAACATCAAGGAGCTCATCAAGAAGGAGCGCGAGGCGAAGGAGAAGGAGGCCAAGGCGAACAAGGGCAAGCCCGCCCCGAAGGACGCGCCGGCCGCCATCACCACCTTCGTCATTCCCACCAAGGGTGACGACGCCGCGGCGCTCAAGACCGAGCGCGAGGCGCAGATCAAGGCCGCCGCCGACTGGGTCGCCGACGCGCAGTACAACGCCGGCTTCTGGTACGAGGGCATCGGCAAGTTCGACAAGGCGCTCGCCGCCTACGGCCGCTACGTCGCGCGCTTCAAGGACAAGAAGGACGCCCCCGACATCGCCTTCAACATCGGCCTGGTGCTCGAGAAGACCAACCAGCTCGCCGAGGCGACCAGGACCTACGACGCCTACCTGACGACCTACGCCAAGGATCCACGCGTCACCGACACCCGGAAGCTCGACGTGAAGTACCGCCAGTTCCTGATCGCGCAGAAGCTCAAGGACAGCGCGACCATGGACCGGCTCGCCAAGGACATCACGGCGTCGTTCCCGAAGCTGAAGGAAGAGGAGCGCAAGAACGACCGCGCCATGCTCGCCGCCGCGCACACCCGCTTCTACCAGCTCGAGCCCGCGTGGAACGCGTACCTGGCGCTCAAGCTGAAGAACTTCGCGACCTTCAAGAAGGACCTCGCCGAGAAGCAGAAGAAGCTCACCGAGATGGAGAAGAACTTCACCGAGGTGCTGACCATCGGCAACCCGGACTACGGCATCGCCGCGCTCACCCGCATCGGCTTGCTGTACTCCGACCTCGCGGTGAACCTCACCGAGCTGCCTGACCCCAAGGGCTTCGACGAAGACCAGGTCGCGCTCTTCCGCGGCCAGCTCGAGGAGCAGTACATCTTCCCCCTCGAAGAGAAGGCCGTCGAGGCGCTCGAGAAGGCCCTGGTGAAGTCGAGCGAGCTGACCCTCTACACGGACTGGACGCTGCTCGCGCAGGACAAGCTCAACAAGTACAAGCCCGGCAGCTACGGCAAGACGCGCGACGTCTCGTACCGCGGCAGCGAGTTCTTCGTGACGTCGGGCTTCGAGAAGCAGCCCCCCGCCAACGACGCGCCGCTGCCCACCGAGGCCGAGCCCGCGAAGCCCGCGGTCGCGCCGACGCCTGCTCCCACCCAGCCGAGCGCCGCCGCCACGGGCGCTGGCGCCGGTAGCCGCTGATTTCGACGAGAGACCAAGGACCGATCATGAAGCTCCGCATCGCAGCCCTCACCATCGTCGCATCGTCCGCGGGCCTCTCGGCTTGCGTCACCACCCAGGCCGAAGAGAAGAAGGACGTCGTCGTCGCGCCGCCGCCTCCTCCGAAGGTCGCCAGCCCGAAAGAGAACTTCGACAAGGGCGTGGCCGCCTTCGACGCCAACAACCTCGACGAAGCCAACACGCTCTTCACCAAGGTCGCCGAGAAGGTGCCCACCAGCGTCGTGGCCCAGTACAACCTGGCCGTCATCGCCGAGCGCCAGGGCCGGCTCACCGACGCGCAGGTCCGCTACGAGGCCGCGCACAAGCTCGACCCCAAGCACAAGCCGACGCTGCTCAACCTCGGCCGCGTCTACCGCCTGCAGGACAAGTTCGCCGAGGCGATCGCGCTCTACGAAGAGGCGCTCAAGGACAACGAGTTCGACGTCGAGCTGAACAACAACCTCACCGTCGCCTACCGCCTCGCGAAGAACTACGCCAAGGCCGAAGAGACGGCCCGCCGGGTGCTCCAGCGCACCAAGGACAACCCCGACGCGTACAAGAACCTCGCGCTCATCTACTTCGATCAGGGCAACTACCGGCTCGCCGAGTTCATCTCGGCCAACGCCAAGAAGCTCGATGACAAGGATCCCGGCGTCTACAACAACCTCGGCCTCATCTACCTGAAGCTCGACGAGAAGCGCTTGGCGCTCGCGCAGTTCCAGAAGGCCGTCGCGCTGAACAAGGACTTCGCGCCCAGCCTCTTCAACATCGGCGCGATGGCCCTCAGCTACCGCGACTACGTCACCGCCGAGAAGTCGCTGGGCCGCACCACCGAGGTCGACCCGACCCGGTACGAGAACTTCCTCGCCTACGCCTGGTCGCTCGATGGCCAGAAGGGCAAAGACGCCAAGAAGGGCATCAAGGCCGGTGAGGTCTTCGAGAAGGTGCTCTCGCTCAAGCCCGAGCAGAGCGACGCGCTGTGCGGCGCCGGCTGGGCCTACGCCGCCGACAAGACCGGCTGGGACCGCGCCCTTGAGTACTTCCAGAAGTGCAAGGCGCTCCCGACGACGACCCCGCAGGAGCAGACCCTCATCGACAACAAGGTGAAGGGCATTCTCGCGATGCAGAAGTCCGGTCAGCCGGCCGCCCAGCCCCCCGCCGAGAAGCCCAAGCCGACCGGCACCGGCGGCCCGTCGATGCTCGACAAGGCCGAGAAGGAGGCCGAGAAGGAGGCCCCGACGCCTGCCGAAGGCACGCCCGCACCCACGCCCT
>JACSRE010000325.1 GCA_014879945.1 Myxococcus sp.
CACCGTGTCCCTGCCGGTCGGCTGCGCGCGTCACCGCTGGCGAAGAAGGTCGCCGAGGCGCAGGGCATCGATCTGCAGGGGGTGCAGGGCTCTGGGCCCAACGGCCGCATCGTGCGGCGCGACGTCGAAGCGGCCCTGCAGCAGAAGCCTTCGAGCGCGGCCGGGTTCGCCCGCGCGCCAGGCGTGCGCCTGCCCCCGACGACCGTGCCCGTCACCCAGATGCGCAAGGTGATCGCGCAGCGGCTGACCGAGGTGAAGCCCGGCGTTCCGCACTTCTACCTGAACGTCGACATCGAGATGGATCAGGCCCTCAAGCTCCGCGAAGAGGCGAAGGCGCAGGAGCTCAAGCTCTCGGTCAACGACGTGATCGTGAAGGCCGTGGCGGTGGCCGTGCGCCGGTTCCCGCGCATCAACCAGGTCTTCGCCGGCGACGTCATTCAACAACTGCAGAACGTCGACGTGGGCGTGGCCGTGGCGATCGAAGACGGCCTGATCACGCCGATCGTGAAGGACGCCGATCAGAAGGGCCTGGTCGAGATCGCCGCCGAGGTGCGCTACCTCGCCGATCGCGCGAAGAAGAAGGCGCTCAAGCCCGACGAGTACACGGGCGGGAGCATCACGATCTCGAACCTCGGCATGTTCGGCATCGACTCGTTCATCGCGGTGATCAACCCGCCGCAGGCCTCGATCCTCGCGGTCGGCAAGGTCGAGCCGAAGGTCGTCGTGCGGGACGGGCAGATGGTGATTCGCCAGATGATGTCGATGACCTTCTCGGGCGATCACCGCGTCGTCGACGGCGCGGTGGGGGCGCAGTTCCTCCAGATCGTGCGCGACCTGCTCGAGCAGCCGATGCGGTTGCTGTTCTGAGTCGTCGGCCTTCGCCGGCCATCGAACGTCGAAGGCGCTGGTGATGCGCTCCGAACTTTCCCCATGTCAGGATGGCTGCATGGTTCGCCTCTGGGTCCTGGCCGTCCTCCTGATCGTCGCGTCCTGCAAGACCACCGAAGGGCCGAGCGGGCAGGGTGGCGCGGGTTTCCGCGCCCCGGCCGTCGACGCGCCGACGGTTCCGATGGAGGCGATGTATCCGCTCTGTTGGCCAGCGACGGCGAGCGCTCAGGAACGGGTGAAGATCCTCCCGCTCCCCGGAGGCGACGTCACCTTCGAGGTGAAGAACGGGGCCAGCAACGGCACGGGGTGGTGCCTTCGCGAAATCACCACCAGCTACCCCCTCGCGCAGCGCCCGACCGCCCAGGTGGAGCTCGCACCCCCAAACCAGCCGGTCGAGCTCTGGGCGGCGCTCGCGTGGGTGAAGCTGCTCTCGCCCGGCCGCTTCGGTCCCGAGCGGGGGCTGCTCGACCCCGCGCCGCTCGCCGCCGCCTGTCTGGCGCAGGGCTCCGTTCGGGAAGGCGTGATCGCCGTCGAGCACTCGCCGGTGCTGACGGTGCGTGGGCTGGCCTCGCTCGAGGCGGAGCGCTGCCTCGAGGCGGTGCTCGCCAGCACCGCCTGGCCCGCGCCGAAGGACCTGCGCATGCGCCTGGTGCCCGCGCCCAGGGGCGTCACCGCCGCCGGTGACGTCAGCCACTACTTTGGCCCGGACGCTGCGGCGAACGGCGTGCTCGACGCGCAGACGGTGCGAGACACCCTGCGCACCCTGAGCCCGAAGATCGGCGCCTGTTGGAATGAGACGCTCGCGCGGCGCGCGGGCATCGGCGGGGGGCGGACCTTCAGGCTCCGCACCGATCGAGACGGGGTGTTGGTGTCGGCCTGGGTCTCGTCGGGGCTCACCGACGGGCCGCCGGCCGTCGACGCGCTCCTCGACCGCTGCATCGCCCAGTCGCTCCGCGGGGTGCGGTTTCCCGGCACGGCGGGCGACGGCGCGTACACTTGGGTCTTCGCGACGCGCTGACGGCGCCAGACAAAGACGAAGGCGGCGGAGCGAATCGACCGCCCCGCCGCCCCCGAAATAAAGCTCCCCGCATGAGCCGTGTGTGCAACTTCCACTGAACCAAGGGGTTCAGGTGGGGATCAAGTTCGAGCCCCTTCGGCTTCCTCCCCGAGGGAAGGCCTGCACCCGGTGCCCGAAACGACCCCCGTTTGATTGGTATAGGTTCGAGCGTTTGCTGCACATCACGCACCCCGCAGGGAACAGCCGTGAATCTCACTGACCGGCACAGCATAAGGCGACGGACTTGGGTTTCAAGGGTGGTAACCTCGCCGGACTGATGGCGCGCGCGGGTTCCGTCTCGATTCTGGTGGTGTGCCTTGCTGCGCTCCCGTCCTCCGCGGGCGGTCCGCCGCCGCCGTCGCTCCTCTCCGGCCCGTACCAGGTCGGCGATCTCGGCGTGCTGTCGCTGCGCGTGGTGAAGAACGAGGTGAAGGGCACCTACGCCTCTGGCAGCCGCTGCGACTTCTCGACCAGCGATCAGCTCCTCGAGGGCACGCTCGAGGGCTCGGCGTTCGTCGGCAAGCTGACCACCTGCCTCGAGGGCTCGGGCTGTGGCACCACCGGCGTGCTCCCGTTCTTCGGCGTCGTCTCTGACACCGCCATCACCACCTACCTCACCATTCCCAGCGGCTGCTCGGCGCCCGGGCTCGATGACCGCCGGGTGGTGACGATTCAGATCGACTACGGGTGGCTGAAGAAGAACGGCGAAGACGCCATGCGCGCCGGCAAGTGGGACGCGGCGATCGCGTTCTTGCGTCGCGCCGCGCAGCTCCCGCCGGGCGCGAACGACCCCTCGGTGCTCAACCTGCTGGGCAGCGCGCACAACATGTCGAAGGCGTACGCCGAAGGGCGGCAGGTGTTCGAGGCCGCGCTCGAGCTCGCGAACAAGCGCGGGGCGCCTGCCGAGCTCAAGGCCAACATCCTCTACAACCTGGCGTGCTCCGAGGCGGGCGTGGCCAACCGCGACCCCGGGCTTCAGGCGCGCGCCATCGAGCACCTCAAGCAGGCCCTCCAGCTGGGCTCCCCGAACCAGTTCCGCGAGGGCCTCGCCATGGACGGCGACCTCGACCCCCTGCGCGGGCTGCCCGAGTTCCAGAAGCTGCCTGGCGCGAAGAAGGGCCCGAGGTGACGCTTCCCGCGCGCGTCGGCCCGTGGGAGGTGCTCAGGCCGTTGGGGAAGGGCGGCATGGCCGAGGTGTTCCACGTGCGCGGCCTCGAGGCGCCCTTCGTGGACAAGGTCTTCGCGCTCAAGCGCCTGCTGCCGTCGCTGCAGGCCGACCCCGAGGCCGTGCGGCTCTTCAGCGCCGAGGCGGAGCTGTCGAAGCACCTGCACCACCCGAACATCGTCGAGGTGCACGACGTCGGCCGTGAGGGCCAGTCGATCTACATGGTGATGGACTTCATCGACGGGCGCGACGTCGGGCAGATCATCAAGCGGTGCCGGCAGCGCAAGGTGCTGTGGCCGGTGGACTTCGCGGTGTACCTGGCCAAGGCCCTGCTCGACGCGCTGGAGTACGCGCACCACGCGACGGGGCCGAGCGGGCAGGAGCTCGGCGTGGTGCACTGCGACGTGTCGCCCTCGAACTTCTTCGTCTCGAGAACCGGCGAGCTGAAGCTCGGCGACTTCGGCGTCGCCCGCTCGCTCCTCGAGGGCGGGGCCGATCAGGTGATGGGCAAGCCGTACTACCTCTCGCCCGAGGCGCTCGAGGGCGCGCTCACGCCGCAGGTCGATCTCTGGGCCGTGGGGGTGACGCTCTACGAGCTGATCACCTTGCAGCGGCCGTTCCTGGGCAAGACGCCCGACGAGGTGTTCGACGCCATTCGCCGCTCGCGGTACGTGCCGGTGCAGCAGCTTCGCCCCGACGTGCCCGCGGTGATTGAGGGGCTGATCTCGCGCGCGTTCGACGCCGACCCCCAGCACCGGTACCAGTCGGCCGGCCACTTCGCCGAGGCCCTGCAGCCGCTCTACGACGAGCGCGTGGGCACCCCGCTGGCGATCTCGGCCGTCGTGCGGGGCCTCTTCGGGACGACGGACTGATCGGGGCCGCGCGCTCGACGACGTGGCCATTGGCGCCAACGACCTCGGCGGCACCTCCGACGGCTTCAGGGACGCCGACCGGCTGGCGGGCGCGCCGCTGCTGCGGCCCCTCCCCCGCGCCGGCCGCCACGCCGCGGTTCGCCTGCGGTGCGTCGAGCCCGGCCAGCGCGGGCAAGTGGTTTCGCTCGCAGGCGGGCACCGGGCGTGGCGCTCGTTGGCGCCCGCTCGGCTACGAAGTGAAGCGGCTCTGCGGGACCAGCCGGCTCAGCGCGCCGATCACGGCGTCGATGTCGTCGCGGGTCGTGGTGCTCCCGAGCGAGAGCCGGAGCGAGGCCTGGGCGTCGGCCGGCGAGAGCCCCATCGAGGTCAGCACGTGCGATGGCGTCAGCGAGCCCGAGGCGCAGGCCGCGCCGGTCGAGACACAGATGCCCTCGAGGTCGAGCGCGACCAGCAGCCCCTCGCCGTCGGCGCCCGGAAAGCAGAGGCTGCTGGTGTTCGCGACGCGCGGCGCCGCGCCTCCGGTGACGCGCGTGCCGGGGAGGGCCGCGAGCAGCCGCCGCTCCAGCTCGTCCCGCAGGCCGGCGAGCCGCGCCGTCTCGACGTCGCGCGCCTCGAGGGCTGCCTGGAGCGCGAGCACCGCCCCCTCGGCCATCGCGACGCTCTGGGTCCCCCCACGCCGTCCGTTCTCCTGGTGGCCCGGCACCAGCGCCGCGACGTCGACCTGTCGTCGCGAGATCAGCACGCCCACGCCCGCCGGCCCGCCCAGCTTGTGGGCCGAGAACGAGAGCAGGTCGGCGGGGGCCTCACGCAGCGTCGCGGGCACCTTGCCAACCGCCTGCACCGCGTCGGTGTGAAAGACGACCCCTCGCTCGACGCAGGCGCGCGAGACGGCCTCGACGGGCTGCACCACGCCCGTCTCGTTGTTTACCCACATCAAGGAGCAGAGGGCCACCTCATCGGTGAGGGCGTCGATCATCGCCTGGGCGGGCACCACGCCGCGCGCGTCAGGCGCGATCCACACCACGCGACCGCCGAGCTGCTCGACCCGCCGGGCGGCGCCGATCACGCACGGGTGCTCGATGGTCGAGGTGACCAGGGCCGTTCGTTCGGGCCGCCGGCGCGCGACGAACGCGCCGATGATCGCCAGGGCCGCCGCCTCGCTGCCCGAGCCGGTGAAGACGATCTCTCTCGGGCTCGAAGCCCCAAAGGCGCTCGCGATGGCCTCTCGGGCGGCGTCGAGGCGCTTTCGGGCGGCGCGCCCGACGCGGTGGACCGACGAGGGGTTCCCCGCGGTCTCGCTGAACGCGCGGCCCAGGTGGGCAGCGACCAAGGGCAGCAGCGGGGCTCCGGCGTTGAAGTCGAGGTAGCTCACGCGTCGTCCGAGAGGGGCGAGACTCCGCGCTCCCCCTCGACGCCGAAGGCGGCCTTGAAGCGGCGCACCACCTCGCGCTTGAACGCGACCCGGTTGGCCCGCTTGCCGGTCAGCGGCAGGCGCGCGCCGGCCATGCTCCCGTGGCCGCCCGCCGAGCCGCCCAGCCCCTCACAGACCTCTCGAATGAGGCGCCCGGCGTTCATGCGGCGATCGGAGCAGCGCAGCGACAGGTACAGCTGGCCGCGGTAGCTCCCCGAGGCCAGCGACCACTTGGCCTCTTCGAGGAACGAGAGGCGCTCGGCGACCTCGGCCACCATGTCGGGTGAGTAGACCTCGCCCAGATCCGTGATCACCGCGCCGGTGAAGAGGCGCGCCTTCTCGATGGCCGCGTGGAAGAGGCGGAAGTAGCGCAGCGGCAGGCGAGGGTGCTCGATCTCGGCCAGCAGGTTGCGATCGATGCGGGGGAACAACCAGAGGTAGCAGTCGACGTCGGGGTCGCGCGTCTGCCGCTCGAGGTCGCGCGTGTCGGCCTTGATGCCGTAGTAGAGCGCGGTGGCCAGCTCGGGGTCGGGCTCGATGTGCGCCGCCCGGAGGTACTCGGTCAGCACCGTCGAGGTGGCGCCGTAGGAGCCCGAGCCGAGATCGGCGAACGGGTTCACCACCCCGTCGTCGCGCGTCGGGTGGTGATCGATGACGATGTCGGCGTTGATGTGCTCGGGCAGCGAGTGGTTCTTCACCGACTGCTGGGTGTCGACGAGGGCGAACAGATCGTAGCGGCTGGTGACGATCTGGCTGATGGGCACCAGCGGCAGCTTCAGCACCCGCACGAACGCCGCGTTCTCGGCGCGGCCGATGATGCCGCCGTAGGCCACGTCGGTGGGAATGCCCAGGCGCGAGTGGAGCACCGCCGCGAGCGCCACCGCCGACGCCATCGAGTCGGGGTCGGGGTTGTCGTGGGTCAGCACCAGGCCGCGCTTGCGGTTCTTGAACAGCTTGCGAAGGCGCTCGACCTTCTCTTTGGGCGAGAGGCTGGTGACCGTCTTGGCTGCGGTGGCGGCGGCGGTGCCCAAGCCCCGTGTCTCCGGTTACCGGTACGCCCGACCGAGGTCGCGGAAGTACTTGAGCCCGTTGTCGAGGGAGTTCTCCATCCAGTCCATCAGGGCCTTGGAGAAGACCAGCGGCGAGCCGCGGAAGGTGTCGAAGTACTCCTTGCGATCGGTCGACGGGATGATCACCGGCAGCAGCCCGTTGCGCAGGAGGATGAAGTTGGAGAGGAACCGGCCCACCTTGCCGCTGCCCTCGGTGAACGGGAACACCTGAATGAAGCCGTGCTGCACGCGCGAGGCCTGCATGATCGGGTGCAGCTCGCGGAAGTCGGCGCTCGCCGTCCAGTCGATGAGCTTCTCGAGCGCCGGCTGGATCTTCGAAGGCTGCGAGATCTCGTGCACGTAGGTGCGGTGCAGGGGCATGTCCTTTCGAAAGCCCTGCTTCTCGCGCTCCTTGGCCAGCTCCTTCTCGGTACGCTCACGCCGCTCGGCCAGGGCGCGCGCCTGCTGCGCGTCGGGCGTGTTGCCGGTGACGAGATCGTGAATGCGCTTCACGAACGTCATGGTGAGGGCGGCGTTCTTCTTCGACGTCTTCGCCTCGTCACGAATGAAGTCGAGGGCCGCCTTGTGGTTGCGGATCTCCCAGACGATCGGCAGCAGGCTGGCCTCGGCCGCCACCGCGCCGGGGTGCAGCGCCGCAGAGAGCTCGTGCACCTCGTACACGGTGCCCTCGAGCGCGCTGTCGTGTCGCACCCACGACATCTCGAAGCGGTCGAGAAAGTCCTGCACCTCCGGCCGCCGCTGGCCAAGGAGGTCTCTGAGCTGCCGGGTCTTGTCTTCGATCGCCTGAAACCGCTCTTTCACAGGGCGGCTATCTAGTCGGTTTCACCCAATCCGTCGATGGAAAACAATCAAACTTGATGATTTTCTTGGGGAAATTCGGCGGAGCATGGGAATCGAACCCACCAGCCGACGCTCGCGCGCCAGCTCAACGGTTTTGAAGACCGCACCGTTCACCAGACCGGGAGCTCCGCCGCGGTCCGCCTTAGCACAGTGACAGGTCAGTCGAGCCCGCGCTCGTACAGCTCGTCTTCGTCGAGGCCGAGCAGGTGGCCGACCTCGTGGAGCACCGTGATGCGGATCTCTTCGAGGAGCTCGTCGCGGCTGCGGGCGAAGCGCTCGAGGTTGTGTTGATAGAGCGTGATGCGCGCGGTCTGGTGATCGGCCGCCTCGACCGGGCTGCGCTCGTCGATGGCCAGGCCCCGGCAGACCCCGAGGATCAGCGGTGAGAGCCCACCCTCTTTCAGATCCTCGTCCGAAGGAATGGGCTGCACGTCGATGACGCAGTTGTCGAGGTGGGGCCGGGCGTGCGCCGGGAGCGCGGCGATGGCCTCTTCGACGGCGCGGTCGAAGGCCTCGGGGTCGAGCCGCACCGCGGGCGGAAACTCCTCGGGGGCGAGGGCGGTGGCCTTCTCGAAGTGACGCCGGGGGTCCTCGCCCCGTCGCTCGGCCAGCAGGCCCAGGTAGTGGTGCGCCCAGGGCTCGTCGGGGTACTCGGCGGCGAGGGCCTGGTAGACCCGCCGGGCCTCGTCGAAGCGCCCGAGCTCGAAGAGCGCCTGGCCCTGCTCGAGCTGGGCCTCGGGGTGGTGCGGGTCGAGCGCGAGCGCCACCGCGAGGCTCTTGAGGGCGTCGGTGAAGTCGCCGAGCTGGTTGAGCGCCGTCGCCCGCAGCAGCTCCGTCTCGAGGCGCAGCTCGTCGTCGCCCGCGCTCAGGGCCTCACCGGTCTCGAGGAGCTCGAGGCCCTGCTCGATGAGCTCCCGGTCGTCCTCCGCCTCGCGGATCAGCAGGTCGGCCTCGGCCAGCACCCAGGCGGGGTTCTGCGGCTCGAGCGCGCGCAGGCGCTCGTAGGTGTCGACGGCCTCTTGCAGATCGCCGCCGCTGCGGTGCGCCACCGCCTTCAGATCGAGGGCGTCGACGTCGTCGGGCTCCTCGCGGAGCATCTCTTCGGCCAGGCGCAGCGCGTCGTCGGGGTTGCCGGCCTCGAGCGCGTCTTCCGCGCGTTCGAAGAGCTGGGCGAAGCGGGCGTTGGGCACCAGCGCTTTGTCAGGGCGCCGCTATCGAAAGTCAACCGCCGGTGGTAGAAGCCGCCGTCATGTCGGAGCCTGAAGCGCCGCCCAACCAACAGCGCTCCATCCTCGTCGTCGACGATGACGAGTCGACGGTGCAGATGATCGCCACCTTCCTGCGCCGCCACGGCTACCGGATCATCACCGCCACCAACCCCGTGCGCGGCCTCGAGCTGCTGTCGAGCGAGACGGTCGACCTGATGATCACCGATCTGATGATGCCGCACGTCGACGGCATCACCTTCACCCAGCAGGTCCACGCGCTGCCTCAGTACACCCAGCTGCCGGTGATCCTCATCACCGCGTACGGCAACGACGCGCTGACCGACCAGGGCATGCGCAAGGGGGTCGCGCTGACCCTCTCGAAGCCCATCGAGCTGTCGAAGCTGCTCGATCTCGTCGGCTTCGCGACCCACTGACGGGCTTTCCCCGTTGACTTTGGGCGGCGGCTCCTTAGGTTGGCGCTCGCTGCGCGCGAGTGCTAACTGCGTGCGGGACGCAACCCGAATACAACGTAATTTCAGGAGGTTGAACCATGGCTGCCAAAGAGATCCACTTTCACCAGGGCGCGCGCGAGCAGATCCTGCGCGGTGTTCGCATTCTGTCTGACGCGGTCGCCGTCACCCTTGGGCCCAAGGGCCGCAACGTGGTGCTCGAGAAGTCGTTCGGCTCTCCGACGATCACCAAGGACGGCGTCACCGTCGCCAAGGAGATCGAGCTCG
>JACSRE010000226.1 GCA_014879945.1 Myxococcus sp.
ACCGAGCTGACGGCGAAGGGCAAGCTGCCCGCGGCCACCACCTTCTGCCAGGCCTCGATGGCCGCGGGCAGCTTGCCCTTCGCCGTCAGCTCGGTGGCCTTGTCCTTCAACGCCCGCACCTGGTCGCTCATCGGTCTCTTCTCCTGGGGTGCTACTGGCACACGCCGTTCACGCACGTCTGCGGCATGGAGCACGACCGCCCGCAGCCGCCGCAGTTCATCGGGTTGGTGAGGAGCGCGGCCTCGCAGCCGTCGCTCATGATGAAGTTGCAGTCACCGAAGCCCGGGTCGCAGTTGGAGCGCGTGCACATGCCCATGACGCACAGCCGCGTGGCGTTGGCGACCATCGGGCACGCCAGCCCACAGGCGTTGCAGTTGTCGGGGTCGTAGCGCAGGTCGGCGCACGCGCCGCTGCACGCCACCAGCGGCATCAGGCAGGCGCTCTGGCACTGGCCCATGCGGCAGACCGAGCCGGGCGCGCAGGCCACGCCGCACGTTCCGCAGTGCTCGCTGTCCGTCGCCAGGGTGACGCACTCGCCCTGACAGAACGCCTGCCCAGCGCCGCAGGAGGGGACACAGCCGCCAGCCACGCAGCGCGTCCCCGGCGCGCACGCCATGCCGCAGGCGCCGCAGTTGAAGACGTCGGCGCTGGTGTCGACACAGTAGGGGCCACACCGGGTCGTCGCTTGAGGGCACGAGAGCCCGCAGGTGCCCGCGAGGCACGCCAGGTCGGGAGGGCACGCCAGGCCGCACGCCCCGCAGTTCGCGCGGTCGTGGCGTGGGTCGAGGCAGGCGCCCTGACACTCAATCAGCGGCGCGACGCACCGGGCGCTGCACACGCCGTCGACGCAGACGCCGGCCGCGCAGTCTGCGTTGCGCGCGCACCCGCCGCCGGCAGGACACGCCGCGCACGTCGCGCCGCCGCAGTCCACGCCCGTCTCGGCGCCGTTCCTCCGGCCGTCGGCGCAGGTGGGCGCCACGCAGCGCCCGCTCGAACACCCCCGGCTCACGCAGTCCACCTCGGTGACGCAGGCCGCGCCCTCGGCACACCCGCCGCAAGCGCCGCCGCAGTCGACGTCACGCTCGTCGCCGTTTCGAACCCCGTCAGTGCACGCCGGAGGCACGCACCGCCTGCGGGCGCAGCGCCCCGAGCCGCAGTCACCATCGGTCTCGCACGCCGCCGCCATCGGACACGGCGCGCAGTCGGGCCCGCCGCAGTCGACGTCGCTCTCCTGCCCGCCCTTGCGGCCGTCGTCACACGTCGACGCCGGCCGCGCAGCGCAGCCCACCAGGCAGAGCAGCGCGAGGCTCAGCAGTTGCCGCATTGGAGCACCCCGTTGCAGTTCTGGAAGCCGCCGGGACAGGGCCCGAGTGGAATCATCGCCGGCCGCGGAATCATCATGGTGTCGTCGCACAGGCACTGCAGCACCCCGTCGCAGGCCTCGCAGCCCGAGCACGAGAGCTGGTACGAGCCCGGCGGGAGTGGGCCGCAGCACCGGCCCATCACGCACGCCTCGCTCATGCCGCAGGCGTTGCCGCAGCCGCCGCAGTGACTCGACGAGACGAGCAGCTCGGCCTCGCACCCATCGGCGATGGCGCCGTTGCAGTCGTCGAAGCCGGGCTGGCACGCGCCGATGATGCAGGTGGCGCTGGCGCAGGCGGGCGCGGCGTGGGGCGGCGGCGGGCACGGCTGGCCGCACTGGCCGCAGTGGTCGGGGTCGAAGCGCGGGTCGACGCAGAGCGCGCCGGCGTTGCACGACAGCAACGGCGCCTGACAGCCGGTGACGCACATGCCGCCCACGCACGCAGCGCCGGGCGCGCAGGGCAGGTTGCACCCGCCGCAGTGCTGAGGGTCGCGCGAGGGTGACACGCACGAGGCGCCGCAGGGCAGCTGGCCGAAGGGGCACGGCGACGCGCAGCCGCCGGCGATGCACGCCTCACCGGCGCCGCAGGGTTGGTTGCAGCCGCCGCAGTGGGCGGTGCTGCTGTCGACGTCGACGCACACGCCTCCGCACGCCAGGGTGCCGCCGAGGCAGACGAGGGCGCACTGGCCGGCGATGCAGGCGCGGTCGCCCGCGCAGGTGGTGCCGCACGCCCCACAGTTCATCCGGTCGGTGCGGGGGTCCACGCACGCGCTGCCGCAGGTCAACAGCGGCGCCGCGCAGCGGCTCCCGCAGCGCCCGTCGACGCACTCTCCAGTCAGGCAGTCGGCGCTTCGCCCGCAGCCCTGGCCCGGCGCGCAGCGGGCGCAGGCGCCGCCCCCGCAGTCGACGTCCGTCTCGAGCCCGTCGCGCAGCGCGTTGGTGCACGAGGGCCCGACGCACCCGCCGTCGACGCAGGCGCCGCCGTCACACGGCGCGCCGCTGGTGCAGCCCGAGCCGTCCACACACGGCGCGCACGGGCCGCCGCAGTCGAGGCCCGTCTCGGCGCCGTTCTGGAGGCCATCGCCGCACGAGGGCGCAGCGCAGCGGTTCAACACGCACGCGCCGCTGGCGCAGTCGGCGTCGGCCAGGCACAGCTGGCCGGGGCCACACCCGGGGCAGCGCCCGCCGCCACAGTCGAGGTCGGTCTCGCGCCCGTTGAGGCGGCCGTCGGCGCAGTCGGCCGGCCGTTGGGTCACCAACTGACAGCCGGCCAGGAGGAGCAACGACACCAGCGAGGCGATTCTCATGACGACACCAGGACAGACTCGGCCACGACGGGAGGAGGCGGCGCCGCGCCCTGCCGCGCGGCCTCGAGCACCGGCTTGAGCTCGGGCGCCACCGAGGTCAGGCGCAGGTAGACGACGTTGGGGCGCACGTTCACCTTGAGCACCTTGCCGTAGAGGTCTCCGGTGCGCAGGCCGCGGCCCTCGACCAGCCGCAGCTGCAGGTCGCTCAAGACCGGCAGGTCCTGCTCGACGCGGAGCTCGAGCCCCAGCTCCGACAGCGCCTCGACGTGGGCCACCGCCACCAGCTCGCCGACCTGCTTGGCCTTGATGGTGGCGTAGCGGAGCTCGAGCGGCCTCGCCGGCGTCACCAGCTGCTCGGTCGCCGTCTGCAGCTTCACGTTGAGCGGCGCGCCCACCGCCAGCACCTCGTGAATCGTCATGGTGCCCTTCACGCCCTTGGGCGAGACGACCTGCGAGGTGCCGAGGGTGAGCGCGTCGCCGCAGCGCTCGCGGGTCTGCTCCGAGATGAGCACCTGGCCGCCGACGGTGAAGGACTCGACGCGCGAGGTGAGGTTGATGGTGGCGCCGACGATGCCGTACTTGGCGCGCAGCTCGGAGCCGATGTTGCCCAGCACCACCTCGCCGCTGTGCACGCCGATGCCCATCTCGACCTCGGGCAGGGCCTGCGACGCGTTCCACCGGTTGATCTCAGGCATCGCGTTGAGCATCTCGATGGCGCAGGCGACGGCGCGCTGCTCGGTGTTCTCGAGCGGCAGCGGCGCGCCGAAGACGACGAGGATGGCGTCGCCGATGAACTCGTCGATGGTGCCGCCGTAGCGGGTGATGATGCGCGTCATCGACTCGAGGTAGTGGTTGAGCAGCTTCACCACGTCTTCGGGCTCCATCGAGCCGCACATACTGGTGAAGCCGCGCAGGTCGGTCATCATGATGGTGACGAAGCCGCGCTGGCCGCCGAGCCGCAGGCCGTCGGGCGAGTCGAGCAGCTGCTGCACCACCTGCTCGGTGAGGTAGCGCCCGAACGTCTGCCGAACGAACTCGCGCTCGCTCTCGGACTTCGCGTGGGCCCGGCGCGCCGCGCGGCCGCCCATGATGAGGCACAGCACCGAGCTGCCGGTGACGGCGATGGCGGGGCTCACGCCCGAGACCTGCAGGCCCGACGACGACAACAGGAACGAGGCGGTCAGCAGCGCCAACACCAGCAGCGCGTTGAGCAAGAGGCCCAGGCCCGTCGAGGCCGAGACGCCGACGGCGGCCGCCACCAGCGCGGCGGCCAGCACCAGCAGGGCGTTCGCCCACGCCGGCGCCCGCTCGAAGAAGTCTTCGTGGAGCAGGTTGGCCAGCATCGTCGCGTGGTGCTCGACGCCGGGGAGCTCGCCCAGCGGGCTGTTGCGCATGTCGGCCGCCGCGAGCGCGGTGGAGCCGACGAAGACGTGCCGGCCCGCCAGCGCCGAGGGGTCGCCGCCGTTGCTCTTCACCGTCGCGATGGTGGTCGAGAAGCGCAGCGTCTGCTCGTCGAGCATCTCGAAGTCGGGCTCCGCGGGCGGGGTGGGCGTGGTGTCGAGCTCGAGCTCGAGCAGCCGGCCCGGGTCGGGCGAGTAGCGCGCCGTGCCACGCAGCGCCGCGCCGGCCGCCAGCAGCGCCGGGTCGATGGCCGACAGCGGCACCACCACGCCGTCGCGCGTCACCTTCGTCGCCTCGTCGAGCTTGAAGCGCTGGTCCTCGCCGAGCGGGTTGCCGGTGAGCGTCACCGTCGAGTCGGCGCGCACCATCGCCCACAGCGGCAGGTACTGCACGGGCCCGTCGCCGCGCGTGTCGTGGCGGCCCTGGTAACGCACCAGCGTGCGCCCGAGCCCGTCGATGGGCACCCGGCGCTTGCCGCCGAGGTCCACGTGCGAGCCCGGGAAGACGCGAATCGCCGAGAGCGGCACGCCCAGGTGCTGCGCCGCCAGCCGCAGCGAGAGCGAGGGGAGCAGCCGGTCCTTCAGGCGCGCGACCAGCAGCGAGTGCCGCAGCACGTCGTCGCCGCCGTCGAGCAGCACGTTGGCCATCGCGATGGCGCGCGCCGACTTCGCGACCGGGTCCACGACGGGGTTGGGGGCCGCGTCGCCGCCCACCAGGCTGGTGTACTCGGGCAGCGAGGCCGCCGAGTCGTGCCAGGGAATGGAGTTCTCATCGAGCGCGCGCAGGGCGGCCGGCGACATCACCGGCCGCGACTCTCCGGTGAGCCTCGCGATGGTGAAGGTAAAGGTGGTGTTGCCGGAGCGCCGCGCGGCCTCTCCGACGGCGGTGTCCCACTCGGGGTGCTCACGCGACGGGTCCACGAGCGAGACGTCGAAGGTGAGGCTCGCCGGGTTGGCCGCCGACACCACGTCGATGAGGCGCGCGTAGTTGAAGCGCGGCATCGGCCACCCCAGCCGGGTGATGGTCTCGTCGTCGATGGCCAGCACCACCACGTCGTCCTGGCGCACCGCCGAAGGGAGCGCGCGGCCGGTGGCCAGCTCGGCCTGGGACCGCTCGGGGAACCGCAGCCGGAAGAAGGCGTCGAGCGCGCGCGTCTCGAGGTAGTCGTCCACGCGGCCCCAGCGGAACACCGGCAGCAGCAGGCCCGCCACCACCACGCCCACGCCCACCGCCCGCACCGCGCGCCCGCCACGCGGCGGCAACGTCTCGAGCCAGTCTTCCACCGCGTCGAGCCGCGCCAGCGCCGCCGCGAAGCCGTCGGCCACCAGGGCGCGCAGGCGGTAGAGCGCGACCGCCGCCACCAGCGCCGCGAGGGCGCTCACCAACAACGACAGCAGCGGAAACCCCAGCGCCGGCAGCCGCGTCGTCGCCGCCCAGGCCGCCTCGTCA
This sequence comes from Myxococcus sp., assembly GCA_014879945.1. Lineage (GTDB taxonomy): Bacteria > Myxococcota > Myxococcia > Myxococcales > Myxococcaceae > Xiheimicrobium. The sequence goes on from JACSRE010000226.1 coordinate 5,521, forward strand.
CGGAACGCCCAGAGGGCGGCCGCGCCGACGAGCACCACCAGCCCGGCGAGGTCGACGCGACGACCCATCGTCTACTTCCCCACCGTGAAGGCGTAGACCTTCGACGACGCGCCCGAGAAGCCCTTCGCGTCGATGCCGGTGACGCGCCAGAACCACTTGCCCTTCGCCAGCGGCGTCGGCCACGAGACGGTGGTGGTCTGCACGGTGGTGTCGGTGAGGTCGACGACGAAGTCGGCGTCGCGCGCCACCTCGACGAGGTAGCTCGACGCCTCGGGCACGGGCTGCCACTCCAGGCGCGCGTCGGCGCCGAGCGCGCCCTTGAGCGGGCCCACCACCTGCGGCGGCTGGGGCAGCGCGGTCGGCTCGGCCGTCTTGCCGTCAACCGACATCGTGGTGCCCTTGCCGGCCGGCACCTCGACCGGCTTCGCGTTCGGATCGTTGGCGGGCGCGATGGCCACCACGCCCTCGAGCGTCTCGAGGCGCGCGCCGCCGCCCTCTTCGTTCTCGAAGCGGAACTGGGTGCCGCGCACCGAGGCCACCGCGACGCGCGTCGAGGCCTCGAAGCGCGAGCCCTGGGTCGCCTTGCGCACGTCGGCCACGATGCCGCCGGTGATGACGTCAATCTTCACCTGCCGGTCTCCGCCAGCCGCCAGGCTCAGCACCGCCATCTTGATGATGGACTCGGGCTTCACCTCGATGCCGCTGCCGTCCTTGAGGTGAATCGTCACCTTGGCGTTGGGGCCGGTCTTCACCAGCTCGTTCACCAGCACCGGCATGCCCGGCTCGGCCGGCTTGAAGGAGCGCTCGTCGGCGCCGAGGAAGGCAGGCCCTGAGGTGGCCGCGACGCGCGCGACCACCTCGTCGGGCGCCCGCTCCACGTACCGCAGCGAGATGCCCAGCTGGTCGGTGCGCTGTGGCGCCGGCGCGAGGCCGAAGACGCGGCTCTTCGGCAGCCCCGCCTCGACGAGCGCCGCCGCGATGGCCTTCGCGCTCGCCAGCCCCTTGCCGTTGACGCGCTCGGCGTCGGGCACGATGGCCGCGACCGTGACGGCGCGCACCAGCCGGTAGCGCTCCACCTCTTTGGCGAGGTCGGCGAGGCACCCCTGCCCTTCGGGCGTCTTCACCCACGCCTCGGTCACCGGCTTGCCCAGGCGAATGTAGCCGGCCTCGAGCTTCACTCCGCCGCAGCGGTCGGCCGCGCCCGAGGTGGACGCGGCGAGCGCGGTGACGAGAAAGACCAGTGCGACGTGGTTCATTTCGCTTCTCCAAGAATCAGGAACTCGACCCTGCGGTTCTGCTCCCGCCCCGCGGCCGTCTTGTTGGTGGCGCGCGGCCGGGTGGGCCCGTAGCCCGTGGCGACGAGCCGCTTCGGTGAGACGCCGTTCTTCACCAGCACGGCGCGAATGGCCTCGGCCCGGCGCTTCGAGAGCGCGATGTTCTTCGCGGCGCTGCCCACGTCGTCGGTGTGGCCCTGAATCTCGAGCGAGACGGTGGGCGCCGCCAGCAGCTTGCTCGCCACCTGCTTCAGCAGCGGCAGCGCGGTGGGCTGCAGCACCGCCGAGGCGCTCTTGAAGCCGATGACGCCCTTGATGACGACCTGGCTCTTCTCGATGGTGACGGCGCCCTCACCGACGTCGGGGCAGCCGTCGGTGTCGTTCTTGCCGTTGATGGTCTCGGCCTCGAACGGGCACTTGTCCTTCGCGTCGGGGATGCCGTCGTCGTCGTTGTCGAGCTCCGGGCACCCGTCTTCGTCTTCGAAGCCGTCGAGGTCCTCTTTGGTGAGCGGGCAGCGGTCGACCGCGTCGCTCACGCCGTCGCCGTCGTGGTCGCCGTCGCTCACCTCGACGGCGGGCGCCGGGGTGACAGGCGCGTCGGCGGCGGCGGGCCCGGCCGCGGGGGGCGCGTCGAAGAAGCCAGCGAGCGCGAGCGCAGGCAGCGGCAGGTGCGGGCAGCCGTCGTCCGAGTTGCCGGGCTCGAGCGGGCAGCGGTCGTCCTCGTACGCCACGCCGTCCTGGTCGACGTCAGACACCTCGTCAGGGCACCCATCGTCGTCTTGTGAGCCGTTGAAGGTCTCGGCCTCGTCGGGGCACCTGTCCTTCGCGTCGGGCACGCCGTCGTCGTCGTTGTCGAGCTCGGGGCAGCCGTCTTCATCTTCGAAGCCGTCGAGGTCCTCTCTGGTGAGCGGGCAGCGGTCGAGGTCGTCGGTGAGGCCGTCGCCGTCGCTGTCTCTGAGCGGCTCGGACGGCGCGACGGGCGCGGGCTCGGACGTCACGCTCGAGGCAGGAGCCGGCGGCGCGGGGGGCGGCGCCAGGAGGCTCGCGAGCCCTGCCTGCGCCGGCGGCTGCCACTCGGGGCAGCCGTCGTCGTCACGCACGCCGTTCATCGTCTCGGGCTCGTAGGGGCACCGGTCGACGGCGTCGGTGAGGCCGTCGCGGTCGGCGTCGGGTGCGAGGTCGGGGCAGCCGTCTTCGTCCTGGAAGCCGTTGTGCGACTCCGCCTCGTCGGGGCAGGCGTCGGTCGCGTCGGGCACGCCGTCGCCGTCGTTGTCGAGCTCGGGGCAGCCGTCTTCGTCTTCGAAGCCGTCGAGGTCCTCCCGGGTGACGGGGCAGCGGTCGGCCTCGTCGGGCACGCCGTCGCCGTCGGAGTCCGCGAGGGCAAAGGCCGGCGCCGAGGCGACGGGCCCTGCGTCGGGCACGCTCGCCGCGCCAACCGCACCGCGCACGCCGGCGTCTGGAACGCGCGCCGCGCCGACCCCTCCGCGCACACCGCCGTCGGCGCCCTTCGACCCCGCCTTCGCCACGCCGCCGTCCACCACCGTCGCAGCGCGCGCGGCCCCGGCGTCGGCGGCGCGGTTGGCCTTCGGCGCCAACACCACCGAGAGCGGCGCGCCCGGCTCGAGCTCGAACTCGGGGCAGCCGTCGAGGTCGCGAATGCCGTTCTTCGTCTCGGCCTCGAAGGGACAGCGGTCGATGGAGTCGGGGATGCCGTCGCCGTCGGTGTCGCCGGGGGTGCCGACCATCAGGGGGAGCGCCAGCAGCTCGTTCGACACGCAGCCCTCGAGCGTGCGCGAGGTGCCCTCGGGGCAGGCGGAGACGTCGGGCGGCGGCGGCGGCAGCTCCGGCCGGGCCGACGCGCCCCGCCGAGGCGCCCACGAGATGCGCGCGAGGCCGCGGAGGTCGGGCGTGCCCGCCGCGCCCAGGAAGCCGGTGCCGGCGGCGACGCCCACCAGCACGGTGTCGGCGATGAGCACCTGCGCGCCGCCCAGCACCTCGAGGCGCATGCCGTTGAGCGCCAGGGCGTTCTCGCCCACCACCTGCGCCGAGAACTTCGCCTCGGGCCCGAGCACCAGCCGGTCGTCGAAGAGCGACACGCCCACCGAGAGCCCGCCCTGCGCCTCGGACGCCGCCGTCAGGCCGAGCGCCGGAGGGCCCAGCGAGGCGTACTGGCGAAAGAGGAAGCCGCCCTCGAAGGCCCAGCGCCCCACGCCGAACGCGCCCGCCATCACCAGCCGCGGCCGCAGCCGAAACCCGGTGTCACCCTGGTGCGCGGCGGGCAGGCCCACCGGAATCCACACGTCGGTGCCCAGGTGGAGCGAGAAGGCGTCGCGCTCGGCCTGGCCCAGCACGCGCACCATCACCCCCACGCGCGGGTCGCCCACCCCGACGCCCTGGAGCGGCGCCACCTGGCTGAGCAGCTCGCTGCGCCCAAGCTCGAGGAAGGTGACGGGCAGCGTTCCACTCACCAGCACGCGGTCGAACAGCGAGCCGGCGAGGTCGACGTGGCCGAGCAGCGCGTGCTCGATGATGGGCCCAACGTCGCCGCGACCGGTCGCCACGCGCGGCACCAGCGGGTTGCGCGAATAGTCGGCGGTGACGCCCACCGCGGCGTACCGCGTGCTCGAGTACCAGGGGCGCTCGACGAGGAACTGCCAGCTCCCCGCCGTCGTCGGGTCGGCGCGGTGGAGCTGGAAGCCGCGCTCCTGCGCCAGGGCTGGCGTAGCGACGGCCACCAGGAGCGTCAGCAGGGTCTCGAGCAGCGCGGGGGAACGGCACGACATGAGCGGCCGAGCGTACGAGGCTCCCGGTCGAAGGGAGTCAGATTTCGACAGCGCGCCGTTCATCACAGCCCGGCTGGAACCGCCGCTCGGAGGAACGCGAGCAACAGCGCAGACGTTCTGCACCCGGCGTGGTTTGGTTTGGCGCCTCTGGAGGGGAGCACGACATGAAGCCCATCGACACCCGCGTCGACACGGTGACGCTGTACCACCGCGGCGCCACCGTTCGCCGCACCGCCACGCTCGACCTCTCGAAGGGGGCGCCAGCCGAGCTGATGGTCGCGGATCTGCCGCTGTCGCTGCTCGACCACTCGGTGCGCGCGCGCGTCGAGAGCCGGGCCGGCGTGATGGTGCTCTCGAACGTGCGCGTCGGGCTCTACGCCCCGCCCCGCGGTACGCCCGAGACGCCGCCAGACGTTCAAGCGCTCAAGGCCGTGCGCGTGAAGCTCGAGGCGACGCGCGACCGCCTCGCCCAGCTCAAGCGCGAGCTCGGCCAGTTCGCCGCGCTGTCGGTCGAGCCGCGGCCGTCGCCCGAAGAGGGCAAGCCGCCCAGCCCCTCGCCGATGTTCGCGCGCGCCACGCTCGAGGCGATGGTGGACGACGCGTCGACGCGGCGGGTGGAGCAGTCACGGGCGCTCCAGGCCGACGAGAAGAAGCTGGTCGAAGAAGAGGCCGCGCTGGTGCGCCGCCTCACGCTCGCGTCGACCGCCAGCAACGTGCGGCCCGACGAGCTCAAGAAGTCCGTCACGGTGCAGGTGTTGCCGGGCGCCACCGCCACCGAAGGCACGCTGGTGCTCGAGTACTTCGTCGTCGGCGCGCGGTGGGCGCCGGCCTACCAGTGCCGCATGACGCGTGACTGCCGGTCGGCCGACCTGCAGCTGCGCGCGATGGTGTGTCAGCGCACGGGCGAAGACTGGCGCGGCGTCAGGCTCAGGCTCTCGACCGCCGCCCCGATGAGCTGGACGGAGCTGCCCGAGCTCTCGGCGATTCGCATCGGGCGCGAGCAGCCGCCGCCTTCGGGCAAGCGCGGGTTTCGGCCTCCTCCGCAGGGCGCGGCCAGCCTGTTCGCCGACTACGACCGCGGCCTCTCGAGCGCGCGCGCGCTCGCGCCCGTCATCCCCTCCTGGGAGCCGCCCGAGGTCGAGGCGTCGGTGCTGCACCTGTCCACGGGAGGGCCTTCCGACCTGCCCGAGGAGCCGGAGCCGTCGATGGACGAGGGCGCGATGATGGAGGAGCAGGTCGTCGAACGCGAAGCGCCGATGAAAGAGCTGAAGAAGATGGCGTCGCGTCGAGACGCGCCGATGCCGCCCCCGATGGCGGCCGCTCCGGCCCCCGCGATGGCGCTGCGCCCCAGCACCAGCCGCGCGATGGCGCCGCCCAGAGGTGGCGCGATGGCCGCCTCCGTCGACGCCATGGAGTCTGGAGACGGCCTGGGGGGCGCGCCCGCCGGCCTGCAGGTGGTGCTCTACGCCTCGCTGCGGTTGAGCGCGCCGGCCGAGGGCACGCGCGGGCAGCTCACCCCCGTCGACCGTCGCCGCGCCTTCCTCGACTCCCTCGGGGCGCTGCAGCTCTCTGCGCCCTTCGACGTGCTCTCGGTCGTCGAGGCTGCCGAGCGCCAGGGCCAGGAGCTGTACCGGCTGTCGGCGCCCTCTGGCACCAGCGACGTGCGCACCGAGGCGGGCTGGTACGACTACGTGTACTCGACCGACGCGAGCGTCGACGTGCCGTCTGACGGCACCTGGCACTCGGTGCCCGTCAACACCCGCACCGCGACCGGCGACGTGCGCTACGTGGTGGTGCCGCGCGAAGACCCGCAGGTGTACCGGCTGGCGCTGGTGAAGAACCCGCTGCCTTCACCGCTCCTCTCGGGCCCCGTCGAGGTGTACGTGGCCGGTGAGTACGTGCTGACCACCACCCTGCCGTCGGTGCCGCCGGGGGGCGACTTCAAGCTCTCGCTCGGCGTCGAGCAGGCCGTGAAGGTGGCGCGCAACACCACCTTCCAGGAGCAGCGCTCGGGCGACAAGGTGGTGGCCACCAACGAGCTGATTCACGACATCGTCGTCGAGGTGGTGAACAACCTCGACCGCGAGGCCACCTTCGAGGTGCGCGAGCGAATTCCCCAGCCGGCAGAGGGGGCCGAGGTGGTGGTGGACGAGGGCAAGGTGACGCCCGCGTGGGAGCCCTACGCGCAAGACGAGCGGGGCCACGTCATTCACGGCGGCCGGCGCTGGGTGTTGTCGGTGAAGCCCGCCGCGTCGCAGACGCTCAAGGCCAACTACCGGGTGAAGCTGTACGCCAACAACGAGCTGGTCGGCGGCAACCGCCGCGAGGGCTGAACCCCATGAACTCCACCTCCCTGATGCCAGAGAACGCCACCACGCTCGACGCGCCCGTGAAGCAGGTGACGCTCCTCGAGGACCGCGCCCAGGTGAAGCGCGTCGGCACGCTGACGCTCGGGCCCGGCCAACACAAGGTGCTGGTGCCCGACGTCGCGCCGGTGCTGCAGGACCTGTCGCTGCGCGCCGAAGCCAGCGGCGGGGCCCGCGTCGTCGACGCCCGCGTGCGCCGCGCCCTCAAGGTGACCAGCCAGGAGCGGCCCGAGGTGAGCGCGACGCTCGAGCGCGACATCGAGGTGCTCACCGACAAGGTGCGCGCGCTCATCGAAGACAGCGCCCTCACCGCCCACCGTCGCCAGCGGCTCGAGGTGGTGCTCCAGCGCGGCTTCTCGGAGCTGCCCGAGGACATCTCGTGGGGCCTCGCCGCCCAGCAGTGGCAAGAGAGCCTCGAGGGGCTCTTCGAGAAGGTGCGCGCGCTGCGAGAGCGTGGGCTCACCCTCGACCACCAGCTCGCCGACGCCACCGAGGCGCGAGAGAAGCTCATCGCCCAGCGGCGGGCCTTCGACCGCCCCGACACCCGCTTCACCGCGTGGCTCGAGGCCGACGTGCTGGTGACGGCCCAGGCGACGGTCGAGGTGTCGTTCGAGTACACGGTGCCCAACGCGCTGTGGCGGCCGCTGCACTCGGCCCGGCTCGCCGACGGCGCGCTGTTCTTCGAGAGCCGCGCGTGCGTCTGGCAGAACACCGGCGAAGACTGGAAGGCGGCGCGGCTGGTCTTCTCGACCGCGCGCGCCTCGCTGGGCATCGAGCCGCCGCTGCTGTCCGACGACCTGCTCACCGCCCAGAAGAAGCAGGAGAAGCTGGTGGTGCAGGCGCGCGAGGTGGTGATTCAGAAGGCGAAGGCCGGGCCTGGCGGCGGCGGCGCGGCGCCCCTGCCGGCGACGGTCGAGCTGCCGGGCGTCGACGACGGCGGCGAGCTTCGCAACCTCGAGGCGAAGGGCGCGTGCACGGTGCCCTCCGACGGCCGGCCCACCCTGGTGCCCCTGTTCGAGTTCAAGGCCACGCCGAAGACGAAGCACCTGGCCTTCCCCGAGCTCGAGCTGCGCGTCTTCCTCACCTCGCTGCAGAAGAACGAGTCGCGCTTCCCCATCCTCGCGGGGCCGGTCGAGCTGCTGCTCCAGAGCGGCTTCGTCGGCTGGACGAAGGTGCTCTTCGTCGCGCCCGGCGAGGAGTTTCAGCTCTCGTTCGGGCCCGACGAGACGCTGCGCGTCGCCCGCGCCGAGCGCGAGAAGGAGCAGGAGTCGCACGTCGACAAGTGGAAGACGAGCGGCCAGTCGGTGTGGCTGTACCTGTCGAACGTGGGCGACGAGCCGAAGACGGTCGAGGTGAAGGAGCGCATGCCCGTCTCGGAGCTCGAGCAGGTGAAGGTGGAGCTCGCCGCCAAGCGCACCTCGCCGAAGCCCGAGGTCGACGCCAACGGCTTCGCCACCTGGACGCTGGTGCTGCCGCCCCACAGCCAGCAGCAGGTGAAGTTCGGCTTCGACGTCTCGACCGCGCCGGGCGTGCAGGGCCTGTGAGGTGATGCGATGAGGGCGCCCATGCGAACGCTCTTCCCCCTCATGGTGGTGTCGTTGTCGTCGTGCATGTCGCAGCAGTGGCCGGGCACCTACGTCGGCACGGCCACGGTGAACGACGGGCGCATGCCCACCACCGTCAGCGGCACCCTCACCATCGCGGTCGGCTCGGGTATTCCCGCGGCGCTCGTCTTCGGCTTCAAGGGCGCGCCGACGGGGGTCTCGAAGGAGTGGAGCTGCCAGGCCGGGGGCGTGTCGACCGCCAACAACACCGCGTCGACGGCGACGCTGGCCACCGGCGGCACCTGCACCCTCACCGTCACCCCGGCCGACGGCTGCACCTACGACGCGGTGTTCAACTCGGGCGAGTTCTCGCTCGCAGGGGACGCGCTGTCGGGCACCGGCCAGGGGCGCCTCACCACCGCCTGCGCCGGCATGGGCTCGGCGACTTCAGACTTCGGCTTCACCGTCTCGGCGAAGCAGCAATAGCCCCGGCGCTCAACGACACGGCGTGCTGCGCGGCACCGGCGCGACGATGACGGGCCCCTCGGCGGTGCCGACGCCCTCGAGGAAGCACTCGACCTGGTGCTGCACGTCTTCACGGTCGAACACCACGTAGTGGCCGAGGTCGAACGGCGTCTGCACCTGCGAGGAGCCGACCGTCACCCCGTTCACGTTCTTCGCGATGGGGAACGCGGCGCGCGTCGGCAGCCCGGCGAGCGCGAGCGTCTCGACGGTGTCGCGGTCGAGCGCGTCGCCGGCGTGCGTGACGCCGAGCGGCACCGCCACCGACGTCTGCGCCCACGGGTGGAAGTAGCCGTCGGTCAGGCCCTGCGGCATCAACGCCGGGCGCGCCGCCTTGCCCGGCAGCGGCTCGCGCGCCACGTGCCGGGCCTTCGCGCTGGGGTCGGTGAAGTCCCACAGGCTCTGAAACGCGTGGAGCAGCGGGTGCGCGCGGTCGATGAGCTGCGTGCCCTCGAAGCCCAGCAACTGCGAGACGAGCTCCTGCAGCCGCACCGGGTACGTCGTCGAGGTGGCGATCTCGATGATCAGCCCGCCCGCGCCCGAGAAGACGTAGCCCTGAATGCGCGGGTCCACCGTGGCCACGGGGATGCCGATGGTGCTGCCCATCGAGTGGCCCATCGCCGACAGCTTCGTCAGGTCGAACCGCGCCGGGCCGACGGTGACGCCGGTGGAGAGGAGCCGCGTCAGGTGCTGCACCTCCATCGCCGAGACCTGCATGTTGTCGACGCTCGAGTCGATGTCGCCGAACACGTCGTAGAGCATGCGCCCGGTGGTGTCGGGCGGGCTCTCGCGGTCACCGTGGAGCGGGAAGTCGAAGCCCAGCACCGCCACGCCGCGCGCGGCCAGCCAGTCGGCCGGCCCCGTGCCCAGCGGCGGGTCGCCCTGCTTGTCGCGCGTGGTGGTGGGCGCCAGCGGCCCGCGGTCGATGCCCTCGCGGTACTCGCCGCCGCTGCCGTGCAGGTAGAGCATCAGCGGCCAGCCGCCCGGCGGCATCGCCCCTCGGGGAATCGAGACCGACAGCCGCACCGACTGGGTGCCCTGCTGCACCGGCGCCTGGCCGTCGGCGCTCCACACGATGCGGCCGCGGCCGGGCTTCGGGCCCGACTGCACGTGCGGCACCCGGTAGCGGCCGACGTAGAGGTCGAAGCGCGGGTACGCCTCGAGGCGCGTGAAGGGCTCCTCCAGCGCCGGCGCCGGGAGCGCCTCGACCCACGCCGACAGCTTGGAGAGCGCGGCCGACGGGTCGATGGTGGTGAAGACGGTGGCGCCCGCGACGCGGCGGCGGTCGACCTTCGCGTCGTCGAGCCAGGCCCGCAGCGGCCTGAGCGCCTCCAGCGCCACCGCGTTCGCGTCGGGCGCCTGCTCCAGCGCGGCGTGAAAGGCCTCGGTGCGCCCGAGCGGCTCGCCGGCGGCGTCCTTCACCCGGTCGGTCACCACCACCGCGTAGGTCGTCTTCGCGCGGCGCACGAAGCCCGCGACGGGAATGACGGCGAGCAGGTTGGGCCCGCGAAACGGCGCCGCCTCGCTGGTGAAGCGCACCTCGAGGGGGAAGCGCCGGCCGTAGTCGGGCGAGCCCTTCGTCACGTCGACGAAGTAGACGCTCGCGTCGTCTTTGAGCGCGTCGGCCGGGACCGCGGGGAGCGAGCTCGAGTCCACGCCGCCCGAGAGGGGGAAGAAGGCGCCGGCGTTCACGCCCCACCCGTCGACGCGGGCGTCGATGGCGGTGAGCCAGGTGGTGACGAGCTGCGAGCGGGCGCCGGGCCAGCGGTCGAGGTTGAAGGTGCCGTCGCTCTGACGGCGCAGCTCCGAGGGCAGCGGCGCGCTCCAGAAGTCGCGGCCGCCGGGCTCGAAGGCGACGCGCGTGTCGCGCGGGACGAACGTGTGGGGCGCTTCACAGGCCACGGCCCCGACGAGCACCAACAGCAACGGGAGACGACGCATGGGCGCGTGGTAGCGCACCCGAGCCCGCGGCGTGAGCCTCTGCGCACCATTCCTCACGGACGGTTTGTCGCGCGCGGGCCGCGCAGAGACCGGATTGACCGCGCGCCGGGCCCGAGGGCCGTTCTAGCGTCGCGGCTTTCGGAGCCGACCTGCCGTGAGCGTGCCGTCCCCACCCCCGACGTTGGCGACGCCCTCGCCCTCCCACCGCGCCGACATCGACGGGCTGCGCGGCGTGGCGGTGGTGCTGGTGGTGCTCTTCCACGCCTGGCCGACGCTGGTGCCCGGCGGCTTCGTCGGCGTCGACGTCTTCTTCGTCATCTCGGGCTTCGTCGTCACCCAGATGGTGCGGCGCGACCTCGCCCGCCAGCCGTTCCGCGCGCTCGACTTCTACCTCAGGCGCGTCAACCGGCTGGCGCCCGCGCTGCTGGCGATGCTGGCGGCGACGCTCACCTTCTCGGTGCTGCTGCTGTCTCCGACGCTCCTCACGCTGGTCCTCTCGCACGCGGCCGCCGGGCTGGCGATGATGGCCAACCTGCTCTTCGCGGCGCAGGCCTCGTACTTCGACGTCAGCGCCGAGGTGAAGCCGCTGCTGCACCTGTGGTCGCTGGCGGTCGAGGAGCAGTTCTACCTGGCCGTGCCGCTGGCGGTGGCGATGGCGCGCCGGGCGCCGCGGGTGGCCGGGGCGCTGGCGGTGGGGCTCACCCTCGGCTCGCTCGCCGCGAGCGTGGCGCTGACCGGGGTCGCGCCGCAGTGGGCCTTCTTCCTGCCCGTGACGCGCGCGTGGGAGCTGCTCGCGGGCGTGCTGCTGGCGCAGCGCCCGGCGGCGTCCGGCCCTCATCGCGGGCGGCTTCGCGCCGCGCTGGCGTCGCTCGGCCTGGCCCTCATCGCCGGCGCCGCCTTCGGCCTCGACCGCACCACGCCGTTCCCCGGGGTCGCGGCCCTGCTGCCGGTGGGCGGCGCCGCGCTCGTGCTGTGGGGAGGGCCCGGCCAGGGGGTGGCGAAGCTGCTGAGCCGGGGCTGGCTGGTGTGGCTGGGGTTGATCAGCTACCCGCTCTACCTCTGGCACTGGCCGCTGCTGACGTTGGGGCGGCTCTCGGTGCCGCTGGAGCAGGACGTGGTCATCACCCCGCTGGCGGTCGGCGCGGCGGTGCTGCTCGCGTGGCTGACCTTCGCGTTCCTCGAGCGGCCAGCGCGGGCCCGGCAGTCTCGCGCGGTGGCGCTCGGGCTCGTGGGGGCGGCGGCGCTGCTGGCCGTCACCCTCACCGGGCTCCAGCTCTCGGGCGCGCCCCAGCGGTGGTCGGCGCGCGGCGCGGCCGCCCTGGAGCTCGCCGACTTCGAGCGCGCCTACGACTTCAAGACCGACGCGCGCTTCGGCACCTGTTGGCTCGTCGACGAGGTGGCGCCCAGCGCGGGCGACTGCGTCGAAGAGGCGCCGGCCGGGTTGCCGCTGGTGATGGTGTGGGGCGACTCACACGCCGCGCGCTTCACGGCGGGGCTGCGCGCCGTTCAAGCGGAGCGCCACGCCTTCCGGCTCGCCCAGCGCACGCGCTCGAGCTGCCCGCCCCTGCTCGACGCGGGCAACGCCAGCTGCCGCGACGCCAACCAGGCGGTGGTGCTCGAGGCCGCGGCCCTGCGACCGGCGGTGCTCATCCTCGACGCGCGGTGGACGAACGCGCCGCAGGTGAGCGCTCTGCGCGCGACCCTCGAGCAGCTCCGCCGCGCGCTCCCCTCGACGCGCCTGGTGGTGGTGGGGCCCGTGCCCGAGTGGCGGGTGACGCTGCCGTGGACGTTGAACGCGCGGGTGGGGGTGGCCCCCGTGCCCGAGCGCCTGCGCCCAGAGCGCTACGACCGGCAGCGCCAGGCCGAGGCCCAGCTTCAGGCGACGGCGCGAGAGGGGGGCGCGACGTTCGTGTCGGCGCTCGATGGGCTCTGCCGGCCCGATGAGGGGTGCCTGGTGCGGCTGAGCGAGGCGCCTTTGATGTTGACGACGTGGGACTATGGGCACCTCACCACCCCCGCCGCGAAGCTGGTCGCCCGCCGCGTCGCGCTGGCGTGGTGAACAGGCGGGTCAGGCGGCCGAGCGGTCGCGCTGCCTGGTCTCGTCGAGCCCGTCGATGAGGTTCTTGAGCTGCTCGAAGCGCAGCGGCTTCGAGAGCGTGGCGTTCATGCCCACCTCGAAGCACTTGAGGCGGTCGTCGATGGTGACCGCGGCCGACAGCGCCACGATGGGCGTCTGGTGCCCGCGCTCGCGCAAGAGCCGCGTCGCCTCGAAGCCGTCCATCTCGGGCATGTGACAGTCCATCAGCACCAGGTCGTAGGTGGTCGCCTCGCACGCGGCGAGCGCGTGCCTGCCGTCGGGCGCGACCGACACCTGGTGCCCCAGCTTCTCGATGAGCTTGCGGGCCACCATCTGGTTGACCGCGTTGTCCTCCACCAACAGCACGTGCATCGGCTTGCTCTGCGCGCGCTCGAGCGCGGCCTGCGGCTGCGGCGCGGCGGTGGCGACGAGCGGCAGCGTCACGGCGAAGGTGCTGCCGACGCCCGGAGCGCTCGTCACCTCGATGGAGCCCCCCATGGCGGCCACCAGCTTCGAGGTGATGTAGAGCCCCAGGCCCGTGCCGCCGAAGCGCCGCGTCGTCGAGGCGTCGGCCTGGGTGAACGGGGTGAAGAGCCGGCTCACCATCTCGGGCGACATGCCGATGCCGGTGTCGCGCACCTCGAGCACCAGGCGCCCCGAGGCCCCCGAGAGCGCGCACACCACCCGGCCGGCCTCGGTGAACTTGATGGCGTTGGAGACGAGGTTGAGGGCGATCTGCCGCAGCCGCGTCGGGTCTCCCAAAGTCCACTTCGGCACGTCGTTGCCAACGACCAGCTCGAGCTCGGTGCCCTTCTCGCCAGCGCGAGACTGCATCAGGTCGACCACCAGCCGAAGCTCGTTGCACAGCGCCACGGGCACCGACTCGAGGTCGAGCCGGTCGGCCTCGACCTTCGAGATGTCGAGCACGTCGTTGATGACGGCCAGCAGCGTCTCGGCGCTCTGCTGGGCGATGCGCAGCCCATCGCGAACACGCCCGGGGTCGCGCTCGTCGGCGAGCAGGGCGATGATGCCGGTGACGCCGTTGAGCGGAGTGCGGATCTCGTGGCTGATGGTCGAGAGGAACTCGCTCTTGGCGCGGCTGGCGCGGTCGGCGGCGGCGCGCGCCTCGTCGAGCGCCCGGTTCTGCTCCTCGAGCGCGGCGATGTTGACGGCGGTGTCGAACTCGTACGCGAGCGCGATGAAGAAGAGCACCAGCGCGAACGCCACCGACGAGAGGATACGGAGGGCGAAGGGGTGCTCCCGTGGGTCGGCGGCGAGCCAGCCCTGGTCGATGCCCGCGAGCGCGGTCACCATCAGCGCTGCGGTGAGCGCCAGGGTGGCCCAGCCCGCGCGCCGCCCCCCGACCGCCAGCGCGACGGGCGGGGCCGCCACCATCCAGTACACGGCCGAGAGCCCGTCGGGCCCGGTCTGCATCGCGAGCAGGGCCGTCGCGCCCAGGCCCACCACGAGAAAGCCGGTGGCCACCACGGCGAGGGGCGCGCGCAGGCGCAGGGCCACCAGCGAGGCGGCCGAGGCCAGCATGAAGACCGAGACCCACGCCGCGGCGGCCAGGTGGCCCGACCCGAGCTGAAGCCCGGCGGCGCTCGACGCCAGCACGAACACGGCGATCGCGAGCGCGACGAACTTCAGGTGCCGCCGCTGCTCGTCTCGCGCCGATGACTCGGGCGGCGGCGCCACGCGCTGAAGGTGTGAGAGCCAGCCCATCTCCAACAAGACTATCGACGGTGGGCGCCGCGCGCACGCCCACGTCAGGTGTCGATTGTCAGGCGGTCGTGACGGGAGCCGGCCGCCTGGTGGTCGCCGCCGAGTCGTTCGCGACGATCTTCAGCCACCGCTCGGTCATCTCGGGGGTGAGGTGGTCACCCGCGTGACGCCCGTAGTGCACGTCGAAGATGCGCAGGTCAGGCGACAGGAAGAAGCTCGCGGGCATGCGCAGGTCGCTGCCGTCCTTCTTGATGGGCGGCTTGGGCGTGCGCATCGACTCCAGCACCTGAGACACCTGCGGCATGGTGCGGAACACGCCCATCGCCGAGGTCTCGACCCCGTAGAGCTTGAAGAGCTTCGCGGTCGGATCAGCCACGACCGGAAAGTCCATGTCGCCCCAGATGGTGAGCGCCTGCTTCAGGTTCGTGTCGCTCGACTCGAAGATGTTCACGATGTTGAGCCCCGACTGCAGCACGCCGGGGGCCTGCTTCGAGAACGAGCGGATGGCGAGGTTGCAGAGCGGGCACCCCACGTAGCGGTGGAAGGACAAGATGGTGAACTTGCCCTTCAGCTGGGCGGAGGTCAGCACCACCCCCGTCGTGGTGATGGCCTCGAAGGCAGGAGCGGCGTCGCCTGGTTTCAGTCTCACGGGGCGCACCCTAGCAAGCGATCACGGCGCAGGCGCAGTTCCGTTCAAGTGCGCCTGAAGGAAGGTGTAGGCACGGTCGCCCATCGGCTTGCAGAGCTTCGCGCCCTCGCGAACCGACGCCTGGAAGTGAACACCGCCGTGGAACCTCGACTGGCCGCACCGCTGCTCGAAGTCGGTCCAGGTGGGGTACACCAGCGTGAGGTTGGTGGCGGGGGTCAGCCCCGGCTCGAACGACGACGAGCCCGCGGGGAAGGTCACCGGGAAGCCCAGAGCGTCGCTCCCGAGGTAGTTGCGGCTGGCCTGGGCGTGCGCGGCGCAGAAGCACGCCGACCCTGACGGGTACTCGGGGTGGTCCGCGGTGTTGAGGTACGGCCTCCACTCGTTGCCGCGAATGCTGACGGTGCCGACGCCGGGCCCGCCGTACGCGGTGACGCGGCGGTTGCCGTAGATGTACTCGGCGGCGCTGTACGGGCGCACGGCGTCGTATTGAATCTTGTTGTTCCAGGTGGCGATGGCGCCGTCGAACGCCGCCATGTTGGTGAGGAAGTCGTACTGCACGAACTGGTCGAGCGTCTGGGCGCGGCTCAGCGCGATGAAGAGCGCCGAGAAGCCCAGGCTGAGGATCTTGTTGTCGAAGAGCTCCGCCTCCATCTTCGTCTGGTCGGTCAGGTTCGCGCTCGCGTCGAGCACCTCATCGAGCTGCGCCTTGTAGCGCTGGTAGCCGCGAGGCCCGCGCAGCATGCTGTCGATGGGCGCCGGCGCACGGAACTGGTGCACGTGGTTGAACGTGTACGCGCGGGTGTAGGCCATCTGCGGGGTCACGAAGTTCTGCACCTTGAAGATGCCGTTGCCGCCGGTGGTGACCTGCGGCTGCCAGCGCGTCGGGTCGCGCAGCTCATAGGCTGTGTTGCGGGGCTGGTAGCCGGTGGTGTCGGCGTAGGGGAAGCGGTTGAACTGCCGGCCGCCCTCGTCGCCGAGCTGGTTCATGCCGTCGTGCTCACGGTCGTTCACCACCGCCTGGCCCGCGAGGTTGCCGATGCCGATGGCCGTCGCCGGGTTGGTCGAGGTGTCGTTGGGGTCCTGGCCGGCCAGCACCATCATGTCGCGCCAGACCTGCGTGTGCTTCGGGTACAGGCTCAGCAACACCCGATAGGTGGCGTAGGAGATGGCGATGTTCTTGTTGCGGTTGTTCACGCCCTCGCTCGCGGGACGACGGCCCAGGCGGCTCGACACTCCGACCGCCGTCGGGTGGTACGGCGCGATGGCGTCGAACGAGGCCTGGGTGACGAGGGTGGTGGTGCGCAGCACGATGGTGGCGTCGCCGCCCTTGACGCCGGTCACGGGGTTCAACAGCACCGGCACGATGGTGGGGATGATGGTCTGGATGAGGACGTTGCCGTTCTCCAGATCAGGCGCGGTCGGTGGCGGCACCTGCGCCTGTGCCGTCGCTCCGACAATGATGACGATCAACGCTGCGAAGTCCCCTCGACAGCCCCGCAAAGTCTTCTGCCCCATGTGATTGTCGCCCCTTCGAG
This sequence comes from Myxococcus sp., assembly GCA_014879945.1. Taxonomy (GTDB): domain Bacteria; phylum Myxococcota; class Myxococcia; order Myxococcales; family Myxococcaceae; genus Xiheimicrobium. Next base: position 21,937 of record JACSRE010000226.1, read on the forward strand.
TCCGATCGAGATGATCAGGCTCAAGCAGCATCATCGAGGGGTGCGGTGCGACCGCAAGTCTCCGAGGTCAGGTCGACGGTGACACCTGTAGGCCCGCTCCCCGCCCCTGCCGACATGCTCGGGTTGCGTCCTCCATGGGTTTGCGTGTACCGGTGAGGGTGGAATTTCAGTTGTGCCTCCCTCGGGGAGCCTCCGCCAGTTCCGTTCTTGCTGCAGGTTTCTCATGCGCGCGGAGTCAGGCGCTTCGAGTGGCGCGCGTTCGACGATGACCCGGCAGCCCCCGTCGCGAGGCCGCCGTCGAGAGCCGCTTCGGGTGTCGCGCCCGCCGACGTCAGGGCTCGACGTGCGAGGTCCGCGCCGTCGTCGGAGCCGTCGCGGTCGCGGTCGCCGCAGCGCGCTCGACGCCCGAGCTCGTGCTCCGCGCACCCATTGGCAAGGACACGAAGCCCGCAAGCAGGCGAACGAAGCAGCCTCGGCGTCCCGACCGACCAGAAGGACGCACCACAGGAGGCGCTCACGCCTCCGACCGGGAAACGACCGCGCCCGGGCCGAAGGCGTCGACACTCCGCGCCGGGGAGCGTAGTGCTGCGCGACCGTGTTCCTCGACCTGCACCGACACCTCGAGGGCTCACACAGCCCCGCCGCGCTCGCGAAGGTGGCGCGCGACTTCGACCTGCGCGCGCCCCTCTTCTTCGACGAGGTGACGCAGGCGTTCCGCTCCGAGGCCGAGCTCGCGGCCGCGCTGACGATGGCCGGCCCGTCGGACGACGCGTCGGTCTTCTACCGGTGCATCGTGCTGGCCCGTCAGGCCTACGTCAGCGTCGCGGCGATTCGGGCGCTCTCGGTCGCCGCGTTCCAGGAGGCCGCCGCCGACACCGACGGCTTCGAGCTGCGCATCAGCCTGTTCTCGATGACGCGCACTCTGCTCGAGAACCTGGGCCTGCGCTGGCGCGAGGTGCCGCCGCGCGCCTTCGCGGAGCAGTACGCGCGCCCGGTGCTGCTGGCAGTGCTCTCGGCCCGCGACGAGGTGGCGGCCGCGACGAAGAAGCCGATGGTGGTGCGCCTGGGCCTCTCGCGCACGTGGGAGAGCGGGCCCCACTACGACGCGCTCGGAGACGTCGTCGTCGAGCACGCCGGGCAGCTGGTGGGCCTCGACGTGCTGGGCATCGTGCCGCCGCCCGACACCGAGCCGATGCCCGAGGGCCTGGTGCGGCTGCTTGCCCGCCTGCGGCCCCACCTGCCCGACCTGACCATTCACGCCGGAGAGTTCGCGGGCCACGGCTCCATCGACCGGGTGCTGGAGCTCGAGCCGCGCGGCATCGGCCACGGCGTGCACGCGCTCGAGAGCCCGCAGACGCTCGCGCGCCTGGTGCGCGACGGCGTCACCCTCGAGGTGTGCCCCACCAGCAACCGCCTGTTGATTCCCTCGGCGCTCGCGAAGCTGAAGGCCGCTCACGCAGGCCTCGAGCCCCTGCCCGCGCTCCAGCGGTGCCACGTGCACTGCGTGCTGGGCAGCGACGACCCGACGCCGATGGGCACGCGCTTCTCGGCCGAGCTCTCGGTCGCGGAGGCGCTGGGCGCCGACCTGCGCACCCTCGAGGCCGACATGCGGCGACGCTGGCTCGAGATGACGGGCACAGCGCTCTAGTCACCGGCCCGCGTCGGGCGCCAGCGGCTGCACGGTGCGCGTCAGCTGGTCCACCGGGTAGCCGCGCGCGCGCAGCCGGCCCAGCAGGCTGGCCAGCACGGCCTCGTCGAGCTGTGCCGTTCGGGAGAGGACGGTGAGCGTCGTCTTCTTCGCGTTGCTGACCGCCGCGTACTCCAGCGCTGGCCCCACCTCGACCACCCAGAAGTCCGACACCAGCGGCCACACCACCTGCAGCCGCAGCTGCCCGGGCGGCGCTCCTTCTTGGCGCCAGAGCCTGCCCGACACCTGCTTCTGGGGACCGTCGAGGCTGCCTTGAGAGCAGCGGTTGCGCACCTCGAGGTGGCCTTCGGGCGCGCGGGTGTACGTGGTGGTGTTGCCGGTGCACCCGCGCCGGAAGAACGAGTCGACGCGGGCCAGCTCGTACCAGGTGCCCTCGAGGCGCGAGAGGTCGAGGTCAACCGTCTCGGGCGCCTCGGCGCGCGCGCTCCCGGTCGCGAGCGCGGCGACCACCAGCAGCCAGCGGGTCATGAGGTCACCTGCTGACTCACGCCGGGAATCGTCACACCACTCGCGCCTCGAGTCACTCGTCGTTGCTGCGAACCAGCGCCAGCCGGTGCACGATGGGGCGTGCGCTGGGCCCTCGTCGCCGGAGTCCTCTTCTGCGCCGCCGACGCGCGCGGCGAGGCGCTGCGTCGGGACTGCGCGCTCGGCTTCCTCAACACCTGCGCCATCGAGTCAGAGCGCCGGGTCGACGCCTCGCCGCCCCGCCTGAGGGTGGAGCTCTTCGTCGGCTACAAGCCCTCGTACGGCTACTACGGCGTCGAGCAGCGCAGCTGCGAGGCGATGGGCTGCCGGCTCCGCCTCGACGGCGCCCTGCTGATGTTCGACGCCTTCGCGCGGCTGTGGGGCAACCCGCGCTCCGACGACTTCTTCGACCTCGGGCTCTCGTACTCGGTGGTGCCGGTGGTGAGCCACCTGTCGAACAACCCGCGCGGCTTCGAGGGCGAGCTCGGCCCCATCGCCGCAGGCGACGGCGACCTCTCGTACTCGACGCTGCGCCTGACCCTGCGGCGGCCCAGCTTCTTCTACCTGGTGAAGAGCAAGTACCTGGTCAGCTCGTTCGGGCTCGGGGTGGCCTTCCCCGTCGGGTCGGGCGCGGGCCGCACCTTCACGGGGGCCGACGGCGTGAAGTTCACCCTCGGCGGCCGCCTCGGCGTGCAGGTGCCGCTCAACGACACCTTCTCGGTCGGCGTCGGCACCAGCTACGGCGTCGTCTGGTACGGCACCGCTTTCGGACACGTGGCGTACGTTGGCGGCTACGGTCTGAACCTGCAGTGGCTGTTGTGACCGCCACGCGCCCAGCGCAGACGAAAGGGGAACGTCCCATGGCAACGTCGTTCGAGCAGGAAGTGAAAGAGACCGAGGCGTGGTTCGCGAGCCCGCGCTTCGAGGGCGTGGTGCGCGTGCACACCGCGCGCGAGGTGGTGGAGCAGCGCGGCGTCATTCGCGCCGACTACGCGGTCGCGCGCGGCGCCGCCGAGGGCTTCTGGGCGCGCCTGCGCGAGCTCTTCTCGCAGGGCAAGTGCGTCACCACCTTCGGGCCGTACTCGCCGGGCCAGGCGGTGACGATGAAGAAGCTCGGCATCGAGGCCATCTACCTGGGCGGCTGGGCCACCAGCGCCAAGGGCTCGAAGCAGGAGGACCCGGGGCCCGACCTCGCCAGCTACCCGCTGAGCCAGGTGCCCGACGAGGCCGCGCCCATCGTTCGCGCGCTCCTCACCGCCGACAAGAACCAGTTCCACACCCGCGCCCGCATGACCGACGCGCAGCGGCAGGCGACCCCCGAGGTCGACTTCAGGCCCTTCATCATCGCCGACGCCGACACCGGCCACGGCGGTGACGCGCACGTGCGCAACCTGGTGCGGCGCTTCGTCGAGGTGGGCGTGCCCGGGTACCACATCGAAGACCAGAAGCCCGGCGTGAAGAAGTGCGGGCACCAGGGCGGCAAGGTGCTGGTGACGGGTGACGAGCAGCTCAAGCGCCTGTCGGCCGCGCGCTTCCAGCTCGACATCATGGGCGTCGCCGGCATTCTGGTGGCGCGCACCGACGCCGAGTCGGCCACCCTGCTCGACGGCCGCGGAGACGAGCGCGATCAACCCTTCGTCCTCGGCGCGACCAACGTTCGCCTGCCGACCTTCCGCGCCGCGGTGCTGGCGCTCCTGCGCCAGTACTACCGCGCCGGCGTCGAGGCGCTCAGCGGGCACAAGCTCTACGCGGTCTCCGAGGCCGAGCTCACCGCCGCCGACGAGTGGCTGCAGACCAACGGGCTCGCGGCGCTGGTGTCGCAGGCGGCCGCAGACCTGAAGCAGGGCGCGCTCAAGAGCGCCGACGACGCGCTGAACCAGAGCTTCGACAAGCTGGTCGACGCCTGGCAGGCCGAGGCGAACGTGAAGACCTACGCCGAGGCGGTGGCCGAGGTGATGACCTTCCGCATCGGCGAGGGCGCGCAGTTCCCGATGTCGCCCGACGAGTGGCTGGCCTTCGCGAACGGCTGCGGCTGGTACGAGGCGCAGGCGAAGGCGCGCGAGCTGGGCGCCGACGTGAAGTGGGACTGCGAGCACGCCAAGACGCCCGACGGCTACTACCAGGTCGCCGGCGGCCTCGACTACGCCATCGCCAAGTCGCTCGCCGCCGCGCCCTTCTGCGACGTGCTGTGGATGGAGACGAAGACCGCCGACCTGCACGAGGCGAAGAAGTTCGCCGAGGCGATTCACGCGAAGTTCCCCGGCAAGCTGCTGGCCTACAACCTCTCGCCCTCGTTCAACTGGGACACCACCGGCATGACCGACGAGCAGATGCGCCGCTTCCCCGAGGAGCTGGGCAAGCTGGGCTTCGTCTTCGACTTCATCACCTACGGCGGCCACCAGATCGATGGGCTCGCCGCCGAGGAGTTCACCACCGCGCTCAAGCAAGACGGCATGCTGGCGCTGGCGCGGCTGCAGCGGAAGTTCCGGCTGCTCGAGTCTCCGTACCGCACGCCGCAGACGCTGGTGGGCGGCCCGCGCGCCGACGCCGCGTTGAGCTCCATCACCGGTCGCACCGCCACCACCAAGGCCATGGGCAAGGGCTCGACCCAGTTCCAGCACCTGGTGCAGACCGAGGTGCCCAAGAAGGTGCTCGAAGACTGGCTCGAGCTGTGGCGCGCGCACCACGCCGTCACCACGCCGCTGAAGGTCTCGCTGCGCCCCAACACCGCCGGCGCCGACCTCCTCGAGCTGGCGCTGCTGGGCCCCGACGGCAAGAAGCTGGTCAACGTGGTGTTCAACACCATCAAGGACCGGCGCGGCCGCAGCATCGTCTCGGTGCGCGACCAGAACACCTTCGACGTCGCCCTGCGCAAGAAGCGCCTGATGACGCTCGCGCTGGTGTTCCTGATGCACCGGTACAAGGCCGACTCGGTGCACTTCCTCACGCCCACCGACGACAACCTCAAGCAGTGCGAGGCCATGAAGGCGCGCGGCATCTTCAAGTCGGTGGCCACCGAGATCGGCGAGATCATCGTGACCGACGTGGTGAAAGACCGCGTGAAGGCGCTGGTCGCCGCCGACCGCGCCGCGCTCAACGCGTTGATCAAGGGCTGAAGAGGACTCATGGCCGACCCGCGGGAGTTCTGGAACCACCGCTACGCGATGCCGGGCTTCGCCTACGGCACCGAGCCCAACGACCTCGTGCGCGAGCTGGCGCCGGCGCTGAAAGGCCCGGTGCTGTGCCTGGGTGAGGGCGAGGGACGCAACGCGGTCTTCCTGGCGCAGCAGGGCCTTCAGGTGACGGCCATCGACCTCTCGCCGGTGGGCCTCGAGAAGGCCGCGAAGCTCGCCGCGGAGCGGGGCGTGGCGCTCACCACGCAGGTGGCCGACCTCGCCGACTTCGACCTCGGCACGAATCGGTGGGGCGCGGTGGTGTCCATCTGGTGTCACCTGCCCCCGTGGGTGCGCACCCGGGTGCACGGCGCGCTCTCGGCGGCGCTGGTGCCCGGCGGCGCGTTCGTGCTCGAGGCCTACACGCCGCGCCAGCTGGCCTTCGACACCGGCGGCCCGAAGAACGCCGAGCTGCTCTACGAGCCCGACGCCCTGCGCGCCGAGCTGACCGGCCTCGTCATCGAGCGGTGCGTCGAGCTCGAGCGCGAGGTGCAGGAGGGCGACTGGCACCGGGGCCCGAGCGCGGTGGTGCAGGTGCTCGCGCGCAAGCCGTGACGGTGTTCGCGTTCCCTCACGCCGAGAGCGGGTGCTCGCTGGTCATCGATGACGACGGGCGGGTGGCGTACGCGTACCTGTGCGGGCCCGATGACGCGGTGCTCGGCGACGTGTGGCTCTTCAACCGGGCGCCGTGCCCCACGCCCCCCGACTGGACCGACCCGACCCAGGCGCCGTTCCTCAACCCCGACGTGCTGACGCAGCCCCTCGCGGGCCCGCCGCCGACGCCGGGCGACCTCTCGGTGCGGTGGACGCTCGATGGGCCGCTGCTGTTGGCCGACGTGCTGCTGCGCGGCGCGCTGCTGGCGCGGCTGTCGCCCGGCAGCGCGCCGGGGTGGAACGTGCTCGCGCGCCTCGGAGGCCCGTGCGCCCTGCCCTTCCCTGACGAGGCGTGAGGGGCCGGCTCAGAACTGCGAGAAGTCGGGCTTGCGCTTCTCGAAGAACGCGCCGATGGCCTCGGCCACCTCGGGCGACTGCAGCTGCGCCACGAAGTGCGCGCCCTCTTCCTTCATGCGCGCGCGCACCTCGCCGTTGCCCTTGAGCAGCGCCTTGGTGAGCTTCACCGCCGTCGGCGCCCGCTCGGCCAGCTTCTTCGCCGTCTCGAGCGCGCGCGGCATCACCTGATCGGGCGCGACGATGGCGTTGACCAGCCCCCAGCTCAACGCCTGCTGCGCGGTGATGGGCTCTCCGAGCAGCAGCACCTCGGCGGCGCGCGCGTGGCCGAGGAGCTTCGGCAGCAACAGCGACGACGCGGCCTCGGGCACCAGCCCCAGGTTCACGAAGGGCGCCACCAGCGAGGTCCGCTCGGTGGCGTACACGAAGTCGCAGTGCAGCAGCATGGTCAGCCCCAGGCCGATGCCCTTGCCGTCGACGGCGGCGAGGAGCGGCTTCTCGAACGACGCCAGCCCCGCGATGAAGCGGAAGACGGGCGAGTCTTCACCGGTGGGCGGGTTGCCCATGAAGTCGGCCAGGTCGTTGCCGGCGGTGAAGGTCTCGCTGGTGCTGCCGAACACCACCGCGCGCACCGTCTTGTCGGCGGCGGCCTCGGCGAGCGCCTCGTTGAGCCGCTCGTACATCGCGATGGTGAGGGCGTTCTTCTTGGCGGGCCGCGCGAAGCGGATGACGAGGGTCGAGCCCTCGCGGGCGGTTTCGATGTCGTTGATGACGGTAGGAGCCATGGCCGCGCCTCTAGCCGGGCCGGGCCCCGCGCGCACGCCCGTCGAGCAGGCCGCTACTCCGACAGCTCACAGCCGCTGGCGAAGCCGGTGGCGTCGAAGGTGCGCGAGAGGCCTCCGGTGAGCGTCTCGCCGTCGGCCTTCGTCCACCGGGCCACCACCTTGGCGGAGTGCTGGCCGCTGCGCTTGGGGCTGCAGTACTCGAGCAGGTAGAAGCGGTTGGCCCGCGCCGTCACCTTCGCGGCCACCGCGTCGAAGGCCTCGCTCAGCGCGGTCGCCTTGCCCACCGGCCAGGAGCCGTCGGCGCCCAGCGCGCGCAGCGTCTTCTCGTCGATCTCTCCGCCGAGGCCGACGGTGAAGCGGCGCACGGTGGAGCGGTTGGCGCGCTCGAGCATCTCGAAGGTGCTGACGCGCGCGGCCTGGTCGGAGCCGTCGGTGAACACCACCAGCGCGCCCTCTTTCCACGCCACGAGCGTCTCTTGCGCGAGCGCCTCTTCGAGCCGGTCGAGCGTCTTCACCACGGCGCCGTTGAGGTTGGTGGAGTCATCGACGCAGCGCCAGCCCGCGCAGGTGCGGCGGTCGGTGAAGCCCGCGCAGTCGGCGTTCACCGAGCACTGCCGCGTCTCGAGGCCCTCGAGGCCCCGCAGCGCGACGGCCTGGTCTCCCGTGAAGTCCACCAGCACCTCGGGGTGCTCGCGGCCGTCGAAGGTGTAGATGGCCAGGCGCTGGCCGTCGTCGCGCGCGCCCAGCACCGTGCGCACGTAGCGGGCGGCGGCGTCTTTGAGCGGGCCGAAGTCGCCGGTGCGCAGCACGCTGCCCGACAGGTCGAGCAGCAGCACCGACGCCATGCGGAAGCGCTGGCCCTTGGCCCGCACGGCCCGCTTGCTCTCGAGCGCCGACAGCGGCTTGCCGTCCTCCTGCACCTCGAAGGCCTCGGCGCCCAGGCCCGAGACCGGCACGCCGTCGCAGGTGTCGACGCTGAAGAAGAGCGACACCCGCGCGGGCGGGGCGATGGAGAGCGCCTCTTGCCCTTCGGGCACGTTGAGCGTCAGACACCGCGCGCCCTGCGTCACCAGGGGCTCGCCACACCCCAGCAGCACCACCAACAGCCCCAGGCCTGCCTGTCGCTCGATGTATCGCATGGTGTGCGCACCGTACGGCGAGGTCGCACCAGGGCAACTTTTCGGCCCGACGGACGGCTTTCTGACTCGCCGTTCAGAAACCGGTTGCGGTTCCTGACCCGCCGGTTAGAAACGCGGCTCCCTCGGAGCTGATCAGCATGGCTCGTCCCGCCGACCCCAACGCCCGCAGCGCCCTGGTCGCGGCCGCGCGCAAGCAGTTCCGTGAGCACGGGCTGCAGCGCGCGCGCATCGAAGACATCACCAGCGCGTGCGGGTTGTCGAAGGGCGCCTTCTACCTGCACTTCGAGTCGAAAGAGGCCCTCTTCCTCGAGCTGGTGACCGAGTTCGAGCGCCAGATGGACGCGCTGTTCGAGCGGCGCATCGCCGAGGAAGACGCGTTCTTCGCGAAGGGCGGGCCGTTTCGCCGCAACGACTTCGTCGACGGCTCCGAGCGCCTGGCCGCGCTGGTCGCGATGCAGACCCGGCAAGACACCGAGACGCTCGAGCTGATGTGGGCCATGCGCGACGTCATTCACGTGCTGATCAACGGCACCCAGGGCACCGCCTTCGACGGCGTCATCTGGCAGGCCATCGACCGCGAGCAGCTGCGCGTGGTGGACGCCGCCAACCGCCTCAAGAAGTTCGGCGTCATTCGCACCGACATCTCGAGCCAGGTCATCGCCATGGTGCTGATGGGCACGTGGATGTTGACGATGCGGCAGATGGTGAGCCGCACCGAGCGCCCCGACTTCAAGGCCCTCATCGGCGAGCTCAACGTGCTCGTCGGCGAGGGCATGGCGCCCCGCCCGGCCAGCCAGGCCGCGCCGCGCCGCAAGCCGTCTCGCCCGCGAAAGTCTGCCGCGCGGCGCAGCCCCCGCAGTGTCTCTCTGAGGAAGACCCCATGACGCGCGTGATGATGGTGGTGCTGTTCGCTTCGCAGGCCTTCGCCGCCGACCCGGCCGCCCCGAAGCTGCGCCTGGTGAAGGCCCGCGAGGTGAAGTCCTCGTCGAAAGAGACGGTGACGGGCCAGCTCTTCCCGTCGCGCATGTTGCCGCTGGGGTTCGAGGTGGGCGGGCGGCTGGCGGTGTCGCGGGTGAAGAAGGGCGACTTCGTGCGCGCGGGCCAGGCCCTGGGGTCGCTCGACACCGAGATCGCCGACGCGCAGGTGCTCCAGGCCGAGGCGGGCGTCGCGCAGGCCGAGGCGGTGGCGGGCCTGGCGCTCGACGTCGCCAGCCGAAACCAGAAGCTCAAGGCCGAGGGCAGCGTGTCTGACGTGCAGAACCGGCAGGCCGACGTGAGCGCCAAGCAGGCCCAGGCGGGGCTGGCGCTGGCGAAGGCCCAGCTGGCGCAGGCGCAGGCAGGCCGGCGGCGGCACGACCTGCGGGCGCTCTTCAGCGGCACCGTCATCGACGCGCCCGACACCGTGGGCGGCATGGTGGGCCCCGGCAACCCCGTCTACGTCATCATGCAGCTCGACCCGCTCATCGCGAAGGTCACCATCCCCGAAGACCTGCGCGCCGCCATCACGCCGGGCCTGAAGGTGCGCGCCGAGGCGGTGGGCGGCGCGGCGGCGACCGACGACGCCTCGGTGAAGGTCGTCATCCCCTCGGCTGACCCGCAGACCCGCCGCGTGCCGGTCGAGGTGACGGTGCCGAACCCGAAGGGTGAGTTCGTCGCCAATACGCTGGCGCGCGTGGTGTTCCCGGTCGGCGAGGCGCGCAACGCCTACGTCATCACCTCGACCGCGATGAGCACCACCGGCGGCGACCACGTGTACGCGGTGCTGGCCGACGGCACGCTCAAGAAGGTCTACGTCACCGTCATCGAGCGCCGCAGCGGTGAGTTCGTCGTCTCGGCGGCCACCACGCTCGATCAGATCGTCGACTACCCGACCTCGGCGCTCGTCGAGGGCGCCAAGGTCACCCAGCGCTGAGCCCGCGGACAGGAAAGCAAAGCCATGACGCTCTCAGACGTCTCCATCAAGCGCCCGGTCTTCACCACCATGATGTCGGTGTGCCTGGTGGTGCTCGGCCTGCTCGGGCTCAGCCGCCTCGGCACCGACCTCTTCCCCGACGTCTCGTTCCCCTTCGTCGCGGTCACCACGGTGTACCGCGGCGCGGGCCCCTCTGAGATCGAGCAGCAGATCTCGAAGCCGCTCGAAGACGCCATCGCCGGCATCGGCGGCGTCGAGACGATTCAGTCGATCAGCCGCGAGAACCTCTCGCTGGTCTTCGTGCAGTTCAAGCTCTCGACCCCGCTCGATCGCGCCGTGCAAGAGGTGCGCGACAAGGCGTCGGCCGTTCAGAACATGCTGCCCAAGGACGCCGACCTGCCGAAGGTGGCGCGCATCGACTTCGGCGCCGCGCCCATCGTCACCTACGCCGTGTCGGCCGACCTGAAGTCGGCCGAGCTGCGGCAGGTGCTCAAGGACAAGCTCGAGCCGGCCCTGGCGCAGCTCGACGGCGTGGCCCAGGTGCGCCTCATCGGCGGTGAGGTGCGCGAGGTGCGCGTGGACATCGAGCTCGACAAGGCCAAGGCCGCGGGCGTCGCGCCGGGGCAGATCGCTGAGCGGCTCGCCATGGAGAACCTCGACGTGCCCGCGGGCCGCCTCGAGCTGGGGCCGACCGAGCTCAACGTGCGTTCGCTGGGGCAGTTCAAGAACATCGACGAGGTGCGGGCGCTCCCCATCGCGCGTAACCAGAACGGCACCCAGGTGCGGCTCGACGAGGTGGCGACGGTGACCGACGGCGTGGGCGACCGCCGCTCCATCGCCCGGCTCAACGGCAAAGAGGCCGTGGTGGTCGAGATCATCAAGCAGCCCGGCTCGAACACCATAGCGGTGTCGAAAGAGGTGAAGAAACGCATGGCCGAGCTGGGCCCGGTCATCGGGAACGGCTTCAAGCCCTCGCTCATCATCGACAACTCGACCGTCATCGAAGAGAACACCAAAGAGGTGTGGGTCGCGCTGCTGTTCGGCGGAATGATGGCCATCCTCATCATCCTCATCTTCCTGCTCGACGTGCGCGGCACCATCATCAGCGCGCTCGCGCTCCCGACGTCGGTGCTGGGCACCTTCTTCGTGATGTACGTGCTGGGCTACACGCTCAACCAGATGACGCTGATGTCGCTGTCGCTGGCCATCGGCCTGCTCATCGACGACGCCGTGGTGGTGCGCGAGGCCATCACGCACCGGCTCGAGCAGGGCGAGACCCCGATGGACGCCGCGTCGAACGGCACGCGCGACGTGTACCTGGCGGTGCTGGCCACCACCCTGTCGCTGGTCGCCGTCTTCGTGCCGGTGGCCTTCATGCCGGGCATCGTCGGCCAGTTCTTCAAGCAGTTCGGCGTCACCATGTCGGTGGCCGTGGTCATCTCGCTCTTCATCAGCTTCACGCTCGACCCGATGCTCTCGGCCCGCTTCTCGAAGCAGCGCGTCAAGGGCGAGCAGCACCGCGACAACCCCATCGCCCGGGTGCTGCGCCGCTCCTTCGAGGGCATGGAGAGCCTGTACGCGGTCTCGCTCGGCTGGAGCATGCGCCACCGGTGGCTGACCGCGGGCCTCGTCGTCCTCACCATCGCCGGCTCCATCGGCGTCACCGTGGCGGGCGGGCTCGGCGTCGACTTCGTCACCCCCGAAGACCGCAGCCAGTTCATGGTCGACCTCAAGCTGCCCGAGGGCACCAGCCTGAGCGAGACCAGCGCGCGCGCGAAGCAGGCCGAAGACATCATCTCGACCTACCCCGACGTCATCGACGTCTACACCGTGGTGGGCACCTCGTCTGACGGCGCCGGCGCCGACTCCAACCGGGCCCGCGTGCGCGTGCTGGTGAAGGAGCGCGACCACCGCGCGGTGAAGCTCAAGGCGCTGCAAGACGACGCGCGCAGCCAGCTGACCGCGGCGCTCCCGCCGGGCACCGACGTCGGCCTGCTCGACCCGGCCACCATCGAAGGCCTGGGCGACTTCTTCCCCATCATGTTGTCGGTGATGGGCAACGACTACGCGCAGATCAGCGCCGAGGCCAAGCGCATCGCGGGCATCTTGAAGGAGCTCAAGGGCGCCAACGGCAAGCCGCTCGCCAACGACGTGCGCGTGGTGGTGAACCCGCCGAAGCCCGAGCTGGCCGTCACCATCGACCGCAGCCGCGCCAACGACACCGGCCTCACCAGCGCGATGCTGGGCATGCAGATGCGCCTGGCGATGAACGGGCAGCTGGCCGGGAAGCTCCGCGAGGGCGGCGTCGAGACCGACATCATGGTGCGCCTGTCAGAGGCCGACCGCGCCACGCCCGAGGCCCTCAAGACGATGGACATCTTCACGCCCGCCGGCCTGCGGCCCATCAGCGACGTCGCCGAGCTGGCCATGCGCGACACGCCCAGCATCATCGAGCGCTTCAACCGGGAGCGCCGCGTGGTGGTGCAGGCCGCGTCGGTCGGAGAAGGGGGCGCCCTCGGCGACCTCGCCAAGGCCCTCAAGGACCGGCTCGCCAGGGAGCCGCCGCCCGCGGGCGTGACGCTCTACTACGACGGGCAGATCAAGAGCCTCGACGAGCAGAACGACGCCTTCGGCCTCGTCTTCCTGCTCGCGGGCGTCTTCGTCTACATGGTGCTCGCGTCGCAGTTCGAGTCGTTCAAGCACCCGTTCACCATTCTGATGTCGGTGCCGCTGGCCTTCATCGGCGCCTTCCTCGCCCTGCTGGTGACGGGCTTCAGCGTCAACATGGGCGCCTTCATCGGCATCGTCTTGTTGATGGGCCTGGTGACGAAGAACGCGATTCTGCTCGTCGACCAGGCGCTGCAGAACCTGAGGGCCGGCGACGACCTCGACACCGCGCTCATCAAGGCCGGCCCCCGCCGGCTGCGCCCGATTCTGATGACGTCGGCGGCCATGGCCATCGGCATGGTGCCCACCGCGGTCGGCCGCGGGCAGGGCTTCGAGTTCCGCGCGCCCATGGCCATCGGCGTCATCGGCGGCGTCATCACCTCGACGTTCCTCAGCCTCTTCGTGGTGCCGCTGGTGTTCGCGGTCTTCGAGAAGCTGACGCCGCCGCGCTTCCGCATCAAGAAGGCGCCCGAGGCCCCGCCTGCCGACGACGCCACCCGCGTGGTGCCGGTCGCCGGCCTCGCGGCCAAACACGACGCGGCCACTCCGCACGGCGCTGCCGCCGCGCGGCCGGCCTGACCCTCGCTGGAGAACACATGCGCACCCTCTTCTTCTCGGTCCTCACCGTGGGCGCCGCCGCCCTCGCGCAGAC
>JACSRE010000147.1 GCA_014879945.1 Myxococcus sp.
CTGCCCCGCCGTGCCGCCGCCGGTGGAGCCGCCGCCCGACATCGAGCCGCCGCCGGCGCCTGCGCTCCCGCCGCCCATGCCGACGCACTGGTCGTCGACGGCGCCGTCACAGTCATCGTCTACGCCGTTGCACAGCTCGAGCGACGGCTTCACCTCGCCGGTGCAGCGGGTGTAGCTGCCGTTGGTGCAGGTGCGCATGCCCCCGCGGCAGGCCCCGACGCCGCGCGTCTCGGACGGGCCGGTGTAGCAGGGCCGCGGCTCGTCGACCCGGCAGGAGCAGCCGTCGTCGATGGTGCCGTTGCAGTCGTCGTCGAGCCCGTTGCAGACCTCGGTCATCGGCGCGCTGGGGGTGCAGGTGCGCATCGAGCCGGCCACGCAGCGGGCCTGGCTCTTCATGGCGCAGGTGCCGCTGCCGCAGCGGTCGTACCCGATGAGGGCCTGCGTCTCGCGCGCCACCTCCTGCAAGCCGTCGCAGTCGTCGTCCTGGTTGTTGCAGATCTCAGGCGTGGGGATCTTCCCGGCGAAGGCCACCGTCCAACCGCCGTCGGCGCGGTTGCACTGGAGCACGCCTTCCATGCACGGTCGGGTCGGCACGGTGCCGGGGCCCGCGTAGAAGGAGCGCGACGGGCGGGGCCCGCCGTCGGGGAACCGGCAGTCGAAGTCTTCGTCGTAGAGCCCGTCGCAGTCGTTGTCCTTCGAGTCGTCGACCTCGGGCGAGGGCGTGCCGGCGTCGCAGCGCTGCGGCACGCCGTTGAAGCAGTTGGTCACCAGCCGGTAGCAGTCACCGAGGCCGCAGGCCGTCTGGCCCAGGCCGTCGTCCACCACCCCGTCGCAGTCGTCGTCGGCGCCGTTGCAGACCTCGACGGCAGGCTGCACCGTGCCGATGCAGCTCAAGCGGCCCGACTGGCACCGGCGCTCGCCCGTCTGGCAGGCGCCGAACTCTCCGGCGACGGCGCAGCTGGCGCCGCCCCCCGGGTTGCCCTCGTCGACCAGGCCGTCGCAGTCGTTGTCGAGCCCGTCACACACCTCGGGGAAGGGGCCGATCTGATCGCGGCACGCGCCCCAGAAGCCGTTGCGGCAGATCTGCGTCCCCTGGCGGCACTCGCCGGCCCTGAGCGTGTTGGTGTCAGCGGTGTAGCAGGCGCGCCGCTCGCCCTCGGGGCACTGGGGCTCGTTGGTCTCGCAGTCGGCGGGCAGCCGCGGGCCCGGGTCGTAGGGCGTCGGACAGCTCTGCTCCATGCCGAGCGCCACCTGCAGGCTGCCGACGCTGGGGTACGTGTGCCGCGCGCCCTCGCCGTCGACGAAGAGGAAGTAGTAGGGGTGGCAGCCGTTGGGCAGCACGTCGGGGTCGGGGAAGCGCGTCTCCCAGGTGCCGTTGCCGGGCGCGCCCCACGCGCGGTCCATGTCGAAGCAGTGACCGGCGACCACCACGGCGGCGCGCTGCGGGCCTTTGGTGGAGGAGTCGAAGTAGTTCGCCGCGAAGTACAGCTGCGCCGCGTTGCCCGGGTTCGGCGGCGGGTGCATGGCGCTGGCAGCCGGAATGCGGGGAATCGGCACCGCGCCCCGACCGAAGGCCACGGCCCAGTACGGCATGGAGCACTGGCCCCCTTCGGCGCGGAAGAGCCCCGCGCTGAACTCGGTGCCCGCGTCGGCGTAGATGAGCGCGCGGTTCTGGCCCGACTGCATGAGGTTGCACCACAGGTCGGCCGCCGACGGCAGGTTGCGCGCGATGGTGGTGGCCGAGAGCGTGGTGAAGCCGAACTGGGCGTAGCGCGCCTGCGCCGTCTGGCCCACGCCCGCGTCGCAGGTCTGGCCGCACATCGCGCCGGTGCACGCGCCGGGGCCGATACAGCCAGGCCCGGTGCCGGCGTCGCCGATCTCACAGCAGCTCTCGTTCTGGAAACACCCGATCTCGGACATGTGCCGCGCCGAGAAGCGCGCGCCCGCGTTGGCGTCGCGGTTGTAGACGAGGGGCGCCTTGCTCACGTTCGCGCCCACCTCGTTGGTGTGGTCGCCGCACATGTCGTTGGGCGTCTTCGCCGACACCCGCGCCTGGTTCATCAGCACGTGGAGCATGCGCTCCTGGTCGGACGGGAACCCGTTGGAGGGCTCGCCGAGCGCCTGCGCGAGGGTGCTGACGGGCTCCACGGGCGCGTCGCCGGCCGAGGTGCCGCTGCAGGCGGCCAGGAGCACCAACAGGGGGAGCCCCAGCAGCGCACGCGCCGTCATCGGCGTCGCGCCGCGCCTTTCCCGCCTCCGGCGCAAGACCCACAGGCCCAGCAGGGGCAGCGCCATGGCCGCGTCGCCGGAGCCGGTGCAGCCGCAGCCCTTCGGCATCTCGGTGGTGCCGCCGCCGCTCCCGCCGCCCGTGCCGCCGGCCGCCCCGCCGCCGGTGCCGCTGGAGCCGTCGGTGACGGTGACGGAGGCGCTCGCGATGAAGAGGCCGCACGTCGCGGTGACGGTGACGGCGCCGGCGGTCGAGGGCGCGGTGAAGGCGCCAGCGGCGTCGATGGTGCCGGCCGAGGCGCTCCAGGTACAGGCGGGGGCCATCGCGTCGGCGCCACTGAAGTCCTTCCCGGTGGCGGTGAAGGCCTGCGCGCCGCCCGCCGAGACGGTGGCCATCGCAGGCGACAGCTCCACCCGCGCCACGCCCGGCTGCACCGTCACGGTGACGAAGCCCGTGACGGTGAGCTCGCGCTCATCGGTGACGTCGACGCGGAGCGTGTACTGCCCCGGCCCCCCGAAGGTGATGGTGGTCGCCTTCGCGTCGGTGGTGCCGTTGGGCGAGAAGGTGACGAGCGCCGGCGGGTTCGCCGCGCCCCAGGTGTAGGTGAGCTTGTCCGGGTCCTGGTCGTCGGTCGCGGTGACGGCGCCGGTGGCGACGCCTCCGACGACGGGGCTGGGCGTGACGGTCGGGCCGGCGGTGATGCGCGGCACCGGGCCGATGTCGGTGTTCACCATCGCCGTGGCGACGCGGCCTCCGACGCTGGCGGTGACGGTGCACGTGCCCGTCGAGGTCGCCGTGAACCGGCCGGTCGGGCTGATGGTGCCGCAGCCGCTCACCATCCACTCGATGTCTTCGCCGGTGTCGAGGGGCTGGCCGAACTGATCGGTCGCCGAGGCGGTGAACTGGCGCGAGTCGCCCACGTTGATGATGCCGGCCGGCACGCCGAAGATGCTGACGCTGGTGGCCGTCGGCACCACCACCACCGGCAGGTCGGCCGACGCAGTGAGGCCGCCGAGGTCGGTCGCCACCACGCGGAACGAGTAGGCACCCGCGCGCACGAACGTCACCGTCACGTTCTTCGCGCCGTTGTTCATGTTGTTGTTGAAGGTGACGGTCTGCGGGCCGAAGGCGCGCGTCCACGTGTAGGTGAGATCGGCCTCGCTCCCCGGCGCCGGGTCGTCGGCGAGCACGAAGAGGTCGGCGGTGGTGCCGGTGATGGGAATGGGCGTGGCGCTGGGCGGCACGATGATGATCGGCCGCGCGTTGGCGCCCTGCACCCCGAAGTCCTGGCCGCCGACGTCGCCGCCGTCGAGCACCACGGTGCGCGTCATCGGCGCGAAGGTGAAGCCGGGCTTGAAGGGCGCCACCGTCCAGCTGCCTTCGGGCACGTTCGCCAGCACGTAGCGGCCCAGGCCGTCGGTGGTGCCGGTCGAGACGATGCCGCCGTCGTCCTGGGTGGCGCGCACCTCGGTGGACAGCAGCGGCGCGCCGGCCTCGTCGATGGCGCCCCGAATCAGCCACAGGGGCTCGGCCGACGCCGCGGCGTTGAAGATGAGGTTGCTGACGGGCATCGAGCCCACCGTCACCGGGTTCATGAACATGGGCGTGATGCGCTGGTTGGGCGCGGTGGCCACGAAGTTGTACGAGCCGGCCGGCACCCGCGGAAAGGTGAAGGCCCAGCTGGCGCCCATCAGCGACGTCTGCACGCTGCGCACGCCATCGCTGACGGTGTGCGGCCCCATGGTGCCGTTGACGATGCCCGAGACCGGCACCACCTCTTCGAGGAAGTTGCAGCCCGACACCGCGTTGCCGTTGACCACCACCGGGTTGGTGCAGTTGACGAGGCGGAAGCTCTGCCCCGGCATGGCCCGCGCCGTCAGGGTGTACTGGCCGTTGGGCACGTTGGTGAGCTGGTAGTTGCCCTGGGCGTTCGACACCGTGGTGTACGCGCCCGCCGAGATGGTGACGCCCTGGAGCGGCTGCCCGACGGCGGTGACGTTGCCGAAGATGCCGAAGCCGGCGCGAATGGCGTTGAAGTCGATGTTGGGCGCGCCCATGGCCGGCACGGTGACGGGGTTGGTGAAGGCCGGCGACAACGTCCACCCGGGCTTCGAGGCGGTCACCGTCGTCGAGGTGGGCGTGACGCCGACCAGCACGTAGTCGCCGTTCGAGTCGGTCAAGGTGGTGCGCGTGCCCGAGCTGACGCGCACGCCGTCGACGCCGCCCATGGTGGCGACGTCGGTGACGCGGCCCGAGATGCGGGTGGTGGTGGGCGAGCCGACGCGCACGATGACGTTGGCCGACGCGACGCCGCCCTTCATGTCGCTGACGGTGACGCGCATCACCGCGTCGCGCACCGTCGAGAAGCGGTTGGTCACCACCGAGGTGTTGGTCGAGAGGAAGGTCTCGCCGGCGGGCGCCTGGAGCGACTCCCACCAGTAGGCCAGCGTGTCGCCGTCGGGGTCGGTGGCCATGGCCGTGAAGGTGACGGTCTGGTTCACCGCGGCCTGCGTCATCGAGGGCGTCACCAGCACCGTCGGCGCGCGGTTCGAGCTGAAGGCGCCGCGGTTGACGGTGACGTTGATCGACTGCGGCATGGTGGGCGCGACGCCCGTCGGGGTGATGTGAATGCCCGCGGCCGGGTCAGAGAAGGTGCGGCCCACCTGGAGCGGCGCGTCGCCGGCCCCCGACGTCGAGGGGTTCATGTCGAGCAGGTTCGACTCGTCCGAGTTGGGGTAGCCCCAGAAGATGACCGCGCCGCGCCCGAGCACCCCGCCGGCCACGGGCCTGAACTCGACCCAGTAGTCGCGCGCGCCGCTGATGGGCACCTTGAGGCCGTGCACCCCGCCGAGGCTGGGCTGCTCGAGGTCGTAGATCTGAAACGAGCCCGACTGCGCCGGCTGCGACACCACCTGGATCTGCGAGTTGGTGAACCAGTCGAGGTCCCACTTGTACCAGGCGTTGAAGTGCCCCTCGAGGCCGGTGGCGTCGACGATGTCGCCGCTGCCCATGGTGTCGAAGGGGTTGCCGTACTCCTGGCTCGAGCCGGCGCCGATGATGGTCTCGTTGGTGGCCTGCCAGAAGTTCGCGTGCCGCAGCCCGAAGTTGTGGCCGAGCTCGTGCGCGATGACGCCGAGCCCGAAGCTGCCGTTGAGCCAGGTGCCGCGCGCGCCGACGAAGCCCAGCCCCGCCCAGCCCCACGCCGAGACGCGGCGGAAGGCGACGACCTCGAAGTCGTAGCTCGACTGGGGAAACCCGGCGGCGGTGGCGGCGGCCCGCGCGTCGTTGAGCAGCTGCGAGGTGGCGTTCATCGAGCCGTACGAGGCCTTGGTGCGCGGCATGCGCAGCACCGTGGGCGTCACCGTGCCGGTGAAGCTCGTCTGGTTGAAGCTGGCGGCGCGGTAGTAGCGGTCGAGCAGCGTGACGGCGTTCTGCGCGTTCGCCACGGTGATGGGCTCGCCGGGGTCGTCGCTGAAGTCCACGCGAATGTAGAGCAGCCGCTTGGCGCCGATGGTGTACGGCGAGGGCTGCGGCAGGTCGAGCTCCTGCGAGTACGGCACGGCCGAGTCGTCGAGCGCCATCACGTCGTCGAGCGAGCTGCCGCGCAGGCGCATCACCGACCGCGTCTTCAGGCGCTCGAGCGCGCCGTACGGGGTGACGTCGAAGCGGCGCTCGCCCAGCCACGTCTGCACGAAGAGCGGCTTGCCCGTCTCGCAGAGCACCTCGTACCGGCCCTGCGCGTCGACCGGCAGCTCGAGCTGGCTCGCCACCGCCGGCGGCAGGCCCTCCCGCGACTCGAACACCCGCAGCGCCAGGCGCGGGTCGGCGCGCATCAGCGCCTTGAGGGCGGCCCGCCGGCGCGTCGCCAGGGCGACGCCCTCTCGCTCCAGCCGGGCGCGCTCGAAGTCGGAGCCGGCCGCGCGGTACTCGCTGGCCCACGCCGAGAAACGAACGAAGGGGGTCTCGTCGACGCCCGCCCACGCAGACAGCGAGGCGAGCAGCGTCAGCACGAGGAGGAAGGCGCGCGGCATGGGGACTCCGGCAATGCGCAGGCCGGCCGCCCGCGACGAGGGCCGGTCATAGCCCCTGCGCGTGCGTCGGTGCCACCCGTTGTCGCCGCGGGTCCGCACGTTTTCCCCCCGGGGCCGGGAAGGCGCTCAGCCCTGCGGCAGCACCCGCTTGAGCGTCGCCACCGCCTCGTCGAGCCGCCACGGCTTGAGCAGCACCGCGGCGATGCCCAGGCGGGCGAGGTCGTCGCTGCCGAGGTGCGTGGCCAGGCCGCTCGAGATGATGACGGGGAGCGACGGCCGCACCTCGCGCAGCGAGCGGGTGAACTCTTCGCCGCTCATCTGCGGCATCGAGAGGTCGGTCAGCACCGCGTCGAAGCCCTGCGGCGTGAGCCGAAACGCCTTGAGCGCCTCGCGCGGGTCGTCGAACACCGTCGTGCGGTAGCCGAGCGTCTCGAGCAGCTTCGCGCTCACCCGCGCCATGCCGGGGTGGTCGTCCACCAGCATGAGGTGCTGCCCGTGGCCCGGCTGGTCGTCGACGTCGGGCAGCGCCGGCAGGTACACCTCGAAGGTGGCGCCCTGGCCCGGCGCGCTGGTGACGAAGATGGCGCCCTCGTGGCCCAGCACCGCCGACTGCACCACCGCGAGGCCGAGCCCGGTTCGGCTCTCGCTGGTCGAGTAGTAGGGCTCGAAGATGCGCCGCCGCGTCGCCTCGTCCATGCCCGCGCCCGTGTCGGTGACCTGCAGACGCGCCCAGGTGCCAGCGCGGAGCGGCGGGCGCGCCGCCGCGGCTTCGAACGAGACCTGCGCGAGCTCGAGCGCCACCGTCAGCCGCCCACCCTCGGGCATCGACTGGAGCGCGTTGACGCAGAGGTTCAGCAGCGCCTGGTGGAGCTGCGCCACGTCACCCGGCACCCGCACCGGGCCCGGCGTCTTGCGCACGATCTCGACCCGCGGGGCCGTCGCCGACAGCTGCCGCAGCACCTCTTGCACCAGGGCCTCGAGCTCGACCGGCCGCTTCTCGGCGGGCCGGCGGCGGCCGTAGGTGGCGATGCGCTGGGTGAGCGCCTTGCCCCGAGCGGTCGCCTCGAGAATGGCGCGCTGCGCCTCTGGCGCGTGGGCGCTGTCCTCGAGGCGCTGCGCGTGCGCCTCGACCACCGCCAGCAGGCTGCCGACGTCGTGCGCCACGTGGGTCGCCAGCCGGGCGAGGGCCTCGTTCTTCTGCGACTCGGCCAGCTGCGCCTCGAGCTGCCGAGACAGCCGCTCGGTGGTGCGCTGGCTGGTGACGTCGCGCGCCACCGACGCCAGGCGGTTGACCCGCCCGGTGTCGTCGAGCATGGGGATGATGGCGGTGTTGTAGACGCGGTCGCCCGTGGGCAGCGGGAGCTCGTGCTCGTAGACGATGGGCAGCCGGGCGCGAATCGCCTGCGCGTGGCGCTCGTTGAGCAGCGCGGCGGCGGCGGGCGGCAGCACCTCGAACGCCTCGCGGCCGACCACGTCGTCGCGGCGAAACCCCGTCGAGCGCTCGACCGCCGGGTTGATGTCTTCGCAGAAGACGCGCCCGTCGAGCCCGACGCGGTAGAGGAGGATGTTGTCCGACGAGTACTTGAAGATGTCGTGAAAGCGCCGCTCCGACACGCTGAGGGCCAGCTCGAGCCGCCGCCGCTCGCTCGTCTCGAGGGCCAGGGCCACCAGGTCGGCGAGCGCGCTCGCGAAGACCTCTTCGGCGGCCGTCCACCGCCGGGGCGGGCCGCGGTGCTCGATGCAGAGCGCGCCCACCAGCTCGCTGCGCAGCCGCAGGGCGACGTCGAGCGTCGACGAGATGCCCTCGGGCACGAAGTAACTCTGGGCGAACTCCCGGGTGCGCGGGTCGCTCTGCGCCAGGGCCGTCGCCAGCACCCGGCTGGTGCCCAGGGTCTCGAAGTAGACCGGGTGATCGGCCCGCAGCAGCCGGGTGCCGGTGAGGTGGGCGGCCGTCTTCGCGTCGTACAGGTCGAGCAGCTCGAGCGACTGCCGGTCGTCGGCGTAGAGCCACACCCCACAGCGGTCGACGGCGATGCTGCGGGTGCAGCGCCGGGTGATCTCCTGCACCATGGCGCTCAGGTCGTCGCCGCTGAACACCGGGCTGCGCGCCAGCTCGACCAGCGCGGCCGTCGCCTCGCGCAGCTGACGCTCCTTCTCTTCCGCGGCCGCCTCTTCCCGCGCCTCGCGCTGGAGCCGGGCCAGCACCGCCGAGAGCCCGTAGAACCCGGGGCGGAAGACCCAGTCAGCGGCGCCCGTCGCCAGCCAGGTGACGACCTCGGGTTCCTGCCGGGCGTCGGCCATCACCACCAGCGGAGGCCGGTGGGCGGCCTCGTCGAGCAGCTTCACCCACGCCGCCGCGTCGAGCCGCGCCGAGTAGAGATCGAGGAGGATCGCGTCGAAGCGCATCGCGGTGAGCAGCGGCCGGGGGTCTTCGTCAGCGCCCAGCCGCTCGAGCCGCACGGTGCCGTTGTCCGACGCGAGGGCGCGATGCACCCACCCGGCGTCGTCGTCGGAACCGCCGATCAGCAGCAGCTGTGGCGTCGCAGGCTTCACGTTCGTAACCCCCGGGTACACCTTGCCTGAGCCGTTCACCTGAAGAAAGAACTCGGGCCCCCTCGTTTCGTCAGGGGGTCGTCGCGGCGCCCTGCAGGCGCGCCAGCTCGGGCGAGCCGCTGAGGGCCTCGGTCGCGAGCTTGACCAGTTGGCGCTGCGAGGCCGGCTGCCCCTCGAGGCTGCGCACGAGGTCGAGGAGCCCCGAGAGGCCGTTGGGCCCCGAGGTGGCGGCGGCGACCTGGTAGGTGGCGCCCGGCAGCGTGTCTTCGGTCGGCACCACCCGCACCCGCCGCGCGCCGCCCGCCCCGGCCTCGAGCGCGAGGAGCTGCGGCAGGCCCTTGACCAGC
>JACSRE010000058.1 GCA_014879945.1 Myxococcus sp.
AGCACCGTCTCGAGGTCGGCCTGGGCCTGCGCGGGGTTCGTCTTCAGCTGCACCCGCGCGCGGTTGTAGAGCACGCGCAAGACGCCGAGGCGGTCTCCGGCCTTCTCGGCCAGCTGGAGCGCCTCGCCGAAGAGGGCGAGGGCCGACGCGGTGTCGCCCCGCTGAAACCGCGCCACCGCGAGGTTGGCCACGGCCTTCGACTCGCCCACGCCGCTGGCGGCCTGCTTGGCGCGCTGGCGGGCCGTCTCGAAGAACTCCTCAGCGGGCTGCACCTTGCCCGAGCGCAGGTGCAGGCGGCCCAGGCCGTTGAGGTACTGCCAGAGCAGGTGCGGGTCCTTCACCCGCTGGGTCGAGACGAGCTTGAGCCCGTCGAGGAGCATCGCGGTGGCGCCGCCGAGGTCGCCGCGGTTCTCGAGCACCGTCGCGAGGTCGGACTTGAGGTGCGCCATCACCGTCTCGGCCTCGCCAGCGCCCAACAGCGCGATGGCCTCTTTGAAGGTGGCCTGCGCCTCGGGCAGCCGCGACAGCTTCGCGAGCGCCAGGCCCTTCTGCCGCAGCGGCTCGGCGCGGGCGGTGCCGCCGAGCGCGCCGGGCACGACCTGCACGAGCTGGTCGTGGAGCGCGAGCGCCTGCTCCGGCGCCGCCATCAACATCGCGCTCATCGCGCGGCCGCCGAGGTCGAGCAGCTGCACGGCGCCGGGCTCGGTGAGCGGACCGCCGCGGCTCAGCTCCCGGCGCGTCAGCTCGAGGCACTGCTTGTAGGTGTCGATGGCGCTGGTGAAGGCGCCACGCTCGAGGTGGCGGTCGGCGGCCAGGCGCAGGTAGCGAATCGCCTTGCGGGGCTGCTCGGCGGCGAGGAAGTGCTTCGACATCTCTTCGAAGGGCATCTCACCGGTGCCGGTGCCCTTCTCCATGGCCTCGGCGATGCGCTGGTGCAGGAACTTGCGGTCGATGGTGGTGAGGCGCTGCAGCATCACCTCGTGCACCAGGCTCTGCTCGAAGCGCAGCACCTCGGGCTGGTCGGTGGTGGCCAGCAGCCCGCGGCGCACGCACTCCTCGGCGGCCTTCTTCGGGTCGAGGGGCTCGGGCGCGGCGGCGGCGGCGAGCGCCGTCGAGAAGGAGCGGCCGATGACGGCGCCGACGCGCAGCATCGCCCGGCCCGGGGCGTCGAGGCGCTCGATGCGCGCCGACACCACCATGGCGAGCGAGTCGGGCACCGCCGAGGCCGCGTCGGGCCGCAGCGTCCACTCGTTGGCGACCTTCTGGATCGCGTCGGTCTCGAGCATCGACTTGACCAGCTCCTCGATGAAGAACGGGCTGCCGTCGGCGCGCGCGTGAATGAAGTCGACGAGCGCCTGCGACGGCGCGGCCACCTGGAGCAGCGCGGCCAGCATCGCCCGGGTCGCCGCGGCGTCGAACGGGGCCAGCTCGACGCGGCGCAGGCGCGGGGCCAGGGCGGCGAGGTCTCCGGGGCGCGCGGACGCGATGAGGCCGAACGGGTGCCTGGCGGCGCGCCGTTGCAGCTCGTCGATCAGCTGGCGCGTCATCTCGTCGGCGAGGTGGAAGTCGTCGACGACCAGCAGCAGCGGGCCCCGACTGGCCGCGCGGTCGAACACCTGGAGCAGGGCGGCGCGGTCGCGCGCCACCTCGTCTTCCGGCGGCGCGCCCGACGCCTCGGCGGCCTTGCCGCTGGTGGCGAACAGCCGCTCGAGCCGCGCGACGTCGGCGGCCGGCACGCCGAGCGCGCCCAGGCCTGCCCAGGGCGCAGGGCCCTTGCCCTCTTGCCCGCGCGTCAAGAGGGACTGCACGAGCTGGCCCGCCACCTCGAAGGGCACGGCGCCGAAGCTCCGGCCGCCGCGCGCCGTCAGCGTCACCGCGCCCGCGCCCTGCGCCTGCGAGACGGCCTCGGCCAACAAGCGGCTCTTGCCCAGGCCGGGGGCGCCCACCACCAGCACGCCGCCTGACTTGCGCGCGCGCACCGCGTCGAGGAGCTGCTTGAGCAGGCCGAGCTCGGCGGCGCGCCCGACGAGCGGCTGCCGTGACGCAGCCCGCTCGCTGCGCGAGAGCAGCTCGTAGACCGACTCCTGCTGCTGCCCGCCGATGACGACCGCGCGCTCGGTGCTCTGCACCGTGCCGCGCACCAGCTTCTCGAGGGGCTTGCTCCCGATGAGGGCGCCGCTGGGCACCGTGCTGAGCATTCGCCGCGCGACCGCCACCGTCTCGGCAACGCCGAGCGACTCCGAGAGGCTGGTCTCGTCGTAGGCGCTGGTGACGGTCGCCGCGTGCACGCCGAGGCGGAACTCGAGGGGGCGGGGGAGCCGACGGTTGAGCTGCTCCACCGCGCCCAACAGCTCGAAGCAGCAGCTCACCGCGCGCTGCGGGTCGTCTTCGTGGGGGGTGAGCAGGCCGAACACCATGACGAAGCCCGCGCCCGGGAGCCGCTCGAAGAGGCCCTCGGCGCGCGAGACGATGCCCGAGAACGTCTCGGCCAGCGCCGTGACGTGGCCCTTGAGGGTGGCCGCGCTGATCTGCTCCGACACCGCCGCCTGCCCGGCGAGCTCTCCGAAGGCGATGGTGAGCAGCCGCTTCTCGGTGGCCACCACGTGCCGCGGCAGCGCCTCGGCGTGCGCGAGCAGGTGGTCGGGCACCAGCCCCTTGAGGCCCGAGAGGCTCGAGTCGCTGAAGCGCTCCTTGGAGCGCGTGTCGGGGTTGGCGAGGGCGCGGAGCGACGAGCTGCTGTTGGGCGTGGCCGAGGCCCACTCGTTCGCCGTCACCCGCTCGAGGGCCTCTTTGAACTCCTTGGCGGTGCGGAAGCGGCGCTCGGGCGACTTCTCGAGGGCCTTGAGCACCACCTCGTCGAGGTAGTTCGGCAGGGGCAGCGACGCGACCGACGACGGCGAGGGCGGCGCCTGGGTGAGGTGCTTCTGCGCGAGCTCGAGGTCGCTCTTGCCTGGGAAGAGGCGCCGGCCGCACAGCAATTCCCACAGCACCACGCCCGTCGCGTAGAGGTCGGCCTGCGCGGTCACCTCTTCTCCGAGGATCTGCTCGGGCGCCATGTAGCCGAGGCTGCCCACCATGGTGCCGGTGCGCGTGAGGCTCAGCTCCTCTTCGGACTTGTGGCTGCCGACCAGCTTGGCGATGCCGAAGTCCACCACCTTCACCAGCTCGCTGCCGTCGCGGTTCCGGCTGACCAGCACGTTGGCGGGCTTGAGGTCGCGGTGCACGACGCCGTTGGCGTGCGCTTCGTCGAGGGCCGAGAGGATCTGATCGACCAGGCCGATGGCGCGTCGCGCGGGCACGGGCGCCTCGGTGCGGAGGATGCTCCGCAGCGGCCGCCCGTCGACGAACTCCATCGCGATGTAGAGGATGTTGTCGTCGGTGCGCCCGAAGTCGTAGATGCCGACGATGTTCGGGTGCTTCATCAGCGCGGTGGCGACGCCCTCGCGCTCGAAGCGCACCGCGACGTCGGGGTCGTTGGCCAGCTCAGGCAGGAGCGTCTTGATGCAGGCCACGCGCTGCAGCTTCGTCTGCTCGGCGCGGTAGACCTTGCCCATGCCGCCGGCGCCGATGACCGAGAGGATCTTGAAGCCGCCGATGACGCGGCCGATCATCGGGTCGACGGGCTCGACGGGCTTCTGGCAGCGCGCGCACGCGGTCGCGCCGGCCACGAGGGCTGCACCACAGTGCGGGCAGGGAGGAGGCGTGCCGGCTGGGACCGGCGAAGGGGGAACCACGGCTCGAGCGTAGCAGCGTCACGCGGTGCCGCGAGCCCACTCGGATGGGCGCACACTGGGCGCCGGTGTGCTCCCTGCGCCCGGGCTCGAGCACCCTACGGCGCGAGGACGGTGAAGGTGTCCATCGCGTCGGGGCCGTTGGCGTTCTGATCGGTCCACTCCACCACGTACCAGCCCGAGGTGAGGCTGGCGCGCATCGGCAACAGTACGTTGCGGAAGTACC
Organism: Myxococcus sp.; assembly: GCA_014879945.1. Taxonomy (GTDB): domain Bacteria; phylum Myxococcota; class Myxococcia; order Myxococcales; family Myxococcaceae; genus Xiheimicrobium. The sequence goes on from JACSRE010000058.1 coordinate 3,958, forward strand.
AGGCGCCGGCCGTGGTGCCCTCGCCATAGAAGCCGCCGGTGTTGAGCACCGTGGCGCCGGTCGGGGTGCGCACGAGCTGAATCACGAAGACGTCATGGGTCGCCCCCAGGCTCGAGACGGCGCCGCTGGCCACCGCGCCGCCGTCGCGCAGGCTCAGGCGGTACTGGGTGGCGGTGCTGGTGTCGCGAACGGGCGCGAGGTTCACGCTCTCGAGCCAGCCGATGGACCGCTGGAAGAACGAGCCTCCGCCGACGCAGAGCATGGGCCCGAAGAGGAGCGGCTCACCGGTGACGGCGTCGAGCACGCCGCTGTCGAGCTGCGGCACCGACGAGGTGGTGATGGTGGCGGGGGCGCACTGCGTCGCCAGCCCCTGCGCCAAGGTGTTCCCCGCGCCGTCGTCTTCGACGAGGCCGTCGAGGAGCGCGGTCGCCTGGCGCACCTGGCAGACGTTCGAGACGATCGCCGCGCGGCAGCCGCTGGCGCCGCAGAAGGTCTCGCCGGCGCAGACCTGCCCGCACTGGCCGCAGTGCGAGGGGTCGAAGGCGGTGTTCACGCAGCGGGTGCCGCAGCACTCGAAGCCCGAGGGGCAGGTGAGCGAGGTGGCGCACGAGGCGCCGCAGACGCCAGAGCCGCAGACCCGGCTCGCCTCGCACTCCACGTCGCCCTGGCAGGTGACGCAGTCGTGAGAGGGGAGGCAGAGGCCGCTGCGGCAGTCGGCGCCGGCGCGGCAGCCGCGGGCGCAGGCGCCCTGCGCGGTGCAGTAGCTGCCGGCGTCACAGGTGTCGTTGGTGGCGCGGCACTGCACGCAGATGTTCAGCGCGGTGTCGCAGAAGGGGGTGGGCGCGGCGCAGTGCGGGTCGCTCAAGCAGTCCGCGCAGCCGCCGTCGCTCAGGCACTGACGCGCGCCGCACCCGCAGCCGCCGTCGGGGGTACCGGCGTCCATCACGCTCCCGCCGTCGCTGACCGAGCCGCCCGCCGTGCCACCCGCGGTGGAGCTACCGGCTGTTCCACCCGCGCTGGAGCCGCCTGCCGTCCCGCCTGCGGTGGAGCCACCGGCTGTTCCACCCGCGCTGGAGCCGCCTGCCGTGCCGCCCGCGGTGGAGCCACCTGCCGTCCCGCCTGCGCTGGAGCCGCCTGCCGTCCCGCCTGCGCTGGAGCCGCCTGCCGTCCCGCCTGCGCTGGAGCCACCGGCTGTTCCACCCGCGGTGGAGCCACCTGCCGTGCCGCCTGCGCTGGAGCCGCCGGCCGTCCCGCCTGCGCTGGAGCCGCCGGCCGTCCCGCCTGCGGTGGAGCCGCCTGCCGTGCCGCCCCCGTCTGGCGTGCCGCCGCCGCCACACGCCGCGAGCGCGCCAATGAGCCACAACCAACCTGCGGAACTCCGAGCCATGAGCGCCCCCTCACCTGTGAATGCTCGTCATACGTCGAACGCGAGCGCCTTGCTCGACGTCCCCTTCGCGCCGTCGCGCCGAGCGCCACTGGGGCAGGACGGGTGTGCCCCCGATGACGTGAACCCGAGTAGCCTCGCGCGCCTTGTCGCCGTTCCTCACCTGGCTCTCGCCGCAGCCGACGCGCGACGAGCGACCCGCGCAGCTCAACAGCCCGTTCGACGTCGGCGAGCCCGGCGCGTTGCTCGAGCGCGCGGTGGACGCGGTGATGGCGCCGCTGCGCGCGGGCGAGCTCGGCGACGGGCTCACCGTCGAGGTGCTGCGCGGCCCCGAGGGAGGGAAGATGTTCGGCGTGCTCGTCGTCGAGGCGCCCGACGGCCGCGTGGGCTTCTTGAAGGCGTTCTCGGGCCAGCTCCGGCAGCGGTGGGACGTCGAGGGCTTCGTGCCTCCGGTGTTCGACCGCGCGGCGCGGCTGGCGGTCGAGCCCGCCGGCGAGCGCGTGGTGAAGGCGATGACCGCGCGCGTCGAGGCCTACCGGACCTCGCCCGAGCGCCTCGAGCTGCTCGACGCGAAGGTGCAGCTCTCGGCCGCGCACGACGGTGCGCGGGCCGCGCTCCGAGCGCTCCACGAGGCGCGCCGCGTCGAGCGTCACCGCGAACGGGCCCGCTTGAGCGCTCGAGGGCTCGACACCCCGGCTGCCCTGCGCGCGCTCGATCGACAGAGCCAGGCCGACGACGTCGAGCTCCAGGCGCAGAAGCGGGCCTGGCGCGCCGAGCGTGAGGCCCTCGACGAGCTGCTGCGCCGCGACGCCCGACGCCTCAAGGCCCTGGAGCGCCTGCGCCGCATCGTCTCTCAGGTGGTGTCGTGGCAGATCTACGACACGTACCTGTTCGAGAACGCCCGCGGCCAGCAGCGCTCGGTGCGCGCGCTCTTCGCGCCCAACGTCCCGTCCTCGGGCACCGGCGACTGCGCGGCGCCCAAGCTGTTGGTGTTCGCCCTTCGTCACGGGCTGCGGCCGCTCGGCCTGGCAGAGTTCTGGTGGGGAGCGCCCCCGCCGGGCGGCGGCCGCGTCGAGGGCGCCTTCTTCCCCGCGTGCAAGGACAAGTGCGGGCCGCTGCTGCCGTTCCTCCTCGAGGGCGTCGACGTCGCGCCGTCGCGGCGCTTTCGGCCGAAGGAGCTCGGCGCGCACCCGCTCGAGGTGGTGCTCGAAGACGAGCGCTTCATCGTCGTGAACAAGCCCGAGGGCCTGCTGTCGGTGCCCGGCACCGACGCGTCGGTGACCGACTCGGTGCTGGCGCGGGTGCGGGCGCGACACCCGAAGGCCACCGGCCCGCTCCTGGTGCACCGGCTCGACGTCGAGACCTCGGGGCTGCTGCTGGTCGCGCTCGACGAGGCGGCCTACGTGGCGCTGCAGGCCCAGTTCATCGCGCGCACGGTGCACAAGCGGTACGTCGCGGTGCTCGACGGCGTGTTGTCGCGCGACGCCGGCGACGTCTCGCTCCCGCTGCGGGTCGACCTCGAGCAGCGGCCCCGGCAGCTGGTCGACTTCGAGCACGGCAAGCCGGCCGAGACCTCGTTCACCGTGCTCGCGCGCGCCAACGGGCGCACCCGGGTCGCCTTCTTCCCCAGGACGGGGCGGACGCACCAGCTCCGCGTTCACGCCGCGCACGCCCAGGGCCTGGGGCTGCCCATCGTGGGAGACCGCCTCTACGGCAAGCCCGATTCGCGCCTGCTCCTGCACGCGGAGCGCTTGTCGTTCACGCACCCCACCACCGGCGCGCAGGTGGTGGTCGAGCTGCCGGCCCCGTTCTGAGCGGGCCGCTGGTTCGCGGCGAGCCAAAGGCTGATCAATACTCGCGGCGTCGATGTCGCTCTGCGCCACAGGCCTGTTGCTCCTCACCCTGAGCGCCGCGCCAGCGCCGCCCCGCATGACGCTGGTCTTCGGCGGCGACGTCATTCCCCACGAGCCGGTGAAGAAGGCGGCCGAGAAGCACGCGCGCTTCGCCAAAGACGGCAGGCCGCTCAACGACTCGGGGTGGGGGCACGTCTTCGGGCCGCTCGCGCCGGTCTTCGGCGCCTACGACTTCGCCATCGTCAACCTCGAGACGCCGGTGACGCGGCGGGAGCAGCGCGAGGTGAAGGAGATGCTCTTCAACGCGCCGCCCGAGCTGCTGGCCGGGCTCAAGTCGTCGGGCGTCGACGTGGCGACCTTCGCCAACAACCACTGCCTCGACATGCACCCCGAGGGCATCACCAACACCCGAGACCTGCTCGACGAGGTCGGCTTGCGCGCCGCCGGGGCCGGGCGCACCGAGGCCGAGGCGTGGACGCCGCTCATCCTCGAGAAGAACGGGCTGAGGGTCGCGCTCATCGCCGTCAGCCGGTGGCTCAACAAGTTCCACAACAAGGGTGGGCCGGGCGATCCGCACGTGCCGGTGGTGCCCTACCTCGAGGAGCCCATCGGCGGCGGCCGCACCTTCGAGGCGTTCTTCCAGCACATCCGCGAGACCGCGAAGACGGTCGACGCGGTCATCGTCGCCGTGCACTGGGGCGCCGAGTACGTGCACGAGCCGATGAGCTACGACCGCGAGCTGGCGCGCGGCATGCTCGACGCCGGCGCGCTGGTCGTCATCGGGCACCACCCGCACGTGCTCCAGCCGGTGACGCCGCAGCGCCTGCGCGACGGCCGCGTGGGCCTGGTCGCCTACTCGCTGGGCAACCTCGTCTCGAACCAGGACTACGACGTCGCCGATGGCACCAAGCGCGACGGGCTGCTGCTGGGCCTGGAGCTGACGCGCGCGACGCCCGGCGGGCCGTTGATCATCACCCGGGTGACGCCGGTGGGCATCGGCACCGAGAACCGCACCGGCACGGCGAAGCGAAACGTGCAGCCGGTGGTGCTCGACGACGAGGTGCTGGCGGTGAAGGAGCGGCTCGAGGCGCTCGAGCTCCGCGCGGGGCGCGGCTCGTCGAAGGAGCGCGCGCGGCTGCTGGAGCGGCTCAAGGTCCTCCAGACGCGGCAGCGGCGGGTGCGCGAGATGGTGGGCGCGGTGCCCGGGAGCCGTTCGCCGGCGGCGCAGCCCGGCGCGGTGCCGATGGGGGCCATGCCCGTGCGCTGAGGGGTGTAGGGGCAGACCCCCTCGTCACGGCAGACCCGAACCCGGCAGCTTCAACCGGGCGACACGCCACGGTGGGCGGGCGGCACCGGGCGTGCACTCAGGCCCCGCATGTCCCGGCTGAATCAGCTCTTCGACTACCTCTTCCTGAACGCGGGCAGCGCCCTCGAGCTCGACTCGGGCACCACCGGGGTCTTCCAGCAAGAGGGCGCCGCGCCGCTGCCGGTGTTCCGCGCCCCGCTGTCGAGCGGCCAGATTCTGCTCCTCTTCACCGACGTGGTGCCCAAGGCGCTGTCCACGCAGCTGCTGTCGGGCGTGCCGGTGGAGTTTCAGTACGAGGCCGACGCGGGCGTGGTGAACGTGCACATGACGCTGCAGGGCGACGACCTGCGGGTCACCGCGCGCGCCCTCAAGAAGCACCCGCCCACGCTGGTGCCCATCAACGGCGGGCAGCACCCGTCGCTGGGGCCGCCGCCGCCCGACGTCGTCACCCCGCCCAGCCGCGCGGCCCTCAAGGCGTTGATGATCGAGATGGAGGGACGGCGGGCCACGCACCTCCACGTCGCCGCTGGTGGCGGCGCGCTGCTGCGCCTCGACGGCCAGCTGGTGCCGGTTCAGTCGCTGAGCTTCACCGAGGCCGAGCTCTTCGCGGAGCTCACGGCCCTCGCGCCGGCGGCGCTGCGCGACACCCTGCACCAGCACGCCCGCATCGACTTCTCGCACGTCACCGACGACTCGGTGTTCCACCTCTCTGCCCAGCACGCCCGCACGGGGCTGTCGGTGGTGGTGCGGCGCCTGCCGCGCGTGGTGCCGTCGGTCACCGCGCTGGGCCTGCCGGGAGAGCTGGTGCAGGCCATGGGCGGCGCCGGGCTGTGGGTGCTGTCGGGCCCCGCAGGCCACGGCGTCACCACCTCGCTGGCGAGCGTGATGCAGTCGGTCGTCTCGCAGCGCCCGCTCTCGGTGCGGTGCCTCGAGGCGCCCATCGAGTACCTGCTCGCGCCCGGCGCGGGGCCGCTGGGGCAGCTCGAGGTCGGCGCGCACGCCGCGTCGTTCGCCGAGGGGCTGCGCGACGCGCGCCGTGACGACGTCGACGTGGTGATGGTGAGCGAGCTCGACGACGCCGAGGTGCTGCGCGAGGCGCTGGCCCTGGCCGAGCGCGGCAAGCTGGTCGTCGGCTCGCTCCACGCCCGCGGCGCGGCCCAGGCGGCCGAGAAGCTCGTGCACCTCACCCAGGGGCACCCCACGGCGCGCTGGCAGCTGGGGCAGGCGCTGCGCGGGGTGTTCTCGCAGGTGCTCTGTCGCAACCGAAACGGCGGCAAGCACCTGGCCTGGGAGCTGCTCCCCGGGGTGGCGCAGGTCCGCTCGGCGCTCTTCGAGGGGCAGGCGGCTTCGTTCCCGGCGATGCGCACGCGCACGCTCGAGCAGGGCCTCTCCGAGCTGGTCTCGGCGGGCCTGGTCGAGCGCGAAGAGGCGCTCTCGGTCGCGCCCGACAGGTCGGCGCTCGAGAGCGCGCTCGCGCGGCCCGGAGTCGGTCGCAGCGCGGCCTGAGTTGCGGGCCCGGGCTGCACCCTGCGCCTGCTAGGTTCGGCCGCCATGGTCATGCCCCTTTGCCGTCCGTCGACGCCCCTCGAGCTCATCGGCAACACGCCGATGGTGAAGGTCACCCGGCTCGACACCGGGCCGTGCGAGCTGTTCCTCAAGCTCGAGTCGCACAACCCCGGCGGGAGCATCAAAGACCGCATCGGCCTGTCGATGATCCGCGCGGCCGAAGAGGCCGGCCTGGTGGGCCCGACCCAGATGAAGCTCGTCGAGGCCACCGCGGGGAACACTGGGCTGGGCCTGGCGCTGGTGGCGGCGGTGCGCGGCTACCAGCTCACCCTCGTCATCCCCGACAAGATGAGCCAGGAGAAGATCGCCCACCTCAAGGCCATGGGGGCGCAGGTGGTGATGACGCGCTCCGACGTCGGCAAGGGCCACCCGCAGTACTACCAGGACGTCGCCCAGCGGCTGGCCGCCGAGACGGGCGCGTTCTACGTCAACCAGTTCGAGAACCCGGCGAACCCGAAGGCCCACGAAGAGGGCACTGGCCCCGAGATCGCCGCCCAGCTCGACGGCGACCTCGACGCGATGGTGGTGGGCGTCGGCTCGGGCGGCACGCTCACCGGCCTGGCGCGGGCCTTCAAGGACCGCATCCCGAAGTGCGAGATGGTGCTCGCCGACCCGAAGGGCTCGGTGCTGGCTGGCTACCTCGAGACGGGGCGCCTGGGGGAAGCGGGCAGCTGGGTCGTCGAGGGCATCGGCGAAGACTTCATTCCCGTCATCTGCGACCTCTCGAGCGTGAAGAAGGCCTACACCATCACCGACGCCGAGAGCCTCGAGACCGCGCGGGCGCTGCTGCGCGCCGAGGGCCTGCTCGCGGGCTCCTCGTCAGGCACGCTCCTGGCCGCGGCGCTCAGGTACTGCCGCGAGCAGACGACGAAGAAGCGCGTGTGCACCTTCGTCTGCGACTCGGGCAACAAGTACCTCTCGAAGATGTTCAACGACGGGTGGATGCTCGACCAGGGCTTCCTCAAGCGGGAGCAGCAGGGCGATCTGCGCGACGTCATCTCGCGGCGCTTCGCCGACGACGCGGTGGTGACGGCGGCGCCCGACGACACGCTGCTGACCGCGCACGCGCGCATGAAGCTCTACGACATCTCGCAGCTGCCGGTGATGGAGCGCGGGGTGCTCGCCGGCATCATCGACGAGTCCGACGTGCTGCTGGCGGCGGTCGACGACGAGAAGCAGCTCAAGCGGCCGGTGCGCGAGGTGATGGTGCCGCGCGCGCGGCTGAAGACGGTGCAGGTGAACACGCCCGTGCGTGAGCTGATGCCGCTGCTCGACAGCGGGCTGGTGGCCATCGTGATGGAGCAGGACGCCTTCGTCGGCCTCATCACCCGCATGGACGTGCTCAACCACCTGCGCCGCCGGCTCCGCTGACCGTTCTCTGGGTGCGCCGAGGCTGGCCTCGGCCGCCTCGATCGCGCTCTGATGCCCCCCGGGTGGAGACGACGCGCGCCGATGGGGCTTCGGAGGCTGCCGCGAGCGCGCGGGTCGGCCGGTGTCCGCGCTGCGCCGCCTTCACCTACGACGTCGACGGGCTCTCGGAGGAGGCGGTGCGCCGGCTGGTGCTCGAGACGGAAGGGCGGGTGCTGACCCGGTTGGTGCCGCGCGCCGATGGGCGCAGCATGAGCGTCGACTGCGGGCACGGCACCGTGCGGCCCCCGGCGACCCGGCCCCGGTGGCCGTTGCTGGCGCTGGTGGCGGTGCTGCTGCTGGTCGTCACCGGGCGAGCGCTGTGGGGGCGCTGGCCGGCGGCCGAGGTCGGAGAGGCGCGCGAGGCGTCGCCCCCGGCGCTCGAGGCCCCGCCGCTGGCCGACCCTCGACAGCCGCCCCCTGAGGTGGTCGTGGTCGTCGAGGCCCCAACCGCGCCGCTCGAGCCCGTGGTGCCGGCGCCCCGCCCCGACGTGCACCTCGCCGACGTGTCGGCCTTCTGGGACGACGGGCGCGCCCGCGCCCTGGGGGAGCTCGTCGACGCGCTCGAGACGCAGCTGGAGCCGATGCGGCGCTGCGCCCTGGCGCGGATGAAGGCCGACCCCCACTACCGCGGCACGGTGACGACCCGGCTCGCGGTCGATCGCGAGGGCGCGGTGTCGCGGGTCTCGATTCCGCTGCAGAGCAACCGGCGGCTGGACCCGCAGCTCGAGGCCTGCGTCGAGGCCGCGCTCAAGGCCCTGCGCTTTGCGCCCAGGCGGCCGGGCTCGGTCTCGTTTCGGCTCGTCTTCGCCGGCATGCTCTAGGCCTTCATGTTCCACCCCGACGGCCCCTCGCTCATCGACCTCACCCGCCAGGCGCTCTCGTCGACCGAGCGCGGGTACGATCTGCTGGCCCAGAAGTTCGACGTCACGCCCTTCCGCACGCCCGATCTGCTGCTGGCGCCGTTCTTCGCCCACGTCTTCGCCGGCGGCTCGGTGTCGAGCGCGCTCGACGTCGCCTGTGGCACCGGGGCGCAGCTCGGCCACCTCGCGCCCTTCGTCAAAGGCCGGCTGACCGGCGTCGACTTCTCGCAGGGCATGCTCGACGAGGCGCGGCGACGCCTGGGGCCCCGGCCGGAGCTCCTCAAGCTCGACGCCCGCGCGCTGCCCTTCGACCGTGAGTTCGAGCTCGTCACCAGCGCGGGCGCGTTCGGCCACTTCGTGGGCGCTGACGAAGACGCGCTGCTCTCAGGCGTTTCGCGCGCGCTGGTGCCGGGCGGGCGCTTCGTCTTCCTCACCACGCCCAGGCCGAAGGCGACGTCACCGGCCTTCTGGGTGGCCCGCGGCTTCAACGCGGTGATGCACGTGCGCAACGCGTTGGTCACGCCGCCGTTCATCATGTTCTACCTGACGTTCACCTGGCCCGAGCTGCGCCCGGCGCTGGAGCGCCACGGCTTCTCGGTGTCGGCGCGCGACGGGCTGGTGCCGGGCCGGCTCTCGAGGGTGGTGGCGGTGACGGCCACCCGACGCGGCTGAGCGCGCTACTCGACCACCAACAGCTTCGCGCCGTTCTCGACCGTCTGGCCCTCGCTGGCGACGACCTCGAGCACCGTGCCGGCCTTGGGCGACTTGAGCTCGTTCTCCATCTTCATCGCCTCGACCACCACCAGGCCCTGACCCTCGGTCACCACGTCGCCGACCTTCACGAAGACCTTCACCACCTTGCCGGGCATGGGCGAGACGATGGTTTGCCGGCCCTCGACCTCGAAGACGGCGTTGGCCGCGCGCAAGATGTTCTGGCGCTCATCGACGACGTCGAAGCGGGTGACCTGCCCCTTGAGGAGCACGCCCACCTCGTCGCCCTTCTCTTCGAACTCGGCGAGGAAGGTGTCGCTCCCCGTGCGCAGCGTCATCGCCAGCCCGGGCAGGGCCTGGGCCTCGAGCTCCAGGCGCTCACCGTCGAGCGTGACGGCGTAGCGGTCGTCGCCGAGCGCCTCGACGTCGAGCGAGACGGCCTCGCCCTTCGGCTTCGAGAGGTCCTTCGCGAAGTAGCGGGTGGTGCGCGACATGGGTCAGCTCCTCTTCCAGCTCGAGGCGCGGCCGGCGCTGCGCCAGGCCGAGGTGGCGGCGATGGCGCCCGGCGCGGCGGCGGCCAGGCGCGCCTTCGCCTCGGCGCGCTGGTGGGCGCGGAGCGCGGCGGCGATCATCGAGAGCTTCGTCAGCGCGGGCTTCGGCGCGCCCAGGAGCGCCTGGTGCTCCCGCCCCAGGAAGCCGGTGTCGTAGTCACCGCGCTGGAACTCGGCGTGCGCGAGGATGCCCTTGAGGTAGGCGATGTTGGTGGTGATGCCCTTGACGACGTACTCGTCGAGCGCGCGCTGCATGCGGCGAATCGCCTCGGCGCGGGTCGGCGCCCAGACCGAGAGCTTGCTGATCATCGGGTCGTACGTGTTGGGCACGGTGTAGCCGGCGTAGACGCCCGAGTCGTCGCGCATGAAGGGCCCGCTGGGCACGCGCAGGGCCTCGATCTTCCCCGGCGAGGGCATGAAGTTGGTCGCCGGGTCTTCGGCGTACACCCGCACCTCGATGGAGTGCCCGCGCGGCTGAACCGGCGCCAGGAAGGGCAGCACGCCGCCCTGCGCGACGTGGAGCTGCCACGAGACGAGGTCGACGCCCGTCACCCACTCGGTCACCGGGTGCTCGACCTGCAGGCGGGTGTTCATCTCGAGGAAGTAGAAGTTGCGCGAGCTGTCGACGAGGAACTCCACCGTGCCGGCGCCGACGTAGCCGACCGCCTTGGCCGCCTTCACCGCCACCTCGCCCATGGCCGCGCGCATCTGCGGGGTGAGGATGGGGGAGGGCGTCTCTTCGACGACCTTCTGGTTGCGGCGCTGGGCCGAGCACTCGCGCTCGTTGAGGTGAATGCAGTTGCCGTGGGTGTCGGCGAAGACCTGAATCTCGACGTGGTGCGGCTGGTCGAGGAACTTCTCCATGTAGACGGAGTCGTTGCCGAACGCGCTCATGGCCTCGCTGCGGGCGGTGCGCCAGGCCGCGTCGAGGTCTTCGTCGCGGTCCACCCGCCGCATGCCCTTGCCGCCGCCGCCGCCGGCCGCCTTGAGCATCACCGGGTAGCCGATCTTCTTCGCGTAGGCGTGCGCCTCGTCGGCGTTGGTGAAGGGCTCGGTGGAGCCGGGCACCACCGGCACGCCCGCCTTCATCATGTTGGTGCGGGCGCGGGTCTTCTCACCCATGGCGTCCATCGCCGAGGCGGGCGGGCCGATGAAGGTGACGCCGGCCTTGTCGCAGGCGCGCACGAACGAGGCGTTCTCGGACAAGAAGCCGTAGCCGGGGTGAATGGCGTCGGCGCCGGTCTGCTTCGCGGCGCCCAGGATGTTCTCGGCCACCAGGTAGCTCTGGCGCGACGGCGCGGGCCCGATGCAGACCGCCTCGTCGGCGAAGCGCGCGTGCAGCGCGGTGCGGTCGGCCTCGGAGTAGACGGCGACCGTCTTCAACCCCAGCTCTTTGCAGGTGCGCATCACGCGGACGGCGATCTCGCCGCGGTTCGCCACCAGCACCTTCGCGATGCGTGCCATGGGTCGGGCCCTGTAGCCCCGTCGGTGACTTGAGTCGACGGGCTTGTTGGGCGGGCGGGTGCGACGCTTCCTGGGGCTCTCGCCCGTGACGGGGCCCTTCGCGTGCTCGAAGGCTGGCAGCGGGCTGACACAGCCCCGCGCGAGCGTGGCGTCGGTGGTCAGCGCCATGCTGCAGGGCCGGCAGGATGGACGCCCGGCTTCCCGATGCAGGCTCGCAGCTCGGCGTGGACGGGCGGGCAGCGGACCGGGACAGGCCCGTCAGGGGCCCGAGCCCACCGCTCGCTGGTGCCGGGTCGGCCGGCCTACTCGCACGTCACGGTGGAGCACTGCCCCCACATGCCCGCGCGGCTGGTCTTCGCCTGCGACTCGTAGATCTCGAACTCCTCGCGACGGCTCTTTCCGGCCGGCGAGATGTAGAGCACGCAGGCATAGCCACCCTCGGCCAGCGCGCGGTTGAGGTCGAGCCCGCCGACCTTCACGTAGGCCAGCGTGCGCCCGTACCGGTCGGTGCAGCCGGCCTCGTCGTAGCTCAGCTCGATCGGCTTGCCGGTCACCTTGTCGGCGGTGAACTGCGCCGCCTGCTGGCCGAAGCAGTCGGTCTTCCCGTTGGTCGTCTCGGGGGTGTCGACGAGCAGCAGGCGCACCTTCTTGCCGTCGGTGAGCTCGAGCGTGTCGCCGTCGACGGCGCGCGCCACCGTGGCCGTCGAGGGCCCGCACGCGCTCGGCGGCGTGGGCGTTCCACAGCTCGCCGCGGCGACGGCGAGGGCCAGCGTGAGGGCGCGCGTCGTCACCTCAGGGCGTGCCGCCGTCACAGAGCGGGTTGATGGCCGCGGGGCTGCCGAAGTCTCCCGGGGTGCCGGCGTCGGTCATGAACCGGTTGGGCGCCAGGCACAGGTTCATCGGCACGTCGTTGATGGTGGCGTTGATGAGCGCCGGGTCGGTGAGCAGCTCGCCAGGCACCTGCCACGAGGTCTGGCTCGTGGAGCGGAAGAACTGGATCTCGTCGATGCCCGCGTCGCCCCGGAAGAGCCGCAGCAGCTCGTTGCCCGAGCTGCTGATGCCGATGCTGTAGGTGGCGATGGGGGGCGGCAGCCCGCCGTTGAGGAACGCGTTCGTGCTGCGGGCGAGGATGGCGTAGGTCGTCGCGGGGACGCGCAGGCAGGTCATCGCGGTGATGGTGTTCCGCGTGCCCGCGCCGTTGGCGACCGACACGCCGTTGAGGTCGACGTCGGTGGTCGCGTACACCTCGAACCAGGTGCCGACGGTGGTGCTCACCGAGGGGTTGGCCATCACCTCGGTGATGACGAGGTCGCCGGGCTCGGCCGCGACGATGGGGCGGGGCGTGCCGTTCTCGAGGCAGGTGCCGGTCATCGCCTCAGGGGCGCACATGGGGTTGGCGGCGCCAGGCGTACCCGCGCTCCCCGGGGTGTACTCGGTGCTGGTGGGCGTGTCGCACCAGTTGGCCTCGTTCGCGCCGAGCGTGGCCGAAGGGGTGGCGGGACCGCCGAGCATGCGGCTGCGGCCCGAGCGCGCCGTGCGCACCCAGGTGTACTCGTTGACGATCTTGGTGCCGCAGCGCACGCCCACGGTGGCCGCCGAGTTGTTGAGCGCCCCCAGGTCGGCGCCGTAGGCGTAGGCGATCCACGCGGGGTTCGGGCCGGAGCGCACGTCGCCCACCGCGACCGCCTGGCCGGGCATCACCACCACCGAGCTCGCCACGGTGTGCGTGCGCGGAGCGGTGGCGCCCTGGCGGTACGAGAGCTGGAGGCCCGCGAGGTCGATGGGCGCCCCGGTGGTGTTGTAGAGCTCGAACCACTCGAGCCCGGTGTCGGTGCTGGGCGGGTCGATCATCACCTCGGTCACCACCAGGTCGCCGGGGTTGATGGTGTTGCAGTCGAACGTCACCTGGCCGCCGTCGGGCGGCGTCATCACGCCCGAGTCGGCTGCGCAGGTGCCGTTGGGCGCGCCGGGGCTGCCGAAGTCGCCGCCGCCGTCAGGCCACGCCGAGATCGACTTGCAGAACGAGTCGGGCAGGTCGTTGAGGTTGGGGCGGATCTCGTCGGGGTTCGCCAGCAGCTCGGGCCTGACCTGCCACGAGACGCCGCGCTCCGAGGCGAAGAAGCTCGCTTCGTCGACGCCCGCGTCACCGCGCAAGAGGCGCAGGCGCTCATTGGCCGGCGAGAGGCTGACCGAGAAGGTCGCGACCGCAGGCGGCAGGCCGCCGTTGACGAACGAGTCGCCGTTGCGCGCGAGCACGTTGTACGTCTGGGCCCGCACGGTGAGGCAGTTGTTCGACGTGAAGGTCGTGCGGCTGGTGCTGGTGGCGAGCGACAGGCCGTTCAAGTCGACGTCGGTGGTGGCGTACAGCTCGATCCACTCGCCGAGGGTGTCGGTGACGGCGCGCGGCGACGCCATCACCTCGGTGATGAGCACGTCACCGGCCTCGGCCGCGACGATGGGGCGCGGCATGCCGTCCTGCAGACAGGTGCCCAGCATGGCCTCGGGCGCGCAGAGGGGGTTGGGGCCGCCGGGGGTGCCGTAGTTCCGCGGCGCGTACTCGGTGGCGGGCGGCGTGTCGCACCAGTTGGCCTCGTTCGAGACCCGCGAGGCGTCAGGGTCGGCCGCGCCGCCCAGCATGCGCGAGCGCCCCGGCCGCGCGGTGCGGGTGTACGAGTACTCGTTGATGGCGGTCATGCCGCAGCGAATGGCCACGGTGCCGGTGCTCTGCCCGAACGCGCCCAGGCCGTCGCCGTAGCTGTACGAGATCCACGAGGGGTTGGGGCCCGAGCGCACGTCGCCGAGCGCGACGTAGCCCCGCGCGGGGATCTGCACCGAAGCGCGCACGGTGTGTGACTTGGCCGTCGAGGTGCCGGAGCGGTACGTGATGGTGTAGCCGCGCAGGTCGATGGGGGAGCCGAGGGTGTTGAAGATCTCGACCCACTCGCCGCCGGTGTCGGTGCCGTCGGGGTCGAGCATCAGCTCGGTGATGACGAGGTCGCCGGCCACGCGCCCCTTGCAGGCGTCGACCGTCATCTCGGGAGGCGGGGCGCAGGAGACGGCCAGGGCCAGCGCCGCCAGGGGGTACGTCAATCGATGTGAAGTCACTTAGTCATCCTCGTCGCTGCTGCCACGTTCGGCCCTCTTCTGCTCATCGGTCAGCAGCTTCTCGAGCGCCGTCGACGGCGCGAGCACCTGCCCGGGGAGTGAGACGACCACCTGCAGGCGCTCCCAGCCCTTCTCGTTCTTGTACTTCTGCACGGTGCCGCGCACCTGCACGTACTCGCTCTTCTTGAACTGCACGCCGGTCGAGAGGAGCACGTCGCGGTCGAAGAAGACGATGTCGAAGTCGTTGGTGCGGGTGCGGGCCAGCTTCACCACCGAGGGGCCGTTGCCCTCGCTGTACTTCACGTCGCTCACCGAGCCGAGAATGGTGACGTCCTGGCCGACCTTGCCTTCGAGCTTGAGCATGGCGTCCCACCGCGTCAGCGCGATGTAGTTGTCGGGGTCTTCGGCGGCGGCCTTCTCGAACCGGGTAATGACGGCCTCGCGCTCTGCCCACCACTTCAGGCGCTCGTCGTAGTCGGGGTAGGCCATGGCGCCGGGCTTCCAGATGCCGCGCTGGCCCTCGCGGGCCTCACGCTCGGCGTCGACGAACTCCTTGTGGAAGCGGCGGCTGCGGCCGTACTTGACGAAGTAGGGCGTGAAGCCCGCGCGCACGCACTCGACGTTGTAGTTGACCCACTCGCCGTTCTTCTTCGCGAACACGTAGGCCAGGTAGCGGTTGTAGAAGTCGCGAATCTCGCCCGGGTGGTCGCGCTCCAGGCGCACCGAGCGCACGTCTTCGAAGAAGGCCTGCGCGTAGTGCTTGGCGTCTTCACCCAGCGGGGTGGCGTACTTGGTCGGGCGCCCCGAGCTGCCGCGCATCTTCTTCTTGTAGTCCTCCCAGCCCGCCGCGAAGGCCGCGCGCTCCGAGTCCTTCTTGAAGGTCTCTTCGGTGTCGATGCCCAGCAGGCGCAGCGACGCGGGCAGGCCCTTGACGCGAATGGTGTCGCCGTCGAGCACCGACGAGGCGCCGTCGATGGGGAACTCGCCCAGCTCGAGGCTGACGGTCTCGAGGCGCTTGAGGAGCGAGCGGGCCTCGTCCCTCGTGTAGCGCTTGGTCTGCTCGGTCGCCACGCCGGCGCACGAGGGTGAGAAGGCCAGGAGCAGGGCGAAGACGACGGGGCGGGAGCGGAGCGCGGTCATGGGGTCAGAAGCTCGTGCGCAGGTCGAGGAGGAAGCGGTGCTCGGGCGAGGGCTGGCGGCGCAGCGTCGAGGCGCGCTGGTCGAGCCAGACGTACAGGTCGTATCGGGCGGCCAGGCGGGTACCCTTGAAGGGAATCCACGCGGCCTCGAAGTAGGTCCACAACGAGTCCTCGTAGGTGGTGGGGCTGTCGATGCCCTCGGAGCGTAGCCGCGACCGGAGCCTGAGCGCCAACCAGTCGACCGGCTGGCTGGTGGCCTCGAGCCAGGCCTGCACGTCGTTGCGGAACTTGTCGTTGTACGCGCTCGAGATGTCGTCGCGCCACGAGAACGAGGCCTGCTCGCTCAGGGTGAGCACCTTGCCCAGCGGGCGGAAGTCGATGCGCTGCACGATGCGGTACGAGTCGCAGGTGAAGTAGGTGACGTCGCCCTCGAAGTCGTCGGGCGTGTTGACGAACTCGGGCATGCCCGAGGCCACCGAGGTGACCGCGCAGATGCCGCGCTGGCTGACGCCCAGGTTGCGGTCGCTCAAGCGGAACCAGACGCTCGGCTTGATGACCTTGAACCCGGTGAAGTCAACCCGGGTGAGGATGAGCAGGTTGGCGGTGCCGGCGCGGCCACCGTTCGCGCTGTAGGGCAGCGTCCAGAAGTCGACGGTGGCGCGGAACTGCCAGTCGCGGCTGAACTTGCCGAAGTAGCGGAGGCGGGCGCCGAGCTCGTTGCGCGCGCGCTGCCCCGCGTCTTCGTCGGGGCCCGAGAAGGGGCGCGCGTAGGGGTTGAGCAGGCGGTTGTCGTAGTAGCGCAGCACCAGCTCGAGCTCGTGGCCCTTGGGCGAGTAGGTGGTGCGCTGGATCGCGCCGAAGCCGCCGCCCTGGTTGTTGATGGCCTTGTCGAAGCTGCGCGACACCTCGAGGTGCAGGTTGACGGGGCCGACCACCGCCTGGGCGTCGAGGCCGATGGCGCCGAACGCGCCGCCGTTGGGGTACTTCGCGGTGTCTTGAAAGTCGGGCTGCACGGCGCTCCCCGGGGGCACCGAGTTGAAGAAGGGCACCGAGCCGTAGCCGGTGAGGCCGAAGCGCAGCGCGTAGCTGGGCTTGAAGTCGACGTGGCCGCCGCTGGCGAGCTCGTCGAAGAAGCCGGGCAGGGTGGCGTAGCGCGTGCGCCAGCCGGTCGTCGGGTCCTGGGGCCGGAGGATCGAGATGCGGGGCGAGCTGCACGAGGTGCTGGTCGAGGCCGGGTCGTCGCAGACGGCGCGGTCGAAGAGGTCGTACTGATAGACGCCGCGCGACTGGTACGAGAGGAACCCGTACATCGACAGCGAGCGCTGGTCGCCCAGGTCGAGGTTCTCGATGCTGGCGGCGATGCCGCGGAACACGTCGCGGGTCGAGTAGTCGGCGGTGACGTACTTGCTGGGCGTCTCACACTCGGGCGGCGGCGGGCTGCCGCTGTCGACGCTGGTGCGGCAGAGCGTCGAGAGGTCCTGCGAGCGGCGGAAGTCGTCGGTCAGGTAGATGCCGCGCGGCGTGGTGCGGCGCGTGTTGTCGAGGGTGAGGCGCTCGCCGAAGCCGATGGTGTAGGTGCCGACGACGACCCGCCGGTTCGCGTTCTGCCACTGCAGGAACAGGCGCGGCGCGTCGAGGCGGTACTTGTAGCCCTCGGTGGCCAGGCCCTGGAGCGTCGGGTCGAACACCGGCCGCACCGGGTCGAGGCGGCTGGTGACGAGCATCGCGCCCACGGTGAGGTCGAGCGGGCCCTTGAGCCGCGCCGCGAACAGGGCCGGCGGGGCGATGGGGTCGGTGAGGGTGTACTGCGAGAGCAGGCGGAACTTGCCGCTGACCGGCAGCTTCTCTCTGGCAGGGGCAAGGGTGATGTAGGGCGCGATGCCGATCAGCTGCTCGGCCGTGAGCACCTCGGCCCCCACCAGCTCGGCCGGGTCTTCGATGCGACCCTTCTGCGCGCGGTAGAGGAGGAGCTTGTCGACGTCGTCGTAGGTGATGCCCGGCAAGTCATAGAGCTTCTCACGCGGCGCGTTGTTGAGGTCGACGCCCTCACGGAACAGCTCCAGCAGCGTGTCGGCGGTGTCCTGCGAGATGTCTCCGCGCTGCACCATCGCGAAGATGTCTTCTTCGTCGTCGGCGTCGACGACGGCCTCGTAGATGGCGCCGAACGCCGTGGCCGAGAACAGGCTGAACGCGAAGGCGATGACCGGGCGCATCGAAGGGGAGCACCCTACCCGCATTCGGACGGCAGGGCTTCAGAGCTTTCGGCCAGAGCGGCCTTCGGGTGACACCACTGAAACGAAGCCGCTCAGTTGTTGGGGGCGCCCGCGTTGATCCACTCGCGGAACAGGTCGAGCTGGTTCTGTGGCAGGCACGAGGTGCCGCTGCAGTTGAGCGGCATTCGCCCGCCGCAGGTCTGGGTGCCCGAGATCTTCTTGAAGAGCAGGCTGTTGGTCGCGTTGCCCGCGGTGATGCGCGCGCCCTGCGACGAACACGCGCCGCGGCTGGCGTTGCCACGCACGAAGGCGTTGGCCGCCGCGACGTCGGCGAGCGAGTGGCAGGTGCCACAGCGGTTCACGAGAATCGGACCGAGCTGCGTCATGAAGCTGACCTGCGCGCTCCCGCCCGCGGCGCCGCCACCGGCTGAGCCGCCCGCCGCCGAGCCGCCGCCCGTGGCGGAGCCGCCGCCGGTCGCGGAGCCGCCGCCCGTCGCGGCGCCACCGCCGCTTCCGGCGTCAGCCATCATCTGATCCATGGGACCGCAGGCAGAAGCGACCAGGACGACCGCAGACGCGAGCAGGAGCTTGTTCATGGTCCCGAACCCAATCACCGAGTTGACCGAGATCAAAGAACTCGGTGACCCAGGAGCACCCGAGCCCGGCCTTCCATGGGCAGCTCGAGCTCCTCGACGGTGAGGCCGAGCGAGGTGCCCAGCGCCGCGAGGTGCCGCATCCACGGCTTGTAGGGCATCGAGTTGTCGGAGCAGCACGGCACCACGGCGAAGGGCAGCCCGTGCCTGGCGGCGTACTCGATGATGACGCGGGTCGCGCCGTCGGCGTGCATGCCCACCACCAGGTCGGCGGCGCAGGGCTCGTCGAGGGTGAACTCGCGCTCGGCGTAGGCGACGGGCAGGTGCTTGTGCCGCCGGTCGAAGGTGACGCACTCCCGCCCCCGGGCCACCAGCGCCTCGTTGAGCTTGCCCATGCCGCCGGCCACGTCGAACACCCGCTTCGCGTCGGGGAAGCGGGCGACGAGCAGGTCGGCGAAGAGGTCGAAGCGGCGCTTGTCGGCCATGGGGCGGCGCTCTCTAGTCCACCGAGACCAGGCGCACCTTCTTGTAGATGCGGCGGTCGAGCGGGAGGCGGGCGTCGATGAAGCCGAGCGCCTCGTCGAACTCGAAGGTGAAGGTGGGGATGGGCGGGGTGATGCTCACCACCAGCTCGAAGGCCCAGGTGCTGACGAGCTCCTTCTTGCCGCCGACGACCTCGTCGGGCGGCGGCGGCAGCTTCTCGGCGGCGGCGCGCACGTCGGCCAGCGCCTCGCGGTCCACCGCGGCGTCGTTCGAGGGCGAGAGGAGCTCGACCTTGAGCAGCTTCCCGCCGGGGGCCTGGATGACGCGAATGGTGGCGCGGCGGGTGGTCTTGAACTGCTCGCGCATCTGGCGAGACACCTCTTTGCGCGCCTCGAGGTCGACGCCGCCGATGCCCTGAATGTTGTTGGTCACCGTCGCGGTGCGCCGCGAGGCGTTGTCGTTCGAGACGGGCGCCGAGATGGGCGCGCCGCTGCTGCCGAACTGCGCCGCCTTCTCGAGCCAGATCTCGTTGAAGACCTTCGAGTTCTGCACGAACTGCTCGCCGAACCCCGCGAGGCCCTTCTTCGAGACGGCGCGGTCGGCGTCCCAGTTCTTGATGAGGGCCTTGCCGAGCTGCACGTAATACGGGTGCACCAGGCCGCGGTCGACCTTGCCCCGGCCGATGGTCTCGCGCGTCAGCTCGCCCACCAGGTCCTTCGCGATGGTCGGCGCGCGCAGGCCGCGGGGCTCGTCGTCGGGCTCGAAGGCGCCAGCGTCGAGCGCGAGCGCGAACGCCCCGCCGGGGATCAGCGAGGGGCGCTCCGCCGTGGGTGCCCGCAGCGGCTCGGCGCGCGGCGCTTCGGCCTGCGGTCGGTCGGTGGCGAGGGCGGGGGGCGGCACCGGAGCCGGCGGCGCCGTCTCTCTCGGGGCCCGCGGCTTCACCGGCTGCGGCAGCGGCTTTTCGGGGGCGGGCGGGTCCTCGACCGGTGGCGCAGGCGCCTCGGGCGCGACGAAGTCGAACAGGGTCAGCTCCGAGCCCGCGCTCGCTGGCGCCAGGTGATCAGGCCGTGACACGACGTAGACGACCGCGACGCCGTGCACCGCGAGGCTGACGACGATCGCCCAGAGCGAGAATCTGTCGTCGCGCCGCTTCACGGTTCGCCTCAACCCTACCGCTGACTCGCCGTCACCGCCCGAACCCTGCTCGAACGGGTGACGTCAGGCCTTGAGCCCATCGAGGATGAGCGTGGCGAGCGCGTCTGGAACCTCGAGCGGGTTGCCGATGTCCTCTTCCTGCAGCACCGCCAGCAGCAGCCGCTCCGACGCGCCCACCACCGTCAGCGCGCTCACCGGCACGGGGATCGGCTTCAAGATGCCGTGGCCCTGCGCCTGCGCGGTGATGCTGATGGCGTACTTCGACACCGTGCGCGAGAGCTCGACGATGGGGCCGCGGGGCCCGTTGTCGGGGGCGCGGCACTCCTGCAGGTACAGCCGCACCTCGCCCGGGTGCTCCATCAACAGGGTGGCCACCACGTCACCCACCTTCCGGTACGCGGCGAACTGCGCGTCGCGCGTCGAGGCGGTGCGGAGGTCGACGCTGCACCGCTCGAGCGCCCCGGTCATCAGGCTGCGCGCGCCGTCGATGAGCTCGTTCACCAGCGCCGTCTGCGTCTCGAAGTACCGGTAGAACCCGCCCTTGGCCATGCCCGCCCGGCTCATGATGTCGTCGACGCTCACCGCGTCGATGCCGCGCTCGAGGAAGAGGTGGAGCGCCGCCTCTTTGATGGCCGCCGCCTTCTCGCGACGGTTGGTGTCTCGCACCCCGCCCACCGGCCCGGGACGGCGCACCTCGGCCGCGGGGCTCTTTTTCTTCGAAACCGGCTTGTTTTGTCGTGACCGTTTGGTCATGATTCTAATCCACCTCGAAGAGGAGCTTCACCATGATCGGCATTCCAGTGGCCCTCGCGGCATCGAACGCAGGTGAGTGGCTGATTCACAAGTACTGGCTGCATGGCCTGGGCAAGAACAAGAAGAGCTTCTGGGCCTTTCACTGGCACGAGCACCACCGCGAGTCGCGGAAGAACGACATGTTCGACGCCCAGTACGTGCGCAGCGTGTTGAGCTGGTCGCCGCAGGGGAAAGAGGCGCTGGCCCTGTCGCTGGGCGCGGTGGCGATGCTCCCGATGTTCCCGGTGGCGCCCTTCTTCACCGGCACCGTCTGGTACCGCATGTACCGCTACTACGTGGTCCACAAGCGCTCGCACCTCGACCACCAGTGGGCGAAGCAGCACCTGCCCTGGCACTACGATCACCACATGGGGAAAGACCAGAACGCCAACTGGTGCGTCACCCACCCGTGGTTCGACCACGTGATGGGCACCCGCAAGCTGTACGAGTACGGCGCGCGTGGGCCGGGTGAAGAGCACGCGCCCGAGTCGCAGCAGAAGGGCCTGCTGGGCCGCGCGTGGGCGGGCCTCAAAGAGGCGTGGGACGTCGGCAGGCAGGTCAAGACCTCGCTGAAGAAGCCGAACCTGCGCGTCGCCGCCTGAGCCCGGGCGCTCGCCGGACAGGCCAGTCGCTTTCGCGGCCGCCCGCGGCCAGACTCCAGCCCTCATGGCGCTCCTCCTCTCGCTGGTCCTCTCAGGCACCCCGGCCTCGTGCGACGCCCTCTGGCCGTCGGTGTGGAAGGCCTATGCGGCGCGCGAGCTCAAGGGGGCCCCGCCCCCGTTCTTCCGCCAGTTCCCCGACGCCGTCGCGCGCATCGGCCGGCAGTGGGTAGTGGAGTGCCAGGCCTTCGACGCCCCGACGCTCGCGTGCGCGCGTGGCGAGTGGCTCGAGGCTGAGATCGCGGAGCTCCGCGAGCAGCTGAAGAAAGACAAGACCCCGCCGGCCGAGCGTGAGGGGCTGCTCGACCGCTACCGCGCCCAATGGTCGGTGCTCGACTGCAAGCAGGTCAACCGGGCCATCGACCGCGCCGCCGAGAAGGTCGCCCGGCTGCTGCTCGACGCCGGCGTTCCGGCCCCCTGAGGCGTCCACCACGGTGCATCGTCGACGGCTCGCTGGAGTGCTGCGCGACGCGGCGTTCCGGCCCCCGAGGCTCCGTTCGACGGGCTGCTCGACGCCGACGCTCCGGCCGCATGAGGCGATCGGCCACGCTGCAGCGTCGAGGCTCCGTGCGACGGGCTCCTCGACGCCGACGCTCCGGCCGCATGAGGCGATCGGCCACGCTGCAGCGTCGAGGCTCCGTGCGACGCTGCTCGACGCCGACGCTCCGGCCGCATGAGGCGATCGGCCACGCTGCAGCGTCGAGGCTCCGTGCGCCGGTCTGCTCGACGCCGGCGCTCCGTCTGGGCGCGGCGTGGCCGCGTCAGCGCGTTCGTCGAGCAGAAGTCACGCGCGACCGACCGCTTCACTTCTTCGTCTTCAAGTCCTGTGACCGGTCTCGGCGCTCGAGGCGCTTCAGCGGCTCCTCGTGCCCGACGAAGTTCGCCGCGCGCGCCGCCACCTCGACGGCCTTCTGGTGCAGGCGTGACGCGTCGTACTCGTACTCCGGCGCGTGCGAGGCGCCGTAGGCCGCCAGGAAGCTCTCGGCGAGGTCGCGGTCGTCGTCGCTCGAGACAGGCGCCAGCAGCGCCACCACCTCGCGGTGCCCGTTGGCCCCCGCCTTCAGAATCGCCGTCTCCTGCTCGTCGTCGCGCCAGGTCGGCTCGGCGCCCGCCGCCAGCAGGAGCTTCACCCCGTGCGTCAGGCCCCGGCGCGCGGCCTCGATGAGCGGCGTGGTGCGGCCGGGCCCCAGCACGTTCACGTCGGCCGTGGCCGAGAGCGCGCGCTGCAGGGTCTCGAGGTTCTCGGAGGCGACGGCGTCGAACAGGGACATGGGCGCAGCAGACCGCAGAGCGCCCGTGGGTTCAAAGCGGTTTGGAGGGCCGTGGCGTGACTTCGGCGTTCGATCTGTGCGACACGCCGCGCCATGCGGGTCGTGTCGATCGTGCTGCTTCTCTCCCTCGCGGGCTGCACCTGCTCCGGGCCGCGCATTCAGGTCGTCCGCGAAGAAGACGCCGGCCTGCCGCCCGGGTGCGTGCCCACCGTCGAGCTCTGCAACGGCCGCGACGACGACTGCGACGAGCTGATCGACGAAGACCAGCCTTCGGTGGAGTGCGGCGTGGGCGCCTGCCGACGGCAGCTGTCGAGCTGCCTCGACGGCGCGCCGCAGGCCTGCACCCCGGGCGCGCCGACCGCCGAGCGATGCAACGGCGTCGACGACGACTGCAACGGGGCGACCGACGAGAACCTGATGCCCACCACCTGCGGCGTCGGGGAGTGCGGCGTGGTGCAGTCCACCTGCGCCCTGGGCGCGCCCCAGGTGTGCACGCCCGGCGCGCCCGGCGCCGAGGTCTGCAACGGCAAAGACGACGACTGCGACGGCACCGTCGACGAGGGCCTGCTCACCAACGCCTCGGGCGACCTGCGCCTCACCGACGACCCGGCGTCGAGCGACTTCGTCTACATGGCCTCGTCGACGAACGGCTTCGGCCTGGCCTGGCAGGACACCCGCGACGGCGCCAACGCGAAGGGCGAGATCTACTTCGCTGCGCTCGACAAGCGCGGCGTCCGGCAGGGCGGCGACGT
Source organism: Myxococcus sp. (assembly GCA_014879945.1). Classification (GTDB taxonomy): domain Bacteria; phylum Myxococcota; class Myxococcia; order Myxococcales; family Myxococcaceae; genus Xiheimicrobium. The sequence goes on from JACSRE010000058.1 coordinate 27,225, forward strand.
GCGCGTCACCGTCACCCCGGGCGTCACCACCCACCCGGCGCTGGCCTTCACCGGCGCGCGCTGGGGCCTGGTGTACGCCGACGACTCCGTCGACAACCTCGAGCTCTACTACCGGGCCGTCTCGGGCAGCGGGCAGCCCCTGGGCGCGCCAGTGCGGCTCACCACCGCGCCCCTCAACTCCGACTGGCCCGACGTGGTGTGGACGGGCACCGAGTTCGCGGTGGCGTGGGAGGACGAGCGGCTCGGCGCCAACCGGCACGACCTCTTCTTCATGCGCTTCGACGAGAGCGGCACCCGCCTGGGCAGTGAGGTGCGCGTCACCACCGACCCGCAGCGGCAGGGCTACCCAATCCTCAAGTGGAGCGGGCAGGGCTACGGCCTCGCGTGGACCGACTGGCGCGACGGCAACCGTGAGATCTACTTCCGCCGGCTCGGCGCCGACGGTGCGTTGCTCGGGCCCGAGGTGCGCGTCACCAGCAACGCCGCCGACTCGGCCTGGGCCGACCTCGCGTGGAACTCCGACCGCAAGGAGTGGGCGCTGGTGTGGCACGACACGCGCGACGGCAACGCCGAGGTCTACTTCCAGCGGCTGTCGGAGCAGGGCCAGAAGGTGGGCGGCGAGGTGCGCCTGACGTCGGCGGGCGGCTTCTCGGGCTACGCCAGCATCGACTGGAACGGCTTCGAGTACGGCGTGTCGTGGCAGGACGACCGCGTCACCGCCGGCCGGCCGGCCATCTACTTCATGCAGCTGTCGGCGACGGGCGTGAAGAACGGCAACGACCTGCGCCTGTCGAGCGGCTCGGGCTCGGCCACGTTCACCACCGCGTTGTGGAACGGGAGCACCTTCGCGTTCAGCTGGCGCGACGACCGCAACCCGCCCGCCGGCAACACCGAGCTGTACTTCGCCTACGTCGGCTGCCCGTAGCCGTCACTTCACCAGCGGCGCGACCGCGGCGTCGAAGGCGGCGCGCCGGTCTGTCGCGCGCCCCGCGTAGGCCACGGGGCCCAGGAAGCGCACCCGCGGAAACCGTCGCTCGAGCTCCGACCGGTTGAGCGGCGCCGAAGGGTCCTCGCGCTTCGTGGCGTGCACCAACACCACCGCGGCCACGGCCAGGCGCCGCGCGGCCAGGGCCTCGAGCGTCAGCGCCGTGTGGTTGATGGTGCCCAGCCCGGCGCGCGCGACGACGACCGCGGGCAGCCCAAACTCGTGCAGCGCGTCGATGACGTCGTGGGTGGCGTCGAGTGGAACGTGGAGCCCGCCCGCGCCCTCCACCACCCCGGGCCTTGCGCCGAACGAGCGGAACGTCCTCGAGACCGCTCGCCACGAGGTGGCGCGGCGCTCGACCTTCGCGGCCATGGCTGGCGCGAGCGGCGCGTGAAACCGGAAGAGCGTGACCGTCTCGAGCGGCTGCCGGCCCCCCGCGGCCTGCTGGAGCGTGAGGCCATCGCCAGGCCGCGAGAGAGACACCAGGCCGCTCTCGAACGGCTTGAAGGCGAACGGCTCGAGGCCCCGGGCCGCCATCACGCGAAGGAGCGCGGCGCTGACCTGGGTCTTTCCCACGCCGGTGTCGGTGCCGGTGACGAAGAAGCGCATGCCCATGCGCTCTTCTGGCGTCGGGCCCCGCCGGGAGCAACCGTTCCGTGCCGGTGGTTGGCAAGCGATGCCAGCCTCGCTACACAGGCGCACGCCTTCCCGGCCGAGGGAGGCAGGAGTCGCCCATGTCCCACCGCCCCCTCGTCGCGCTGTCGCTGCTGGCGCCCGTGTCTGTCTTCGCGACCGTCGTCATCGCCATGTCGATGGAGGAGATGACCGAGCGGTCGCCCCTCGTCGTGCGCGGCACCGTGCACCGCGTCGACACCCAGTGGGCCGAAGGGCGCTCGAAGATCTGGACCTACAGCGAGATCGTCGTTCAAGAGACCCTCAAGGGCGCCGCGCGCACCTCGGTGCTGGTGAAGCAGCCCGGCGGCGTCATCGGCAACATCGGCGAGCACGTCTCGGGCGCGGCCACCTTCACGCCGGGCGAAGACGTGGTGCTCTTCCTCGAGCCGGCGGTCGACGAGCCCAACTGCTTCGTGCCGTTCGCGATGTCGGCGGCCAAGGTGTCGCTGGTGAGCAAGGGCGGCAAGCGGGTGGCCCTGCGCGACCTCTCGGGCGTCTCGCTGGCGAGCCCCGGCAAACAGGGCGTGGTGCGGCCAGTCGACGAGCGCGAGACGCTCGGCTTCGAAGACGCCTTCCTCGCCCGCATTCGCGCCGCCGCGAAGGGCGGTGCGCGATGAGCCGCTTCGTCGCGCTCGCGCTGGGCCTCTCGTCGCTGGTCGCCCTCGCCGCGCCCAGCGGCAAGTCGTGGCCGCTCGACCCCTGCACCGGCGCCTGCAACACCCGCACGACGGGGCAGCCGAGCGGCAACCTCGTCTGCGTCAGCAACCGCTGCCTGCCTGAGGTGCGCTTCGCCGCGTCGGTGGGCAACACCGGCGGCGCGACGCTGACCGGGTCGCAGGGCGTCTCGTACGCCACCGCGCTGGCCGGCATGCGCTCGGGCTTCGAGCGGTGGACGTCGGCCAACGTCACCGCGTGCGGCACCTCGCTCGACTTCTCGTTCGCAGGCACCTTCACCACGCCGACGCTCACCGCGGCGGTCAGCGGCAGCGACGGCAACAACAACGTCATCTTCCTCACCAGCCCCAACTGGCGCTACGGCAGCGGCACCCTCGGCCTCACCGGCACCCGCTTCTTCACCAACGGCGAGTTGACCGACGCCGACATGGAGATGAACGGCAACACGGCCTGGGCCAACGACGGGCGCTCGAACTCGTGGGACTACGAGAGCGTCATCGCGCACGAGGCGGGCCACTTCATCGGCTTCGACCACACCAACTCGGGCAACGCGGTGATGAACCCCTCCATCGGCAACGGCGTCATCAAGCGCGCGCTGCTGGGGCCCGACTCGAGCGACGTCTGCACCGTCTACCCCGGCACCTCGGGGGGCCAGGGCGCCACCTGCACCACCGGCGCGATGTGCAGCGGCGGCCGCGTCTGTGAAGGGGCGAACGGGAGCACCACGCTCATCTGCACCCAGGACTGCGCGTCGGCGGGCGCGAGCTGCCCCACCGGCTACACCTGCCAGGCCTCGACGGCGGGCTTCGCCTGTCTGCCGCAGGTCGGCGCGTCGGATCAGTGCCGCTTCTGCACCGCGGGCTCGGACTGCTCGACGGGCACCTGCCTCACCAACGGCAGCGGCATCAACTGGTGCTCGTCGTCCTGCAACCCGTCGGTCTCGGGCTCGTGCGGGGCGGGGTACCAGTGCTCGGGCTCCTCGGGCAGCGCGTTCTGCGTGCCCACCACCGCGTGCACCAACCAGTGCACGCCGGCCACCGTGCAGACCGACTGCGCGCCGGGCTACGGCTGCGTGGGCGGCACCTGTACGCCCACCGGCGCGCCTGGCGATCGCTGTGACGTCTCGAGCTTCTGCGCCATGTGCGGCGTGTGCACGCTCGACGACACCGACCCGAACCTCGCCTTCTGCCGCACCTGCTGCAACGGGCTGGGCGAGTGCATGGGCTGCACCTCGACGACCTGTCAGTCGGTGTCTGGCACTCCGACGGCGTGTACCGGCTTCACCAACTCGCCGGAGCGCATCTGCTACCCGTCGTCGGGCGCCACGCTCTGCCAGGCCTGCAGCGCCAGTGTCCCCTGCCAGAACGGGCTCTCGTGTGTCGCCGGCGCCTGCCGCGCGCCGTGCAACCCCTCCAACCCCGGCACCTGTCCCGCGTGTCTGGCGTCGGGCACCTCGGGCGTGTGCGCGTGCACCACCGGTGAGGTGCGCAGTGAAGGTCAGCCCTGCTCGGGCTCCGCGCCGCTGGGCATCTGCCGCACGGGGCTGCGCTGCGCCTCGGGGACCTGTCGGACGCCGTGCACGCCGACCGCGCCCGTGCCGTGCAGCACCGGCTTCGTCTGCTCCAACGTGGGCGGCTCGAACGTGTGTGTGCCGGGTGGCGGCGCGGGCGCCGGTGGCCCGGGCCTCACCTGCGGCCCGTCGAACTGCAACGGCTGCTGCGCGAGCGGTATCTGCGTCTCGTTCCCCTCGGACGAGCGCTGCGGCGTGAGCGGGAGCGAGTGCAAGCTGTGTCCATCGACGCAGACGTGCAACGCCGGCATGTGCGTGGCGCGGCCAACCAGCAACAGCTGCCTCGGGTGCTCCTCGGCTGAGCTCTCGCCGTTGCTGCTGCTCGCGCTCGGGCTGTTGCGCCGTCGTCGGCGCTGAAGCCGGTCAGCCGTGGGTCGGGCCTCTCAGCCAACTCAAGGTGCGGGGCTGGGCGTGAAGACGAAGGGGTACTCCACCCGGACGAGGCGTGTGGGGCTGAACGGGAAGCGCCACTCCGTGATGATCGCGCGGAGGCAGGCCTCGATCGCGCCCTCGTACGGGCTCAGCGTGTTTTCCGCGACCCACGAGGTGCACCTCGTCGCGCACCCGAAGTGTGTGCGGGTGCTGGAGGGCCTGCCCGGCCTCACCGGCCTCCACCCGCTTCGAGCGGCGGTGGCTTTTGTGGGGCGTCTTCTCGCCCGAGGTGCGGCGGCTGCGGGCGCTGTGTCGGGCGCGGTGGTGGTGAACGCGGCGAGCTGGGTGGAGTACTCGGGCACGCCGGCGCTCGTGGCGCGGCTGCTCGGCGCGCACGGCGTCGTGGTCGGCCCGGCGGTGGGGCCCGCGCGGGGGCTGATGGACGTGGCGGTGTCACCGCGCGAGGACACGCGCAACGAGGTGGCGCAGCGCCTCCACCTGCTCTCACCCGTGGTGGACGCTCCCGCCGGCGCGATGGCCTTCCGGACGCCGCGCTCGACGCCAGCCGTGGACGCAGTCGTCGCCGCGTATCCGCGCTTCGCGGTAGTCAACCCCGGCGGCCTCAACACCCCGGCGGCCAGCTGGGAGCGCGCCGGGTGCCGCCGGCCGTCTTCTCCGGCGTGACGAAGGCGCCCGAGGCGCGCGGGGTGACGCCGCTCGTCACCTGGGGCCCGGGGGAGGAGGCGCTCGCGAAGGAGGTCGTCTCCGCCGGCGCGGGCGTGGTGGCGCCGCCGACGTCGCTCGACGAGCTCGCCGCGGTGATGGCGAAGGCCGAGGTGGTGGTGTGCAACAACACCGGGCCGATGCACCTGTCGGTGGCCGTGGGCGGGAAGACGGTGGCGCTCTTCTGGAAGATGCCGGTGGCGCAGTGGGGCCACCCCGCGCCGCCGCACGTGATGCTGGAGCTGACGCACGAGAAGGACGTGGAGGCGATGGTGGGGCGGGTGCGCGAGGCGCTGGAGCGGCGCTGACACCGGGCGAGGCTCGAGAGGCGGCGGCAGCGAAGGCGAGCCAGTTCGAGCAGCTACGGGTTCTGGAACGACAAGCTGCTGAGGAACTTGTCGAACGCGTCGCTTCGCATCGTCTTGATGAACGCGTCGGCCAGCCGGTCGCTCTCGGTCGCCACGCTCGCCGAAGCGAGCTGGGCCTTTCGGTGAAGCCCAAGCGACTTGGCGAGGGACCTCGCGTTCGAACAAGCGAAGTCGGCCTGGGCTTTCAGCGCGGCGTCCTCCGAGGCGTAGTCGTTCGAGAAGATCAGCACGTCGAATCCACCTGCCCACTCCGAGCGGAGCGTCAGCTTGACGTCGAACACCGTGCGCTCGCCGGGCGGGAAGGACACCACCCGCTGCCTCGGCTCGTCGAGCTCCGCCAGCTCCGCCCTGATTCGCTCCCGCTCGGCGTCGGCCCATCTTCTCGCCTCGCCGGCCGCCGACTCGACCTTCCGGTAGCTCGAGTCGAAGTTGCGGTCGCGTGCGGTCTCCCGGCCGTACCGGAGCTTGTCATCTGACGCCTTCAGGCGCGTGGCGCGGCCCCTCACGTAGGCGGCGTAGTCCTCGACGCGTTCAATCTCGGCCAGCTCGTTCTTGAGCGCTCGCTCGAGAAGCCGCCGTTCATCGTCGGGCAGGTAGTAGGTCTCCGTCCGCTTCCCGCCGGCTGACTTCACGACTCGCGAGGTCGGCGCGTCGAAGCTGATCTTGACGGCCATGACGTCTGGCTTCGCGGCGGTGCGCCGGATTCCGCTGCTCTCGAGACAGCTTGCGACGCGGTCCGCGTGCGGTCCTTCGAGGCTCAGTTGAGGGTCGAGGGCCGACCTCAGCCACGAGACCACCGCTCGCGTCGCCGAGCCTGGCGCGCCGGCCGAGAGCCGCTCCACCGCGAGTCGCGCCGCCAGGCGCTCGGCCGACCTCTTGCCCCAGTCCTCCGAGGCCCCGCTGCTGAAGAGGCGACTGCCGAGGGAGAGGGCACCCAGGGCGTCGCGGGGCGTCTTCTCGAGGCGAGCGCTCACCAGCGGGCCGATGGTCATCAGGCTCGCGCGCAGCGCGTGTGGGTCCTGCAGTCGCTCAATGAGCTTCTGGGTGAGGTTCGTCTTCTTCATCACAGGCTCCCCACGCATGAGGAGCCGCATGGCCATCACCAGGGGGACGTCTGCGGCAGGGTCTCCCGACCAACCGCGTTCGATGGCACGTTGTATCAGCGCAGCCCACTCGCTCGCAGCTCGCTCTCGCGCCGGGCTCGCGAAGTAGGCTTCCGCATTCTTTTCGAGCGCCATGATCGCGCTCGGGAGCGTGGGCGCTCCGCCCGATGGAGCGCGCAGCCACCCGGGGTCGAACGTCTGGTTTTTCTGAGCCAGGCCAAGAAGCCAGCGATAGGTGTCTCTGAGGAGGGCATCGGGCTCGGCGCTGAGCTGTGCGTCCAGCGGTTGGAGCGCCTGTACGAGCGCTGGAGCAGGGTCCGAGGGCTTGAAGGTCTGGCTGGCCAACTCCTTCCGGAGCACGCGCGTGAGCTCGGAGAACACCAGGGGCCTCAGGCAATTCGGCTTCTCGGCAGTCTCGGAGCGGGCTTCCGCTTCCAGCTGAGGGAACTCCTTCAACGACGGGAAGACGCGCTGATCGCGGGTGTCGAGCAGGGCGCTCGCGAGGGTCTGGAAGTCGACGTCGGCGGGCAACGGAGCGGTGGCTCGTCGCAGCTGGGTGACTCCCGCCGAGCATCGCCAGAAGTAGTCCTTCTCGAGCTTGCGGGTGAAGAACCCGACTCGGTCCTGGTAGGAGCCCTGCATTGACTTGTCCTTCTGCATCTCCCTCAGGACCTGTCTCTCATTCTCGTTGAAGCCATCCGACATCAAGACATCCAGGGGAGCGTCCTTGAGCGGGAAGCGCTCGTGGAACGTCCCGGTGTCGGCGAGCAACCTGGGGTTCGCCCTCAAGAGGAGGTAGCGAACCTTCTCGAGGAGGAGGTCGTCAGCGATGCGACCGGAGTATCGGAGCTTGCGGAGGCGGCCAAACAGCTCGGCCAGGCGATCCTCCCGCAGGTCGTCGAACGCGCACGCCTGCGTGAAGAGCCCGTAGTTGGAAGGGCATTGGAAGGTCCTCCGCTGCGCATCGTATTTCCTGTCCTCCTGGTCCCAGAGGAACTGGAGCGTGTCTCGGAGCTCTGGCGGGGAGTTGGGAGGCAGCTCCCGCAGACTGCTTTCCCGCTGCTTCGCCCGGGCGAGTTGCACGTCATTGGGGATGACGGGCACAGACGCGCATCCCATCGACCCGATCGCCAGTACGACGACGAAGTGCTGCATCCCATTCCACACGAGCGCTCGCATTCCTTCCTCCTGGAACGACGTTTTCCACGGACAGAAGAACAAAGCAGGAAACGGGGGGGAAGGGTCGAGTGCCGAGCCCGGCGTGGGGGGGCCCTGAGCGGTCGCTCTGAGAGGCCCAGCGTGCGCGCGGACGGCGAGAACTCCAGCTCCGGGCAGACCCGGCCAGCGGCGGAGCTCGAGCGTTCGGGCCCCTTGCTCCGCGCGAGCTCAGCGCGCCGCGGTGGGGGCCTCACCTTCGGTCTTCTCGGCCTCCACCTGCTTCACGGCATCGCGGGCGGGCGCGACCGGGGCCTCTGCGGCCGCGACGGGTGAGGCCGGCG
>JACSRE010000298.1 GCA_014879945.1 Myxococcus sp.
GCGACGCGTTCTGCCGAGCTCGCGTGGCCGCGGGCGCCGTCGTGGAGCGCGCCGCGTTCTGCCGAGCGCTCGTGGCCGCGGGCGCCGTCGTGGAGCGCCGCCCGCTCGTCTGTCGACGACACCGCGGCGTCGGCTCGGGGCCGCTCAGCGCGAGGCCGTCTGGGGTCCATCGCGGCGTCGGCTCGGGGCGCTCAGCGCGCGAGGGTGTCGGGAGCACGCCGCGGCGTCGGGGGTCCTCCGCTGCGCGGCGGCGCGCCGGGCTCGAGCATTCGGAGCATCGCTGCGCGCAGGGCGGCCGCCTCGAGCGCGTAGGCCCCCAGGTGGCCCGAGTCCAACCACGTCGGGGTGACACCCCAGTGGTGCGCGAGCGCAGACATCGAGGAGGGCGGCACGATGCCGTCGCGTCGGGTGGCGACGACGGCCCGCTGGGCAGAGCGCGGCGCCGGCTGCTCCAGCACCGACAGGCGCTTGAGCACGGCGCTCAGCCGCGCGACCGCGTCGTCACCGAGCGCGCTCCAGGTCACGCTGCGTGACAGCGGGCCTTCGCAGAACACCACGCTCGCGTTCTCGGGCGGCGCCATCACCGTCACCGGCACCTCGAGGTCGAGCGAGGCGGCCGCGTGCGCCGACATCTGGCCGGCCATCGAGTAACCGGCCAGCAGCACCGGGAGCCGCGGCTCGAGCTCGAGCGCCGTCACCACCAGCGCGCGCGCCTCGTGAACGTTGGCCAGGCCCATGCGCAGGAAGTCGCCCACCGTGTGGAGGCCGACCTTCACCTGGCCCGGCGCGCGCCGGCTGCCGAAGTAGGCGCCCTCGAAGAGCCACACCTCGACGCCGTGGTAGCGCAGCCCGTCGACGAGGTGGCGCCTCATCCAGAAGCCCTCGTCACCCCACGACGGCGGCACGATGAGGCGCGCGCGGTTGGGCCCCTTCGCGCGCAGCCGCACCACGTGGAGCGGCCCGAGGCGCTCGTCGAGGTGCGGCGCGGGCGAGGTGACGAAGGCCTCGTCGGTGCGCGGCGAGGTCGGCAGGAAGTCGAGCCGCAGCGGCGTGGGCACCGAGCGCGTCAGCAGCGCGGGCACCTCGCTCAGCGGGCGCTCGAGCTCACCCCAGCCCTGCGCGAAGAGCGGCTGCCGCGTGGTGAGCCTGAGGTACACCGAGTCGAGCCAGTGCATCACGAGAGCGGCGACTGTGCTCCGCGGCCGGGAAAAGTGCGAAGCCCACGACGCGTCGCGCCCCGCGTTTCGGGGAGGCCTGCGCGTGCTTCGGCGCGCCTTCTGCCGCGGCGTGGGTTACCCCGAGGGGGTGCGCTCCGCTTCACGGCAGGTGTCCCTCAGGTCGAGCGCGTCGTGGCGACACCCGGAGCTGCTCGCGCGCGCCTGGTCGCTGCCGGTCGCCAGGCGGTACGCGCCGCTGCTGTCGCAGGGCTTCACCTCCATCTGCGGGCCCACCAGCGTCGCCAACGTGCTGCGCTCCATCGGCGTGCGCGCCGGGAAGAACCCGCTGCGCGGCTTCGGCGTCAGGCCGATGAGCCTCGACCAGGTCGTCCGCGAGTCCGCCGAGGTGCTCCCCGCCCCGTGGGGCGTGCGCGCCGTTCGCCCCGACAGCGTCGAGGCCCTGCGCGGCGAGCTGCGCGCCTCGAACGACGAGGCGTGCCGCTTCGTCGTCAACTTCGCCCGCGGGCCCCTCTTCGGCGGCGGCAGCGGGCACCACTCGCCCCTCGGCGGCTACCTCGAGCCCGAAGACCTCGCCTTCGTGCTCGACGTGAACCGGGGCTTCGGGCCGTGGCTGGCGCCGACCGAGCGCCTCTTCGAGGCGATGAACACCGTCGCCGACTTCGCGACCGGAAAGACCCGCGGGCTGGCGCGCTTCGAGCGCCCAGTGTCCACCTGCCACCTCGAGTGAACAGCGCCCGCGCCCAGTTGGCATGAAATGTCACCTGGTTGGCTGGTTGTGCCGGCGGCGGCCAGGTTGCATTGTCCTGCGTCATGCGAAGCACGGTGCTGGTGTTGAGTCTGGCGGTCCTGGGGTGCGAGGGCGCCATCGTCGGCCTGGGGAGCCCAGTGGGCCCGGCCGGCACCTCGGGCGGGGGCGGCGCTGGCAGCGCGGGCGGAGGCGAGGCGGTCAACTGCGCGCCCACCGAGGCGCTCGACCCTGGCCGCGTCACCCTGCGCCGGCTCAACCGCGCCGAGTACAACCACACCGTTCGCGACCTGCTCGACGACGCCACCAGCCCGGCCAACGACTTCCCCGCCGACGACTACGGCCACGGCTTCAACAACATCGCCGACGTGCTCTCCACCGCGCCGGTGCTGGTCGAGAAGTACGACCTCGCCGCGAAGGCGCTCGCCGAGGCCGTCATCGCGAAGGAGGCCACGCCGGGCCAGACGACGCGGGTGCAGGCCGAAGACGCGGCGAAGTCCACCGGCACCGCGACCGGCGAGTTCTGGAACCTGTACACGAACGGCACCGTCTCTTCGCAGGTGAACTTCGTCACCACCGGGCGCTACACGTTTCGGGTGCGCGCGGCGCAGCAGGCCGCCGGGCCTGCCGCCGCCAACATGACGCTGTCGCTCGATGGCCGCCAGCTCGGCGCCTTCACCGTCACCGCGCTCCAGGCCTCGCCCGCCGTCTACACCGCCGAGGCCGACGTCACCCAGGGCCCGCACCGCGTCGAGGTGGCCTTCACCAACGACTACTACATGGCGCCCGCCGACCGGAACCTGCTGGTGGACTGGTTCGAGGTGCAGCGCCCCGGCACGGTGGTGGACCCGGCCCTCGCGCGGGTGATGGTCTGCGACCCTGACGCCGCGGGCTGCCCGCGCACCATCATCACGCGCTTCGGCCGCAAGGCGTGGCGCCGCCCGCTCACCACCGCCGAGGTCGACCGCTATGAGCGCATCGTCACCCTCGCCGTCGCTGACGCCGAGCCGGTGAAGGCCGCCCTCGCGCTCGCGCTCCAGGCGATGTTGCTCTCGCCGAACTTCCTCTACCGCGTCGAGCTCGACCCCGACCCCACCTCGCTCGCGGCGCACCCGCTGACCGACCACGAGCTGGCCGTGCGGCTGTCGTACTTCTTGTGGGCCAGCACCCCCGACGAGGCGCTCTCGCGCGCCGCCGACGACGGCACGCTCAAGGACCCGGCGGTGCTCGAGGCGCAGGTCACCCGCATGCTGGCCGACCCGAAGGCGAAGACGCTCACCTCCATCTTCGCGGGCCAGTGGCTGTGGTCGAACCAGGTCGAAGACGCGGCGCCGTCGGCGAGCACGTACCCGAACGTCACCGCCGCCACCAAGACGGCCATGAAGCTCGAGACCGAGGCCTTCTTCGAGCACTTCCTCACCCAGGACGTGAGCGCCACCGGGCTCCTGGGCAGCGACTTCACCTTCTTGAACGACACCCTCGCCGACCACTACGGCCTGCCCAGGCCCGGCGCCGCGACGCTGCAGAAGGTGACCCTCTCGAAGCCCGAGCGCGGCTCCCTGCTCGGGCAGGCCGGCGTGCTGACGGTGACGTCGTTCCCCATGCGCACCTCGCCGGTGAAGCGCGGCGCGTGGGTGATGGCGAACCTGCTGTGCCAGGAGCCGCCGGCGCCGCCGCCGGGCGTCGAGGCGCTCCCGCTGCCGGTGATGCCGAGCTCGACGCTGCGCCAGCGCATGGAGCAGCACCGCGCCGACCCCAGCTGCGCCGGCTGCCACGCGCTGATGGACCCCATCGGCTTCTCCATGGAGTCGTTCGACGGCGTCGGGCGCTGGCGCACCATGGACACGGGCGGCTTCCCCATCGACGCCGCCGGCACGCTGCCCGACGGCCGCGCGTTCTCGGGCCCCGCCGAGCTCTCCCGCCTGCTCAAGGGCGACGAGCGCTTCACCCACTGCATGACCGAGAAGCTCTTCACCTACGGCCTCGGCCGCGCGCCCGCACGAGACGAGAGCTGCCAGGTGCAGGCCATCACCCACGACTTCGCCGACCACGGCCACCGCCTCTCGGCGCTGGTGAAGGGCCTGACGAAGAGCCGTTCATTCACGCACCGCCGCGGAGAGACGCCATGAAGTTCACCCTGTCGCGCCGAACGATGCTCCGAGGGGCCGGCGCCTCACTCGCGCTGCCGTGGCTCGAGGCGATGCTGCCGGGGGCGTCGGTGGCTCAGGGCATGACCCCGCCCAAACGGTTCCTCGCCTTCTACGTGCCGTGCGGCATTCGCATGAACCGGTGGACGCCCGTCGAGACCGGCGCCACGTGGGCGCTGCCGCCCATCCTCTCGGCGCTCGGCCAGCGCGGGCAGGACCCGTCGATTCAAGGCGACGTCAACGTCGTCACCGGGCTCGCCAACCGGCCCGCGCGCCCCGACGGCCCCGGCGACCACGCCTCGGGCACCGGCGCGTTCCTCACCGCGGCGCACCCCTTCAAGACCGAGTCGACCAACATTCGAAACGGCATCTCGCTCGACCAGGTGTTCGCCAACGCCTGGCGCGGCCAGACGCGCTTCGCCTCGCTCGAGACCGGCACCGACGGCGGCGGGGCCTCGGGCAACTGCGACTCGGGCTACTCCTGCGCGTACGCCCGCAACATCGCGTGGGCCAGCGACACCCAGCCGCTCGCGAAAGAGACCAACCCCCTGGTGCTGTTCGACCGCCTCTTCGGCGGGCTCGACCCCAACCAGAGCCAGCAGATGGTCGAGAAGCGCAAGCGCCTCAAGCAGTCGGTGCTCGACGCGGTGAAGGCCGACGCCGATGGGCTCAAGCCGAAGCTGGGCAAGACCGACCAGCGCAAGCTCGACGAGTACCTCACCGGCGTGCGCGAGCTGGAGCGCCGGGTCCAGTCGGAGCAGGTGATGGCGGTGTGCACTCCCGGGAGCCGGCCCGCGCAGGTGGGCGACCTGCGGGACCGCACCCGCGTGATGCTCGACCTGCTGGTGTGGGCCTTCCGCTGCGACCTCACCCGCTCGGCCACCTTCATGCTGCAGAACGCCGGCAGCGGGTACGTCTTCAACTTCCTCGGCCTCACCGATGGCCACCACTCGTACTCGCACCACGGCGGCAGCGCGGTGAACAACGACGCCATCGAGCGGATCAACGCCTGGGAGGTGGAGCAGTTCGCCTACCTCGTGCGCCAGCTGAAGGCCGCGCAGGACGTCAACGGCACCTCGGTGCTGCAGAACTCGCTGGTGTTCTTCTCGAGCGAGATTGAAGACGGCGACAGCCACAGCCACAACAACATGCCCATCCTCGTGGCGGGCAACGCGGGCGGCCGGGTGCAGAGCGGGCGGCACCTGCGGTACGCGAACGCGCCCAGCGTCGCCAACCTCTTCGTCTCGATGACCGACGCCCTCGGCGCGCCCCAGGCGTCGTTCGGTGACTCCACCGGCGCGCTGCCAGGCTTCATCACCAGCTGACGCGCGCAGGGCGCCTCGGACGCCTCCCGTCGCCCGCAGCGACGAGGCCTCGCCGCGTCGTCTTAGAAGTCGAGCAGCAGGAGGAAGGCCGTGCCGTTGGCGGTGCCCGAGCGGTAGCTCAGCGGCGCCCCCACCACGATGGCGCCTGGCGTCGAGAACCGGCTCGAGGGGCCCGTCGCGGCGAGGTCGAGCCCGAAGGCGGCCCGCTCGCGTTGGTCGGGGAAGATGGTCATCGCCGACTCGTTGCGCCCGGGCGTCACCTTGCCGCCCTCGAAGACGAAGACCGCGCCGGTGCCGTCGCCGTTCACCGACGCCGTCGGCGCGCTGACGAGGAGGTCGCCCGTCGCGTCGCCCACCGCGCTGACGCCGCCCCACAGCTGCCGCCCGAAGCCCGGCGCGCGCTCGAGGTACACCAGGGGCACCGGGTCGAGGTCGCCCAGCCCGGCCACCAGGGCGCCGCCCGAGGCCGGCCGCCGCGCGTTCACCTGCGCCACGTCGTAGAGGAGCACCGTGGGCTGCGCGACGCCCTGGAACGAGTAGAGGTCGGCGGTGACGGCGAGGAAGTCGCGGGTGTCGTTGGCGAGCAGCCGGCCCGCGCGCGCCATGGCCACGCCGAGGCGAAGGGTGGGCAGCCCCGTCTCGAGGTCTCCTGAGATGCGCACCCAGGAGCCCTCGGTGCGCCCACCGCAGCGCCCGCCGGCCGGGTCGAAGCCGTACACCACGATGACGCCGAGCCGGTCACCGTAGCGAAGCCCCAGCTCGTGGCAGCCGTCGCCGTTGAGGTCGCCCAGGGCCGCTAGCAGCGTCGTGCCCTGCGGCACGCTCGGCAGCGAGTAGCCCATGTCGCAGGCGATGGAGGGCTTCGCCAGCGAGGCGTCGTCGGGCGCGCGGCCGAACACCACCTCGACGCCGTTGGTGCGCGAGAGCGCGAGGTCTTGCGTGCCGTCGCCGTCGAAGTCGAAGCCGCCCACCACGCCGTTGCGCGAGAGGGCGGCGCGCTGACAGACCGCCGCCGCGCCGCCGTCAGGCACGGTGCAGCCGGCGATGGCGATGGGCGCCCACACCCTGAAGCCCTCGGCGAAGGTGCCGTCGGCCCGCTGCAGGTGCACGAAGGCGCCGCCCGGCGTCTGCGCGGCCGACTGGAAGCACTGCGGCCGGTGGCCGGCGTACTCCGTGGTGGGGACGCCGCCGTCGGCGAGGCGCGCGGGCACGCTCAGCTGCGGCGCCGCGAAGACCGCGTCTTGCCGCCCGTCGCCGTCGAAGTCGGTCATCGCCACGTCCACGCCGAGCAGCCGCCCGCCGAAGGCGTTCACCCCGGCGTCGGTGAGGTAGCGGGTGGCGGCGCCCTCCTGGAGGATGCTGGGCGCGTCGGGCATCGCGCCGGTGAAGAGGTGCACCTGCCCCGCGCCGAGCTCGTTGCCCGAGAGGTCGGCGCTGGTGCCCGAGATGTTCGGCACGCCCACCAGCGCCCGCATTCCACCCATCGCCGGCGCGACGTCGACGGCCTGCCCGAAGCCCTGCGCGCCCGGCGCGTTCGGTATCGCCGCCGAGGTGCGCGTCCACGTCGAGAGGTCGGCGCCCATTCCACTGAAGGCGTCGAGGCGGCCCGTGAAGAGGCCCAGGGCGGTGGTGGCCCGCCCGGCGTACGAGAGGAGGAGCGTCTGCCCGCCCGGCGTCCACACCGCCGAGGCGATGCCCAGCGTGTCGGTGCGGAACGCGCCGCTGCGCACCATCGCCGTCTTGTTGAGCTCGGCCCCGCGGGTGAGGGCGCCCAGCGGGTACACCAGCACGCGGCCCGCGTTGGGCGTCGTCACCATCATGCCGTTGACCAGCTCGGTCGCGGTCGCGTACGGCGCGCCCAGCACCAGCTCCGGCTTCGAGTCGCCGTCGAGGTCGCCGACGGCGAAGCTGCGGCCCGCCTGGATGTTGGCCTGGTCGCCGAAGAGCTTCGCGAAGGCGTCACCGCGCCCCAGCTGCGTCGGCCGGTCGCCCGCCGGCCCCGTGGCCATCAGCGCCCGCAGGTCGAACAGCAGCGCGCCGCCGGCGTTCGTCGCCGCGGGGTTGCCGCCCATCGCCATCAGGTTGGGCGCGTCGGTCTGGTCTGCCGCCGCGATGAGGAAGGGCCCCACGCCGCCACCCTCGGGCACGAAGCCCAGGCGCCAGGTGCCCTCGGCGCTGTCCATGGGGTTGAGGGGCAGCACGTAGGCGTCGGGCTTCGAGTCGAAGCGCGGCGTGCCCGCGCGGCCCAGGTGCACCTGAATGGCGATCTGGTTGCGCGCGAGGGCCATGCCGCCGAGCAGCGAGTTGTTCACCACGGTGAGGATGGCGAGGTCGACGCGCCCGTCTGCGTTGAGGTCGCGCGCCACGAGGGCGCGGCCCGCGCGCAGCTGGGTGAAGGGGCGCAGGGTGCCGTCGGCGGCCAGGTCTTGCCCGCCGATGCGCACCGAGCCGAGGTCAGGCAGCGGCTTGCCGCGCTCGCTGAGGAAGATGTCGACGACGCCGCGGGAGTTGATGGCGCCGGTCGGCGCGAGGTCGGCGCCGGGCGAGCCCACCAGCAGGTCGAGGTCACCGTCGCCATCGACGTCGGCGATGTCGAGCGAGGCGCCGAAGTTGCCGCGGCCCAGGCCCGTCAGCGGCGGGCGCAGCAGCTCAGGCCCGCTCTCTCCGAGGCGGTACAGCGACACCGCCCCCGAGTCGGCGATGGTGACGTCAGCGCCGGGCTCCGAGATGGCGAGGTCGTCTCGGCCGTCGCCGTCGAGGTCTCCGACGGCCATCACCGCCCCCAGCTGCCCGGTGTCCGAGGAGCCGAGGATGCGCCAGGTCGGCTCGGCCGGCAGGCCCGTCGCCGTGCCCTTGAAGATGAAGACCGCGCCCCCCTGTGGGCGAGCGAGGTCGCTCTCGGGCACGCCGAGGGCCACGTCCTTCACGCCGTCGCCGTCGAAGTCGCCCACCACCATGTTGGCCACGTCGCTGCGGCGCCCCTGCGCGCGCGTGGGCCGCGTCAGCTCGGTGAGGAGCCGCACCGAGACCTGCGCCGTCTCGCCAGTGAAGGTGTCGGTGGCGAGCAGCGAGGCCGTGCCGGCGCCCGCCTCGGGGGCGCGGTAGGTCGAGCCGGCGAGCGCGCCCGGCCCTCCTTGCATGCTCCAGGTGACGACGCCCGAGCCCTCGGCCGTCACCAGGGGCGCCACGCCCCCCGTGGGCACCGCGAGGCGGGCGGGGCTCGCGCGGAACCGCGCCGTCGGCGTCACGGTGTACTGCAGCAGCGCCTGGTCGCCCGTCGCAGGGTCGCGCGCCACGATGAGGTCGAGCCCCGGCGTCGCGCCCGCCGTGTACTGGCCCGTCGCGGTGATGGTGCCGCGCGACGCCAGCACGCCCTGTGAGGGCGAGAACGTCACCGCGCCGGTGTTGCCGGTGACGAGAACGGTGAAGCTGGTGCCCGGCCGCACCGTGGCCCGCAGCGGCTTCACGTCGAAGGCGGGCGACACCACCACCTGCAGCTCGCCCGTCGCCATGCAGTCGTCGGTGGCGCGCACCACGTCGACGCCCGCCATCGCGCCGGCGACGTAGCGCGAGCCCGTCACCGTGCCCCCCGACGCCGCCGACTCGAGGGTGAAGGTGTAGCGGCCCGAGCCTCCCGAGGCCGAGAGCGAGGCGGCGCCCGTCGTCTTCACCGCCGAGGGCGAGGCCGACACCAC
>JACSRE010000193.1 GCA_014879945.1 Myxococcus sp.
CACTTTCAGCCTTCACCGCGGAAGCTCCCTCAACCGAGCTCAGCTCGCCTCAAAGTGATCGTGCACCCGTCTGGTACAGCACGTCGACGTCGTTGACGAAGTACCAGCCGCGGTTGGGCGCCAGCACGTCGTAGAACTGGTCGTAGAAGACGGTGTCTCCGGCCCGCAGGTTCATGTCGGGGCGCACCAGGCGCGCCTTGCTGCGCAAGACGATGTCGGCCACCTTCACCTGGAAGTCGGCGCCGATGGTCAGCTCGGTGCCGTTGCCGAGGTATTGGCTCTTCGCCCCCGGGTTCATCGTCGTGCCCGCGCCCAGCCGGGTGATCTCGGCGTCGGAGTAGTTGCTGCGCGCCGACTGGAACGACTGGAACAGGTTGAAGGTGCCGAAGTACTGCACGAACGTGTACGAGGCCCAGAAGCCCAGCACCGTCATCGGCTGCACCTCGACGTAGGCGCCGGCGCGAATGAAGGCCGGGCTGGCGATGGGCGTCAGGCCGATGCCGATGAAGTTGTCACGCAGCGCCATGGAGTCGCTCTCGTACAGCCGCATTCGGTACATGAAGCGGCCCTCGTAGAGCAGGCCCAGGGGGTTGACCCGCAGCGCGAAGGTGTTGCGGTGCACCACGCGGTGGAGCGGCGGCGCCTGGTACTGCAGGGTCTGCGCAGTGGCGACCGACGACCCCACGAGGACGACGGCCAGCAGCGCTCGGGCGAAGAAGTGCATCGGCGGGTCATAAGATCACCTGACCGTTCGGCCACCCGAATTGAGTGACGCAGACCGTCAGCCGTCAGGCCGCGCAGGTGAAGTGCTGGCCCTCGACGAACTCGCGCGAGTCGAGGAAGGCGCGAATCTCGGCGCGCGCCCCCTGGGCCCCGACCGACGCGATGACGTGCTCGTCGCCCGGCGGGCCGAGGTCGTGCGGGAACACCACCCGGGCGCCGTGAATGCGCTGCCCCAGCTTGCGCGGGTTGACGTCCACGAACCGCTCGACGTGCGCGCCGAGGGCCTGGAGCGCCCGGCACAGCGCGATGCCCCGCTCCCCCGCGCCCCAGATGGCGAGCGGGCGCCCCTCGAGGCGCTGGCGCAGCACCCGCGCGCGCAGCCGGGTGTGCCGGTCGCGCCGGTACCGCTGGTCGGTGCGGGTCAGCCGCCCGTCGTGGTCGGTCCACCGGTGCAGCACCTCGGGCAGGCACACCAGCTTCGCGCCGCGCTGGAGCAACCGCAGCCACAGCTCCCAGTCTTCGGGGAAGTCGCCGTCTCGCCACCCGCCCGCGTCGACGAGCGCCTCGCGGCGCAGCATCACCGAGGGGTGGCACAGCGGCGACTCCACCAGGCTGTCGGCGAACAGGCGCGCGGGCGTGGTGAGCGACGAGAGCCACCGCCCGTACGACACCAGGCCTGGCGAGGGCGGGCGATCGTGGCGCACGATCTCAACCCCGGTGCCGACCCCGCTCAGCGCCGGCTCCGCCTCGAGCCGCGCCACGCTTCGGGCGAAGCGCTCGGGGAGGCTCACGTCGTCGGCGTCCATCCTCGCCAGCAGCGCCCCGGTGGCCGCCTCGAGGCCCAGGGCCAACGCGCCCACCAGCCCGACGCCCCCCGTCTTCAGCACCCGCACCCGCGCGTCGCGGCGGGCCCAGCCAGCGAGCCGGGCGCCGGTGTCGTCGGCGCTCCCGTCGTCGATGGCCAGCAGCTCGAAGTCCCCGAAGGTCTGCCCCAGCACGCTCGCGATCGCCGCGTCGACGGTCGCGCCCGCGTCGCGCGCCGGGAGGAGGACACTCACCTTCGGGGCCATGCGGCGTGCATGGGCGAAGTGGAGGGCCCCGTCAACGCGTGACGATGGTTCCCGTCGGCGTGGCATTGGCTACAGTCGGGCCCCTTCATGCCTCCTGGCGCTTCACCTCCGCGCGGCCCCGGCGTCGCGCCCGCCGACGACCAGCGG
The DNA here is from genome assembly GCA_014879945.1 of Myxococcus sp. Lineage (GTDB taxonomy): Bacteria > Myxococcota > Myxococcia > Myxococcales > Myxococcaceae > Xiheimicrobium. Next base: position 1,941 of record JACSRE010000193.1, read on the forward strand.
CTCGAGCCCGTTCGCCACGAGACCGTGCCGATCGAGCTGCCCACCCGCGCCGCGTCGCCCGAGGCGGCCAACCTGCGCATCGCCCGCCGGCTCCTCACCTCGGGCCAACCCGAGAAGGCCGCGGCCGAGCTGATCCGGTTCGCCCGCGAGCGCCCCATGACGGCGCGCACCGCGCAGGCCCTCACCACCATGGCCCTGGCCACGGGCAAGACCGGGCCCATCCTCACCCTGGTGACGCAGGGCCTCGACGAAGCCGAGGGCCGCGAGCGCGTGGGCGTGCTCCGTGCCCTGGCCAGGCTCCAGCGGCGCACGGGTCAGCCGCTGCTCGCCATCGAGACGCTCACCGTGTTGCTGGCCGAGGCGCCCGAAGACCGGCGCTCCCGCATGGTGCTCAACGCGCTGCTCGAGCGCTTCGAGCGGTGGGACGAGCTCGACGCCTCGCGCGACAAAGAGACCCGCCTGCTGCTGCGGCGGCGCTACTTCCGCGCCGCGTCGCGGGTGGCGCTGCGCCGCGCGCGGCTGTGGGCCGAGCGCCTGGGCGAGCACGCCCGCGCGGCCCTGCGCTACGGGCAGGCCGCCCAGTACGCCGAGCAGGGGCAAGACCCGCACAGCGTCTTCCTGCTGCGCATGCTGTGGCTGCGGGCCCTGGTGCACGCCGACGCGCCCGCGAGGTCCATCGACGACGGCATGCGCATGGTGCTCGACGTCGCCGCGCGCGTTGGCCGCGACGCGCGCGCCCTGGCCTTCATTCGTGAGCTGGGCCTGCGCCCGCCGACGCCGCAGCCGGCGCCCGACGAGCCCGAGCTCGACGCCCCGTCACCCGAAGAGGCCACCGCGTCCATCGTCATCCCCGAGTCGAACACGCTGCTCGAGCTCGAGGCGCCGCGAGGGCAGGTGGGCGACGCGCTGCTGGTGGCCGCCGCCTCGTCGTCTCGTTCCGGCTCGAACCGCGCGCTCACCAGCCTCGAGGCCCGCTACGTGGCGCGGGGCGCGTGGCACGAGCTCGCCCGGTTCTACCGTGAGACGGCCGACGGCCGGGCCGAGCCGGCCGAGCGCGCGGGCTGGCTCGAGAAGCTGGCCGAGCTGCTCGAGAGCGAGCTCGACGACGCCGTGGGGGCCGCGAAGGTGTGGGCCGAGGTCGCCCAGCTCACCGGCGACACCCAGGCCGTCTCGGAGCAGGTGCGCATCTTCGACGAGCGCCACGACGCCGCGGCGGTCAAGCAGGCCCTCGACGCCGGCGTCGGGCGCGCGAACGACCCCAACGAGAAGGCCCGCCTGCTCATCTTGCGGGCCCATGAGGCGCGCGCCCGCGGCGACGCGGCGCAGGCGCGGGCCGATCTCGAAGCGGCCCTCGCGCACGCGCCCGGCTCGCTCGAGGCCGCGGCGGCGCTCGCCGAGCTGGGGGTCGCGCGCGGTGACCCGGCGCCGGTGAAGCTCTTCGAGAAGCTCCTGCTGGCCGCGTCACGGCGGCTGGCCGAGCGCGGCGCCCTCATGCGCAGGCTGGCGAAGCTGGCCGACGCCATCAAGGACGCGCGGCTGGCGCTCACCGCCTGGTCCGAGGTGCTGACCGCGGCCCTGCAAGACGACGAGGCGCTCTCGCGGCTGTGGGTGCTGGCGCGCGCGCTCCGCGACGACGCGAGGCTCGAGCAGGTGCTCAAGCAGGTGCTGGCGAAGGACCCGCGCGGAGACCGCGCCCGCGCCGCCTGGCTCGACCTGGTCTCGGTGCTCGAGCGCGTCGGCCGGTTCGACGACGCCCTGGCGGCCCTGCGCGAGGCGGTGAAGGTCGAGCCCGGGCACCTGCAGGCGTGGCTGTCGCTGGTCGACCGGCTGATGGCGCGCGCCCTCGACGCCGAGGCCGCCTGGGCGCTCGAGCACGCCGCCACCTCGGCGCAAGAGGGCCCGCAGCGCGTGTCGTTGTGGCGTCGCCTGGCCCGCCACGCCCGCGAGCGCCTCGGAGACGAGGAGCGCGCCGAGAAGTACGAGGAGCGCATCGAGCGCGCGCGCGTCGAGCAGGCCCCCGCCGCCCACGGCGCGTCGAAGCTCCCGGGCGGCCCCCTGGTGGTGCCTCAGGCCCGCCCCTCGAGGCCCAGGCCCGCTGCGGTGGCCGAGGCCGGAAAGACGCTGTCAGACGAGGTCGAGAGCGAGGCCTTCGCCAGGGCGCTGGGCGCCGAGCGCGAGCCCGAGTCGTCGCGCCCGGTGCCGCCGCCGCCGCTGCCGCCCCGCCTGCAGCGCGTGCTCGACCCCATCGTGCGCGAGTTCACCAACCAGGACGAGACCCGCGAGGCGCCGGCCGACGACTACGCCGAAGACGACGACGTGGACGAGGTGATGGAGGTGAAGAGCGACGAGGTGGAGGCGGGCGACGAAACGCCGGCGCCGGGCCCGCCGCCGAGCGCGCCCGCGGGCCGCCGCCAGCCGCCCCCCGAAGACACCGACGAGCCCGTGTCCGAGGAGCTCGAGGCCGAAGCGCTCGAGGAGCCGGCCCGGAAGACCCAGGAGCTGCCGTCGGTGGCCGTCGAGCTGGGAGACCCGCTGCAGGCGGTGCCGCCCAGCTTCGGGCCGTCGCCCTCGAAGCAGCTGTCTGAGGAGCGCCAGGCCCTCTTCGAGCGGGTTCGCGGCAACCCGCTCGACCCCGACGGCTACCGCATGCTGGCCGAGCACTTCGACACCGCCAGCGACGCCAACCGCTCCTCGCTGATGCTCGAGCTGGCCCGCGCGCTCGAAGGCGACCCCAACGCCGCGCCGCGAACGCCGAAGCTCATCTTGTCCGCGAGCGACCGCGCGGGGCTCAGGCACCCGCTGGTGCGCTCCGAGGCCGCGGAGCTGGTGACGCTGTCGAGCCCGGCGCTGTGTCGGCTCTTCCCCGCCAAGGGCAAGGACGCGGCGGCCACCGAGGAGTTCTCGCTCGAGAGCGGCAAGGGCGCCCGGGCGGCGGCCGACGCCCTGCTCGCCGCCGTGCGCCTGCTGGGCATGCGCGCGCCCGACGTCTTCGTCAGCGACGAGGTGGGCCCGCCCTTCTCGGCGCTGCAGACGACGCCGCCGCGCCTGGTGGTGAGCCGGGCCGCGGTGAAGAAGCCCGTGGCCGACGCCGAGCTACGCTTCTACGCGGGCCGCGGCCTCTTCACCCTGAGCGCCGAGCTGCTCGCCCTGCGCACCCTCAAGCGCGAGCAGCTCCGCGCGGGCCTCGAGGCCGTCGGGCAGATGCTCAAGGGGCAGACGAGCACCGAGGCGCGCATCATTCGCGAGGCGCTGCCTGCTCGCTCGCTGGAGCGGCTCAAGGTGCTGTGGCCGAAGGTGGTGAAGTCGCTCGACCTCTCGGCGCTGATGGAGGGCGCGCGCCACAGCGTCAACCGCGCGGGCCTGGTGGTGTGCGGCGGCATCGCGCCGGCCATCGCGTCGCTGCGGCTGAAGAAGGCGCTGCCGGTCGAGGTGACCGAGCTGGTGCGCTTCGCGGCCAGCGAGCGCTACCTCCAGCTGCGCAACCGCCGGCTGGGCAAGTCGCCCTGAGCCGCGCGAGGCGGCTCTGCTCCGACTCGTGGCTACTCCACCCGGCTACTCCGACTCGGTCTGCACCAGGCCGTACTTGTGGAGCAGCGAGTACAGGTGCTTTCGGTCGAGGCCCGCGTCGCGCGCCGCCTTGGCGATGTTGTTGCGGGTCTTCGCGATGAGGCGCGTGAGGTACTCGCGCTCGAAGCCCCGAATCAGCTCGTCCTTCGCGTCCTTGAAGGGTGAGGCGTAGTTGACGGGCAGCGTCTCACCCTGCGGCTGCGAGGGCCCGTTGTACTCGCGGAGGAACGACTCGCTGGCGAGCTCGGGAATGTCGGCGACGTGGCGCAGGCGCTCCACCGCGTTGCGCAGCTCGCGCACGTTGCCCGGCCAGGTGTGCCCCTGAAACTGCTCGCGCTGCTTCTCGGTGAGGCGGTTCCACAGCGGGCCGCCCGCCATGGCGTCGACCAGCAGCGGCAGGTCTTCCTTGCGGTCGCGCAGGCTGGGCAGCGTCAGGGTGAAGACCGAGAGGCGGAAGTACAGGTCTTCGCGGAAGCGGCCGGCCTGGGTCTCGGCCCAGAGGTCTTTCTTCGAGGCCGCCACCACGCGGGTGTCGAACTTCTGCGCCGCGCCGCTCGACTGGCCGAGGCGGCGGAACTCGCGGTCCTCGAGCGCCCGCAGCAGCTTGGGCTGCAGGTCGAGCGGCAGGTCGTCGATCTCGTCGAGGAAGAGGGTGCCGGCGTTGCTGCGCTCCAGGCAGCCCACGCGCTGGGCGACGGCGCCGGTGAAGGCGCCCTTCTCGTGCCCGAACAGCTCGCTCTCGATGAGGTTCTCGGAGACGGCCGCGCAGTCGAACACCACGAAGGGGCCGGTGGCGCGCGGTGACTGCTTGTGAATGGTGCGGGCGGCCGCGCCCTTGCCCGAGCCGGTCTCGCCGATGAGGAGCAGCGTGGAGTCGGTCGGCGCGATGCGCTGAATGAGCGCGAAGATCTGCCGCATCGGCACCGACTTGCCCACCAGGTCGCCCAGGCGGTCGTTCTCGGTCGGTGACACCTCGAGCGCCTTGACCTGCGGCGAGAACCGCAGCTGCACGTCGCCCACCTCGAGCAGCGCGCCCGCGCGCAAGAAGGCCTCGCGCACCTGCGCGCCGTCGATGAAGGTGCCGTTGGTGCTGCCCAGGTCCTGCACCAGGAACTGCTCGCCCTGGCGGCGCACCACCAGGTGGTTGCGGCTGACCGTCGGGTGCTCGATGACGACGTCGTTGTTCTCGGCCGCCTTGCCGATGCGCAGCACGTCGCCCAGCGGGTAGCTCTTGCCCGCGTCGGGCGTGTTGATCAGCACCAGGTGGTATTCCTGCGAGGCGAAGCGCTCGAGGTTCGCCGCGCGGGCGCCCAGCACGGTGCGTTGAGGAATCGGTTGGCCGGACATGAACGGCGCCGACTGTAGGCGCGATCGACCGGCCCGTCATCGGAATGCAACGTCTGCTACAAGCGGTGCCCGTGACGACGGCACCCTCCACCGATGCAGCGGCCGGTGCCGGCGAACCCCCGGCCGCGCCCGTCGTGCCGCCCGACGTCACCAGCATTCTGGCGCCCCTCAACTTCGCCACCCACTTCGCGCGGGGCGACCTGCGCAACCAGCGGGTGATGCGGCTGCGCGAGATCATCGTGCGGCTCGAGGGCGAGCTCCCGCCAGCCGCCTTCGCCGAGCTGCTCGACGACCTGCTGCACTGGCTGCGCTCCACGCGGAGCATTCCCACCCAGCGCCCCGGCGAAGACGCGCGCGACGCCCGGCTGCGCATGTTCCTCGACGCGATGGATATGCTGCCGGCGCAGGTGGACGCGCTCCGTGAAGGGGTGGCCGCGGTCTTTCGCCGCGCGCGCGCGGTGACGCTCTTCACCGACGTCGGCGTGCCGTCGCGCCAGGGCTTCGTCTCTGAGGTGGTGGAGCGCCTGTCGCGCTCCGTGCTGCCCGACCCGCCGGTCGACGACGACCTGGGCGCGCTGCTGACGCGGCTGTTCCCCTCCGAGGCCGCGGTGGAGTGGTTCGAGCGGCTGACGCCCGAGCTCGGCGCGCGCCTGTTCGCGCTCATCGCCGTGCCCGCCGGCAAGGAGCTCGAGCCGCTGCGCCGCGACATGGCCGAGGCCTCGATGCTCCTGGCGATGCGCGTGAGCCACCACGGCCTGGCCAACGACGTGCGCGCGCGCGCCCCCAGGGTGCCGCTGGCCGAGTCGCCGTTCTTCACCCTGCCGCAGGTGGTGCGCACCCTGGCGACGGGCACCACGACGCCCGGCGGGCCGGCCCCCGAGGCCGTCTGTCGCGAGCGCATCGGCGCCTGCCGCCGCGTGGTGAAGGACGTCGAGCGGTCGCTCGAGCACACCGGCGTCAGCGTCGACCTGGTCTACCGCCTCGAGCTGATTCGCCGGCAGCTCGATCGCCTCTACGCGCTGCTCGCCCTCCTCGCGCCCTCGAGCGGCACCCCGGTGGCGGCGGCCGGCATGCGCATGACGCTCACGGTGCTGCGGGGCTCGTTCCGCGACCGCAGCGTCGCCGACCTCCTCAAGAACTCCACCCGGCTCCTCGCCCGCCGGGTGGTCGACGCCGCGGCCCACAGCGGCGAGCACTACGCCACCCGCACCCCGAAGGAGTTCCACGCCCTCATCGACAGCGCCGCCGGCGGCGGCCTCGTCACCGCCTTCACCGCGATGGTCAAGACGCTCCTGGGGTGGGCCGGCATGGCGCCCTTCTGGGAGGGCTTCTTGTACTCGGTGAACTACGCTGGCTCGTTCATCACCATGCAGTTGGTGGGCTTCACGCTCGCCAGCAAGCAGCCGTCGGTCACCGCGGCGCACCTCGCGCGCGCGCTGGGTGACACGCAGGACATCGAGAACCAGCTCAGCTCCCTGGCGGAAGAGGTGGCGCGCGTGGTGCGCTCGCAGCTCGCCGCCACGGTGGGCAACCTGGGCGCGGTGGTGCCCGTCGCGATGATCGTCGACGGCGCGCTCCAGCTCGGCTTCGGGCGCGGCCTGCTCGACGACGCCTACGCCAACAAGCTCATCGGCTCGCTCCACCCGTTCCGCACCGCGGTGGTGCCGGGCGCGATGGTGACGGGCGTGGCGTTGTGGCTGTCGAGCCTCTCGGCGGGCGCCCTCGAGAACTGGTACGTCTACCGTGGCCTGCCGCGCGCGCTGGCGAGCCACCGGCGGCTCCGGGCGGTGTTGGGCAAAGACCGAGCCCGGCGCGTCGCTGACTGGCTGTCACGAAACATCGCCGGCTTCGGCGGCAACGTCGCGCTGGGAGCGCAGATGGGCCTGGTGCCCACCTTCGCCGTCTTCCTCGGGCTCCCGGTGCAGCTGCCCCACGTCGCGGTGGCCACCGGCCAGCTGGCCTTCGCCGGCATGGCGCGCGGCGCCGAGGGCGTGGCGCAGGCCGACTTCGTGTGGGCGTGCGTCGGGGTGCTGCTGGTGGGCACGATGAACTTCGGGGTCAGCTTCACCCTCGCGCTCTGGGTCGCCCTGCGCGCGCGCGAGGTGGGGTTGAGCGCGACCTTCAAGCTCACCCGCGCGGTGCTGGTGCTGCTGTGGCGTCGGCCGGCCGACTTCTTCCGTGCTCCGCCCGAGCCCCCCGAGGGGCCCACGCCGCCCGACGGCGCCGCGCTGCCCC
>JACSRE010000096.1 GCA_014879945.1 Myxococcus sp.
CTCACCAGCCCCGCGGTGGTGGACGTCATTCAGCGTCGGCAGATCGAGCTGGTCCGGTACCGCGACCTGTCCTGACCGCGACCTGTCCTGACCGCGGCCGCTGGCGCCGCGCGGCACGGTGACGTGCTTGACCGCGCGCGAGGCCGTCTTCGTTTGGCCGCAGCCCTCGACCCACCGACGCCTCGGCGACGAGGGCCACCCCGCACCCTGGCGGCCTCGTGCCGTTTCTGCGGAGAGCCTGACGAGAGCTCGCTCAGTCAGACTGGTCCCGCGTCGGGCGGGAGCCGAGGCCCCTGGGGAGTCGGGGCCAGGCAGGGGTGGGCGGCCCGGCGCTACTCGATGCCTGGCTCACACGCGCACGTGGCCTGCTTGCACGTCAGGCCGGCGCCGCAGGTGTTGCCGCAGTTGGGCATGCAGACGCAGGCGCGGGCGTTCGGATCGCACATGAACGGCGCCACGCAGGTGCCTCCGCACGGGTCGCCGTTGGCGTCGGGGCTGTTGTCGATCCAGTAGCGGTACGAGACCGCGACCTTGGCGCCCATGGCGGGGCGGCAGGTGCCGTAGAAGACGATGCGGCGGGTGGCGGAGTCGATGTCCCAGCCGTTCATGCGGCTGCGGGGCACGTCGGCGGTGTTGCAGGCGCCGGCGGTGCGGTTGGCCTCGATGGCCACCTTGATGGTGGCCGAGATGGGCGGGCGGTTGAGCTGCCGGCCGGTGCCGCCGATGGCCGCGCTCAAGATGGCGTCGATGATGGCCTCTTGCCGCGCGCGCTGGGTGGCGTTGGGCGTGGGCACGTTGAAGTCCAGAATGCTGCCGAGCACGCCGCCGGTGAGCTGCACCACGGTGCCGTAGGTCGCGGGGTTCGCCTCGCGGGTGCCGTCACCACACTCCTGCCCGGCCGGGCACGCGATGCCGTGCGCGAGCACCTGTCGGCCAGCGAAGGTCGCCTGCAGCGAGGTGGTGAACTGCTGCGCCGAGGTGTTCGACTGATCTCGGGTGTCGGAGAGGAAGATGAGGTTGACGTTGGCGTCGGCGCGGAACGGCCCTCGAGGCTGCGAGCCGGTGCGATCGATGAAGCTGCGGGCCGAGGGGAAGCCGCTCTCGGTGCCGTTTCCCGAGGTGCCGAACCAGGTCGCGCTGTTCTGATCGAACCAGCCAGCCATCACGCTCGCGGTTGACGTCCAGTCGCGGGTCGACCCACCCGAGTAGTAGCCGGTGGTGACCGCCGCCGCGCGCCAGTCGAGGCCGGCCGACGCGAGCTTCGCGCCAAACAGGCTCCCGGCGTTTCGAACGGCGTCCTGCGAGGAGCCCATCGAGCAGCTGTCGTCAACCACCCACAGGAAGTCGACCTTGGCGTTGGCGGTCGCGTCGAAGGCCTCACACTGGGTCGCGGTGAGATCGCCCGACTGCGCCAGGGCGGTGCCGCCGCCGACGTCGTCGAGCTGGAAGAGCGCTGCGCCGTTGAACAGCGCGGTCGGAATCGCGGCGATGATGGTGACGGCGCGGGTGGCGGTGCGGCGCACGTAGACCGCCTGCACCTTGAAGGGGCCGGTGGTGCCTCCCGCGCCCATCAGCAGGCCGCCCGCGGTCATGCCGAGGAAGCGACGCGCGAGCTCGTTGACGAAGTCCTTCGAGTCGCGGTTCGAGGCGACGTCATAGCTGGCGCGCACCGCGCCGAACCCGTCCCACGTGGTGAAGGTCTGCGTCAGCGGCGTGGCGATGGTGCCGATGCCGGCCAACGCGGTGCGGCCGGTGGCCTCTTCGGCCGAGGCCGTCGCGCCCACGCCCATGGTCTTCGAGATGGCGATGCCGCCGATCTTCGTGGTGGGGTTGTAGAAGACGACGCCGCGTTCGTCGTTGGCGAGGGTGAGCTTCACGATCTCGGTGAACTCGGGCACCAGGGCCACCTGCACGTCAGCCGCGCCCGAGCTGTGGAACGAGACGGGCCGCAGGTTGGCGGTGGAGCAGGCCTGCTGCGCCGGGCCCATGGCGTCGAGCATGTCATTGGGGTTGAGCTCGCCCATGTCCACGCGGCCGTTGGAGTTGGTGTCTTCGGCGCCGTCGGCGATGCCGTCGCCGTCGGTGTCGGCTGAGCAGGCGTTGGTGCCGGTGGCCGTATCGGCGTCGAACGTCGTCGCGTTGTAGGTGCAGCCGCGCGGGTCGGCGCCGGGAGGCACCAGCTTGCCCTCGACGCCGTCCGACAGGCCGTCGCCGTCGGTGTCTTTCAACGTCGGGTTGGTCGCGCAGCCAGCCGCCATGTCGACGACCTCCTGCTTGTCGGAGAAGCCGTCGCAGTCGGTGTCGACGCGCAGCGGGTTGGTCTCGGTCGCCTGGCGCAGGCCGTCCTGGTTGGTGTCTTCGACGCCGTCGCTGAGGCCGTCGCCGTCGGTGTCCTTCAGCGTCGGGTTGGTCTTGCTGGCCGGGTCGGCGTCAGGCTGGAAGGACGCGCCGCAGGTGGCGTTGGGCGTGGTCGTCTTGCCCATCTCGAGGCCGTCGGGCAGGCCGTCCATGTCGGTGTCGCTGTTGCACGGGTCGGTGCGGGCGTTGTTGCCGTAGTCGGTGCCGTACTCTTCTTGATCCGACAGGCCGTCGCAGTCGGTGTCACGGGTGGCGTTGTCTGCCGCCATGGGGTCGCAGCCGGTCACGATGGTGGAGCCACCGCCAGTGCCGCCGCTCCCACCGGCGCCGCCGCCGACCGACCCGCTCCCGCCCGAGCCGTTGCCAGTGCCAGTCCCGCCACCGGTGAGCGTGCTGCCGGCGCGACATTGACCGCCCACGCAGGCCTGGCCCGAACCACACTCGGCGGTGGTGGTGCACGGCCGGGTCGGCTGGGTGCAGGAGACGACGCCAGCGCTGAGCAGCGCGACGAACGAGAGACGCGTCATAGTCGAGGACTCCTTGAAAGTTCTGCGGTCGCGAACGAAGGCGACGGCCCCTTTAGACGGCGCGACTCTACGCACACTCCGCGACGAAAAGCACATGGGGGGTGGTGTATCCCCGAGTGAGCGAAGCACTCTCGACGAGTGAGAAACCTGTCTCCTGGAGTGCTCGCTCCAGCGTCGCGCGGGGCTCGAAGCCGATCGCGCCGCTCTCGTGCGTTCGGCGCAGCAGCTTCACCATCACCTGCTCCTGCAGCAGCGCCTTCTTCGCGCGCCAGGAGCCGTCGTTCTCGGCCTCTTTGAGCACCAGGCGCCCACCCGGCACCAGGAGCGCGCGGCAGGCCGAGAGGAACGACGGCCACTGGGCCGGCGGGAGCAGGTACAGCACGTCAGCGACGAAGAGCGTGTCGAAGCTGGCGGGGCGGCGCTGGGCGAGCGACTCCACCGTGCCGGTCTCGAGCGTGACGTTCGAGAACGCGCCGATGGAGCGCCTGGCCCAGTCGATCTTCCGCGCGTCGGGGTCGAGCCCGAACACCTGGCGCTCGGGGAAGCCGACGGCCAGGAGCGCCACCAGCACGCCGTGCCCGCAGCCGATGTCGGCCAGCCGCGTGCCCTTCGCCTTCGACGCCATCACCTCGAGGGGCGCCGAGAACAGGCGGGCGTGCACGAAGAGGCGCTCGGCGACCGGCAGACCCGAGAACGCCGCGAGCGCGGGGTGGAAGCCGCGCATCAGTAGAAGCGCTTGCCCGTCTTGACGAGCTCGGCGAACAACGGCGCCGGCGTGAAGCGAACGCCGTGACGCTCCTGGTAGTGCTCGAGGCGCTGGAGCGTGCGCCCCAGGCCCTGCGACTCGGCGTGACGGAAGGGCCCGCCGAGGAAGGGCGGGAAGCCGAGGCCGAAGATGGCGCCGATGTCTCCATCGCGGGGCGAGCGGAGAATGCCCTCACCCAGGCAGCGCACCGCCTCGTTCACCATCTGCAGCACGCAACGCTCGGCCATCTCGGCGCGATCGACCCGCTTGCGCTCCACGCCCCTGGGCATCATCAGGTAGATCGACTGGTCGACCTCTTTCTTCTTGCCCGACTCGTACGTGTAGAAGCCCTTCTTCGCCTTGCGGCCGAGCCGGCCGTCGGCCACCAGCGCGTCGGTCGTCGCGGGCGCGAGCATGCGATCGCCGTAGGCCTCGTGCATGATCTTCGAGACCTTCGCGGCGACGTCGATGCCCACCTCGTCGAGCAGCGTGATGGGCCCGACGGGGAAGCCGAAGTCGGTGAGCGCGCGATCGAGCTCGGCGATGTCGGCGCCTTCGGCCAGCAGGAAGGCGGCCTCGTTGAGGTACGGCGCGAGGATGCGTGAGGTGTAGAAGCCGACGCCGTCGTTCACCACGATGACGGTCTTGCCCTGCTTCTTGCCCACCTCGACGCAGGTGGCGGTGACCCAGTCGGCGGTGCCCTTGTGGGTGATGATCTCCAGCAGGGGCATTTTGTGCACCGGGCTGAAGTAGTGCATTCCGATCACCGTCTCGGGGTGGCGCGAGGCCTCGGCGATCTTCGTGATGGGGAGCGACGAGGTGTTCGACGCGAAGATGACGTCGGGCCGGCCGGCGGCCTCGACCTCCTTGAGCACCTGGTGCTTGAGCTTCAGGTCTTCAAAGACCGCCTCGATCACCACCTCGGCGCGCTTGAAGCCCGAGTAGTCGGTGGTGCCGGTGACGAGGGCGAGCTGTCGATCGCGCTCCCGCCAGGTGAGGCTCTTGCGCTTGACGCGCTCGTCGTAGAGCCCGCGCACGTACGCCAGCGCGCGGCCGACGCCGGCGTCGTCGCGGTCCTTCAGGCGAACGGGAATGCCCTGGAGCGCCGTGGCGACGTACGCGATGCCGCCGCCCATCAGCCCCCCGCCGACCATGCCCAGCCTGGTGACGGGCCGCGGCTTGAGCTCGGGGTTCTGGGTGCCGTTGTCCTTCTTCAGCGCCGTGGTGGCGAAGAAGATCTCGACCAGCCGCTTCGAGACGTCTGACACCACCAGCTCGCCGAAGGCCTGCGCCTCGGCCTCGAGCCCGGCTGGCAGGCCCTTGTCGAGGCCCGTCTTGATCACCTCGAGCGCCTTCTCGGGCGCGGGGTAGCGGCCCTTCGTCTTCTTCAGCAGCTCCTTCTTCGCTTGATCGAAGAGCACCTTCCGGCCGACCGGGTTGTCTTCGAGCGCGAGCTCGGCCCAGGCCTTCTGATCCGACAAGCCGCGCAGCACGTCCTTGAACGAGCGGCTCTTGGCGACGCCCGAGAGGCCCCGGGTGCGATCGAGCTTCAGCTTGCCCTCGGCCATCTCGAGCGCGCGGCGCAGCGCCACCTGCCTGAGGATGGGCGTGGGCACCACCTCGTCCACGACGCCCAGCTTCAGCGCCTTCTTCGCCTTGAGCGACTTGCCGGTGAGGATGAGATCGAGCGCGGCCTGCGCGCCGATGAGCCTGGGCAGCCGCTGCGTGCCACCAGCGCCGGGGATGAGGCCGAGCTGCACCTCGGGCAGGCCGAGGGAGGTCTTCGGGGTGTCGGTGGCGATGCGGTAGTCGCAGGCGAGCGCCCACTCGAGGCCGCCGCCCAGGCACGCGCCGTTGATGGCGGCGATCACCGGCTTCTCGAACGCGTCGAGGCGATCGAACCCGGCCTGGCCCTGGCGACAGAGCGCGACCGCCTCGGCCGCCGTCTTGAGCGTCGAGAGGAAGTCGATCTTCGCCCCGGCGATGAAGCTGTCTTTCTTGCCCGAGATGAAGACGATGGCGCGGGCGGCGTCGTCGGCCGCGGCCTTGGTCATCAGCGCCTCGAACTCCTGGCTGATGGCGGGCGAGAGGGTGTTCACGGCCTCACCCTCGATGTCGAAGGTGATGACGGCGACCTCGCCTTCGAGCTCGTACGCGAAGCTGGGAGTGCTCATGCTCGCTCCAGGACGACGGCGGCGCCCAGACCACCCTGGGCGCAGACGGTGACGAGGGCCGTGCCCAGATCGCGGCGCTTCAGCTCGCGCAAGACCTGGTGAATGATCCGCGCGCCGGTGGCAGCGAACGGGTGGCCGATGGCGATGGAGCCGCCAGTGACGTTGAGCCGGGTGCGATCGACCTCGCCGAGCGGCGCCTTGCGGCCGAGCTTCTCGGCGAACGACTTCGAGGCGAAGGCCTGCAGGTTCGAGGCGATCTGCGCGGCGAAGGCCTCGTGCATGTCCACGAGGTCGATGTCTTTGAGCGTCATGCCGGCGCGGTCGAGCGCGATGGGCGCGGCGTAGGCGGGGCCCTGGAGGAGCTGCTCCGCCGGGTCGGTCGCGGCGAAGGCGTGGGAGCGCAGGTACCCGAGCGGCTGGTACCCGAGCGCCCTGGCCTTCTCTTCGCTCATCAAGAGCAGCGCGGCGGCGCCGTCGGTGAGCGGTGAGGCGTTGCCGGCGGTGACGGTGCCGTACTTGCGATCGAAGACCGGCTTGAGGGCCGAGAGCGCCTCGAGCGAGGTGTCGTCGCGCACGATGTTGTCCTTGTCGGCGACCACCTGGAACTTCGGCGGCACCAGCACGTGCATCACCTGGCCGTCGAAGTAGCCCGACCTCCACGCGTGGGCGGCGTTCTGGTGCGAGGCGAGCGCGATCTCGTCCTGGTCCTTGCGGGTGATGCCGTTCTCCTTCGCCATCTTCTCGGCCGAGTCGCCCATCGAGAGGCCGGTGGTGAACTCGGCGATGGCCGGCGGCACGGGGATGAGGTCTTTCGGAGACAGCTTCTGAAACGGCTTCACGCGCGCGGCCAGCGTGCGCGCGCGGGAGGACTCGGCGAGCGCGTGGGCGAGGGGCCGGCTGGTGAAGATCGGCGGGTCGCTCATCGACTCGGTGCCGCCGGCGATGGCGACGTCAGACTGGCCGAGGGCGATGGCGTTGGCGGCGTTCACCATGGCCTGAACGCTGGTCGCGCAGGCGCGGGCCACCGTGTACGCCTCGATCTTGCGCGGCAGGCCCGAGGTCAACACCACCTCGCGCGCGATGCTGGCGGCGGTGAGCCCGGGGATGACCTGGCCGAACACCACGCTGTCGATCTCGTTGGGGTCGAGCTCGCTGCGCTGCACCAGCTCCGAGACGACCATGCGGCCGAGCTCGAGCGCGGTCAGCTCCGCGAACACCGTCGCCGCCTTCACGAAGGGCGTCCGCAACCCGCTCACGATGGCCACCCGACGGGGCCCGTTCGATGCTGCCTTCGCCATGCATCCTCCTTGGGGTGACGCGACGAACGGAGGACTTGTAGGGACCGCTGATTGGCGGGTCAACGAGTTTGACGCAACGCGCCGAGGCGCCCTCGAGCCTCCTCAAGGCACCGGGGCTGGCACCACGCTGAGCTCTTCATGAGCGCGAGGGCCAACGGCAGCGCTCGGAGCTTCATGGGTGCGCTCTCCTCTCGACCGAGCCCAGCGGGCTACCTGGGAAACGAGGGCGTGAGCGTCACCACGCCCTTCCCTGCTTCACCGACGAAGAGCGCGCCGTTGGCCTTCGAGTCCCAGACCGTCTTGTCGCCGTCGCGGCGAATGGCCTTGAACTCGAACGCCCCGCCCAGCGGCAGCTCGACCGTCGCAGGCAGCCGCACGGCCTTCGCCGGGTTCCAGTCACCCAGCTCAGGGCCGCTGCCGACCACCAGCGCGCCCGCCGGGCCCTCGAAGGTGATGGCGCGCTTCTTCACCCCGGTGCGCCACTGCGGCTCGGACGACGCCTCGAGCGCCGCGAACGCGCCGGGCTTCACCGCGCTGACGAACACGCCCAGCGACGGCCGCTTCCAGCCGCCGGGAGGAACCAGCTCCCTGGTCGCCTCGCCCCACGGGCCTGCGGTGAAGGTCGGCCGCACGCCGGCTCGGCCCACCGCGACGACCGCGAGCTGCGAGTCGGTGACGCGCCCCAGCACCACGCCATCACTCGTCACGCTCAGCACCACCGGCACCCCTTCGGCCAGGGCCGGGTTGGCCTTGCGCGCGCCGAGCCAAAAGGCGATCTCGGCCTTGAGCGGGTGCGGCGTGAAGGTCATCGACTTGCGGTTGTCGGGCTCCTTCGGGCCCTCCATGCCCACCTCGGTGCCCCAGATGAGCGACGGCACGCCCCGCGCGGTCAGCAGAAACGCCAGGGCCGCGCGCACCTTCTCTACGTCGCCGCCGCACACGCTGGCGATGCGCGGCAGGTCGTGGTTGTCGAGCAGCGTCACCAGCTGCGACGGGTCCGGGTAGCGGCGATCGTTGGTCAGCACCGCGGCCAGCTTCGCCGGCGACTCCTGGCGGCAGAAGACGTCGCCCATCGCGAAGCCCAGGGGGAAGTCGAACATCGAGGTGAAGCCGCCGCCCTTCCACGCCTGGGCCACCAGCGAGGGGTCGCCGTCGAGCAGCTCGCCCAGCATCATGAAGTTCGGGGGCGCCGCCGCCTTCAGCTCGGCGTTCCACTTCGCCCAGAACGACAGGGGCAGGTGCTTGACGGCGTCGAGGCGGAACCCGTCAGGCCGTGCCTTCTCGAAGCCACCTCCGAGACGCGTCGGTGAGGAACTTCGACACCTCGGGGCGCTCGGTCGCGAAGTCGGGCAGCCCGTGCGCGTCGAAGGTCGTCAGCTGCACCGGGTCGTTCCAGTCGGTGATGCCGCCGTTGTGGTGGAACCAGTCGGGCTTCGCGCTCACCAGCGGCGCGTCGGGCCCCACGTGGTTCAGCACCAGGTCGAGCACCAGCTTCATGTCGCGGCGGTGCAGCTCGTCCGACAGCTGGCGGAGCGTCGCCTCGTCTCCCAGCCGCGGCTCCACCGTGTCGAGCTCCCACGTCCAGTAGCCGTGGAAGGAGCCGTAGCCGTGCCACTTGGTGGTGCGCATGCCGTACACGGGCGAGAGCCAGACGGTGTCGACGCCCAGCTCCTGCAGCCAGTCGAGCCTCGAGAGCAGGCCCTTCAGATCGCCGCCGTGAAAGGCGTGCGGATCTCGAGGGTCGGCGTCGCCGTCGTTCGCGCGATCGCCGTTGGCAAACCGATCGACCATCACGAAGTAGATCGACCTCGGCGAGGCGCGGCGCCCCGAGGGCTTCGGCTCGTCTTTCGGCTTCGGCTCGTCTTTCGGCTTTGCCTTCTGCGGCACCAGCTGCCCCGGCGAGAGCTGCTGAAACGAGGCCGGCGCGTTCGGGTCGGCAGCCGCGGGGGCCGCGGAGGGCACCAGGAGGCCGTCGATGAGCCCCCCGAGGCGGCTGGCGAGGTCGGACGAGGCGGCGTTGATGGCCGCGCGCTGCTTCTCGTGGTCGTACTGGAGGATGACGGGCAGCTCGAAGGCGTCGCGCGCCTCGACGCCGCCGTTCTTCGAGACCGTCAGCGCCGTGCCGACCTCCCAGCGGTAGCGCCCGTCGAGCTGCGAGAAGAAGTGCACCCGCAGCTCCACCAGCAGCACATAGGGCGCGTCGGGCTGCCAGGCCTTGAGCGCGGCCTTGCGGGTGTCGGTGATGCGCTGGCCCTTGAGCACCTCGAAGGGCGCCTCGACCACGCCGAGGTTCCGCTCCTCGAGCGCCCTGGCGACCGCCTCTTTGAGCGCGTCGGGCGCGGTGGTGGCGTCACCGGAGTACGTCGGATCGACGACGTAGCCGACGACGATGGGCGTGGCGCTCTCGAGGCGCTGGCGGGGCACCTTCGGAATGCACGAGAGCGTGAGCAACAGCACGACGAGCCAGACGACCCGGGCCGACATCAGAACCACCCTTCCGACTCGAGCGAGATGAGGTGATGCCACGCGATCGTCGTCGAGGGGCTGAAGACGTTGAACTGATCGATGCGCTCGGCGAAGGCGTTGCCGAAGGCGGCGTGCATGGTGCTGTACTGAAAGCCGTAGAGCAGGCGAATCGACGGCCGGGTGTAGATGCCGCGCCCCGTGGGGTTGAGCACCAGGCCGGTCTTCACCTGCACGGTGTTGCGCACGTTCTGATCGCCGAACTCGAGGCCGCGGGTGTCGGGCAGGCCCGACGTCGAGCGGAAGATCGAGTCGAAGGAGCCGCGAAAGAGGTTGCCGTTGAGCGAGCGCTCCTGGGCGAGCGAGCCCTCGAGGAGCACGTGCACCACCCGCGTCAGGTACAGCTGGAAGCGCGCCACGCCCGAGACGTACTGGCGGTTCATCTCGCTGGCGGCGATGGTGTCGGCGAAGTCGCGGTCGGTGCCGTAGAGGCCGGCCACGGCGAGATCGAGCCGATCGGTGATGAGGTTGAGCTGCACCTCGTCGCCCAGCTGCAGCACGTAGCGGTCGCGGGTGAGGTCGGCGGTGTAGACGGTGACCGACTGCCCCATCCACGAGTCGGTGTAGAAGTTCTGCGGGTGCAGGCGTTGGTAGCGCGCGAAGAAGTTGTTCCACCGCACCGGGCCGAAGCCGCCGAAGCCCAGGTAGCCCACCGCGCGCCAGCTCGTGTTCAGGGCTGACGCCTGCTGGGGCGGCTGGAACTGATCGAACATGCCCGGCCGCTCTTCGAGGTACCGCCGCAGCACCTCGCGCCTGGCGAAGTCTTCGTAGCGGACGTTGGGCGTCACGTACGACGAGAAGCGGTTGCCGGCGATGAAGGGCTCGAGGCCCAGCTGCCCGCCGCCGCCGAACTCGAAGTGATCGTTGACGTGCACCCGCACCGCGCCGCCCGCGGTGAGGATCGGCACGTACTGGGTGCCGCGGCTGGTGAAGCCCGAGTCGCCCACGGTGAGCAGCACGTCGACGTGCTCGCTCAGGTACCGCCCCGACAGCCCGATGGTGTCTTCGAAGAGCTGCGCCGGCCGGAAGTCGTAGAGGCCCAGATCGCCGAAGAAGAACTGCTGGGTGCCGAGCTGCCAGACGATGTTGGGCGCCAGGATGTTGCCGGCGCGCGCGTACAGCTGCGAGAGGCGGAAGTTGCTCAAGAAGCCGTTGAGCGGGTCGGCGGTCGACACCGTGCCGCCCTCGATGCGCGCGTGCAGGCTGGCCCAGATGTCGGTGGTGCCGGGGGGCGCCTGCAGCAGGTCGAGCTTCATCTCGAGCGCCGCGTAGGTGCCCTCGTTCAGCAACCGGCCATAGAGGTTCCAGAAGCCCAGCCGCCCGTTGCCGCCCTGGAAGTCAGGGCGCGCGCTGATGCGGAAATAGCCACCGGCGCTGACACGGCTGTCGGGCGCCTGCGCGAAGGCCAGGCCAGAGACGACGAGGAGAGCGACGAAGAGTGAGCGAGGCACGCGGGCCGAACAGATAGCCCACGCCCCGCTCGGCCCCCAGCCTCGAATTCAGAGCCGGTCGAGCGCCGCGCGCAGCCGCCCGATGGAGTCGGACAGCCGCATGTCGGGCTGCTCGAAGCGCAGGCCCATCGCCGAGTCGGTGGCCCACATCACGCGCCCGAGCACCTCGATGGGCTCCCGTGAGGTGGGCAGCTCGAGCCGCACCGGCACCAGGCTCATCGGCGTCAGCGGACAGGTGGTGGCCACGCCGACCCCGCCCTCGCTGACATCGCGGGCTTCATCGGCCAGGCGCAGGCTGCTGCTCGAGACCACCTGCACGGGAAAGGTGGCCGGC
Organism: Myxococcus sp.; assembly: GCA_014879945.1. GTDB lineage: Bacteria > Myxococcota > Myxococcia > Myxococcales > Myxococcaceae > Xiheimicrobium. Next base: position 11,411 of record JACSRE010000096.1, read on the forward strand.
ACGCGGTCGTGCCGGCGTGCCTGGGTGTAACCGGGTCGTCTGCTCACGTAGATTTCGACGTTCATAGGGCCTCCCCCCAGGGGTCGCTGCAGGCCCTCGGTTGTCCCAAAGTCGAGCGCCGCCGCCAAGCCCCCCTGTGTCGAAAACCAGTGACAGTGGGCGGGGTTACGACGTGAGCGCTATTTTACACCACCTGCTTAATCAGCCTCACTTCGACTCGAGAATGACGACGCTGCGCGGCTTGAGGGTGTACTGGCCGGAGACCGGCGTGGGCGCGGTGAGCCAGATGTTGTTCGACTTGCGGGGGGGCAGGCTCATGGTGGAGAGGGTCGCCGCCTCGTCCCAATAGGCCTGGGTGTCGACGACGCGCGTCCACATGCGGCCGCCCGGCAGGGTGAAGGGCACGTCGAAGGTCTCGCCGTTGATGAGGATGGCGAGCTCGGGGCCCCTGGTCTTGTCGTAGTAGTGGAGCATGAGCTGCTTGGAGCCCCAGTTGGGCGGCTCGGTGTTGCCCGGGCTCTTCCACGAGAAGGGCGCCGCGGCGCCCTCACCCGGGCCGTACTCGGTGGGCGCGAAGGCGTACGCGTGATCCTTGCGGAACTGGATGATGCTCTTGACGAAGTCGAACATGCGGTGCCGGTGGTCCTGGGCCTGGTAGCTGCCCCAGTCCATCCAGTTGGCCTCGTTGTCGGCGCGTGACGAGTAGGCGTTGTTGTTGCCCAGCTGGGTGCGCTGCCACTCGTCGCCCATGTAGATGAGCGGCGTGCCGTGGCTGATCATCATCGCCACGTAGAGGTTGCGCATGATCTGCCGCTTCATGCCCTCGTCCTGGCCCCAGTCGCGGGAGCGGTTGTTCGACTCGCCCGACACCTTCTCGCACCACGACGAGTTGGGCTCGGTGCAGCAGATGGGGTTGAGCGGGCCGCAGCCGTTCTGCTTGTTCGCGTACGAGAGCAGATCGTACATGGTGAAGCCGTCGTGCACGGTGACGAAGTTCACCGAGTGGTACGGCTTGCGGTTGTTCCAGCGGTACCAGTCCGACGAGCCGGTGAGGAAGAAGCCGCCGTCCTTCACCTCGGTGGAGTTGAGGCGGAAGTTGTCGTCGTTCCAGAAGGCGCGCCACCAGTCACGGAAGCGGCCGTTCCACTCGCTCCAGCCGTGCCCGGGCTTGTTCGACGACGCGGGGAAGAGGCCGATGCGGGTGCCGAAGCCGTTGGCGAGCTCGTTGTTGTTGGGCCCGTTGAAGCTCTTGCCGAGATCGTAGCCGCCGGCCGCCCAGGGCTCCGAGATGAGGCGGGTGTTGTACTTCTGGAGCAGCGGGTCGTCGGCGATGTCCTGCAGCACGGTGTTCTTCGGGTCGTCCCACACCCAGTACTCGCCGTCACGCTCGCCCAGCACCGGGGCGAGATCGAAGCGGAACCCGTCGACGTGCATCTCGTCGACCCAGTAGCGCAGCGAGTCCATGATCAGCCGGCGAAACGGCTTGTGGTTGGGGCGCGTCTGGTTGCCGACGCCCGAGTTGTTCCAGTACTGCTTGCGGTTGTTCGGATCGAGCCCGTAGTACGCGTTGTTGTCGAAGCCGCGCATGGTGAAGAGGCCCACCACCTCTTCGGGGTCGAAGTTGGTGAGCGACGCGTTGGTCACCCACGGGTCGGGGTTGAAGTCGAACTCGAGCTTCTGGCGCCAGAAGCCGCCCTCGCCGGTGTGGTTGTAGACGACGTCGAGGTAGACCTCGATGTCCTGCTTGTGGAGCTCGTCGATCATCCACTTGAACTCGTCGATGATCTCGGCGCCCTCGCGCTTCCACGAGTAGGTGTTCTCGGCGATGAAGAAGCTCAAGGTGGAGTAGCCCCAGTAGCCGCCGTCGACCGGCTTCTCGAAGGGCGGCATGATGTGAATGCCGGTGACGCCGAGCTCCTTCAGGTACGCCGCCTTCTCGCCCAGGCCGCGCCAGGTGCCGGGGTGCTCGACGCCCGAGGCGGGGCTGGCGGTGAAGCCCTTGGGGTGCAGCTCATACATGATGATGTCGTTCCACCGGTGGCCGGGCGTGGTCGCGATCTGCCGCTTCTCGCGGTAGGCGCGCTCGTTCTCGCTCCACACGTAGGTGCTCTTGACCACCACCGACTTCGAGGCCGCCGCGTAGGTGGACTCGGTGCGCTTGGGGCCGGTGGCGACGCTGCCCTTGCTCCAGTCGTGATCGCGGTGGAGCGCCTTGCCGTACGGGTCGAACAGCAGCTTGTTCGGGTTCATGCGGTTGCCGTCGGCGTCGACGTCGGCCTTGAAGCCCTTGATGGTGCCGGGCACGAAGTCGGGCTGGTAGGGCCAGTTGGGGCCGAAGGTGATGAAGCCGTAGTGCTGCCCGACGCCGATGCCTTCGACGTACAGGTTCCACACGTCGCCGAAGCGCTTCATGGGGAACTGGCGGGTGGCGGTGTTCGACTCGGGGTTGTCGAACAGCAGCAGCTCGATGCGCTCGGCGCGCTCGGAGTAGACGGCGAAGTTGATGCCCTTGTCGATGAGCGTCGGGCCCATGTGCGAGAGGTTCTCGATGGCCTGGGCGTTGAGCGACGGCGCCTTGTCTTGCGTCTGGTACAGCCGGGCGCTGGTGCCAGGGGTGCACGAGAGGGCGAGGAACGAGACGAAGAGAAACTGAATGAGGCGCATCAGGGCTCGCGAAGAAGAGGAGTCTGCCGTCGTGCTGTACCAGATGCGGCGTGTACGGGCATAGCCGCCCGCCGGTTCCCCGCTCAGTCACAGGCCGCGAGGGCGTCGGCCCAGGCCACCCGGCCGGCTTCGTCGAGCCGCTCGGCGAGGGCACGCCGTGAAGCGCAGACCCGCTGAACGTGCCGCGACCAGTCGGCCCGCCCGCGGGCCACGTCGAGCCGGAGCTTCGCGCGCAGCCCATCACGGCACCGCGCGGCCTCTGGGTCGAGCTCGCTGCCGGGGCACACCGGCGTCAGGTGCGGGTCGCTGGCGTTGGCGTCAACCGGCCGGTAGCGCTCGACCGGGTCGTCGTCCGCGAAGAGCGAACGGAAAGAAAAGAGCCCCAGCGCGTCGGTGCCTCGCTGAACCAGCGCCGACGAAGAGCGGTCCTCCGCCTTGTTGCGCGCGTGACATGCCGCGCAGCCATTGATGCGCGCCAGGTGCTCGGCGGCCTGGGCGCGCTGCGGCGGGTCGGCCGGCGCGTCGAAGCGGCGGGTGAGTACCTGCTCCGCGAGCACCTGCCCTGCCCGCGCGTCATCGCCACACGGCCACCGCAGCCCGGCCAGCGCCCCCGCCGCGGGGCGCAGCACCACGCAGGAGAGACCTGCGCCGCGCCACTCGAACTCCCGCACGTCGAGCACCCGCCAGTCGGCGGCGGGCTCGTCGTCGGCGTCGGTGCTCCCCGCGAACTCGACACGGCTGGCGATCGCTCCGACTGGCATCACCAGGGACGCGCGCCCCCGCTCGTCCACCATCGTCGGCAGCGTGGCGCCCGTTGGCAACCGCAGCGCGACGAGAATGTGGGCCCGGCGATCGGCTGAGGTGGGCGGCCTCACTGGGGTCACCAGGCGCAGCACCTCCGCCCCGCTCCACTGGCGAGGCTCGGCCGAGGCGGTCACCCACTCCATGCCCTCCGGCACGCTGGGCGCGCTCCGGCAGCAGGCCAGGAGCATGACCGGGAAGAGCGCCAGCGGCCTCATGGCAAGAGCACCTCGAGGCGCGCGCGCTCTCGCGGCGAGAGCAGCCCCAGGCCCCGCAAGGCGTCGGCTTCGGAGGCGAGGGCCTCTCGCGAGAGCTCGGGCAGGTCCTTCGACCACGCGCCCGACTGCAGCACCTCGACCACCACGAGGGCCGCGAGCGACGGCTCGACGAGCACCAGCGACTCGGTCGAAACCGAGCGCCCCAGCAGCCACGTCTCTGCGTGGGGCGCAGGCTCGCCGCGGCTTCGGCCGTCTCGCTCCACCTCGTTCGAGAACTGCTTGACCGCGAAGGTGTAGTGGCGAACCACGAGCCCCCGCGCCTCGCCGGCGCTCGCCGACGACAGCGCGAGGTGTCGCGTCCACGCGAAGTCGGCCAGCTCGACCAGCGCGGGCGGCGCGCGCCGCTGCTCGAGGAAGGCCGGGAAGTGCTCGGCCGCGCGCGCCGGCTGCCAGTGCGCGGGCGGGTGCGCCGCGAGGTACGCGTCACGGAGCGCTGGGTACGAGCCCGGCTGCGCAGCCACCCGAACCGCCGCGTAGAACTCGTCGATCGCCTGGGCCTGTTGCCGCTGGGCGAGCGTCGCGTACAGCCCCAGTCGCGCGGTGCCCGAGGCCGACGGGCCCAACACGGCCTCGACCTCGCGCGCGGTGCGCTGGCCGTTCAAGAGACCCGAGAGCTGCGCGAGGAACTGGTCGAGGCCAGGCTTCATGCGAACCGGTCCATGCGGCTGGTTCACGACGGGCTCCCGCAGAGCGGCGACGATCGGCTGCTCGCCGGAGCCGTCGGCCCTGTGCTGCCCTCGTTGCTGTGCGACGCCGCCATCGAGGTGACCCCAGGTTGGCCGATGGAGCTCCGGGAGGTGACGGCAGAGACAGGCGGAGACGCGCTGCGACGAGGGGAGCTCGACGCGGTGCTGACGCACCTCCCGCTTCGAGGGCCCGGCCTCGACGTCCTGCCCTTGCCGGCGCTCGAGGTCGTGCTGGCCGGCCCGCCGCGAACCCAAAGAGCCAGGGTGGCGTGTCTCGACGGAGCGCCCTTTCAGCGCGCCGACGCGCAGCTTCGCGCCCCGAGCCTCGCGCTCCTCACGAGCCTCAGCGAGCGGTTGGCGTTGGTGGCCTGGTTGCCGAAGGTCTGCGTGCCGGCGTCGTGGGTGGTGCTGGAAGAGGGCAAGCCGGTCGAGGCGAGCTTGTGGACACGCGAGTACCCGTCGTCGGCGCCAGCGCACCTGCTGACGCTCCGCGCTCGGCTCGCGGCCCGACTCAGGGGCGCGCCCTGACCGACCACGCGCACACCTCGTGACGCCGGGCGTCGGCGCTGCAGAAAGACGCACCGCCCCGCCCGCGCTCAAGTACCTTCCCCGGCCGTGTCTGGGCTGCGACTGGTCGGCATCAAGAAGAGCTACGGCGACAACCCCGTGGTGAAGGGGGTCGATCTCGAGGTCGCGCCGGGCGAGTTCCTGGTGATGGTGGGCCCCTCGGGCTGCGGCAAGACGACGTTGCTGCGCGTCATCGCCGGCCTCGAGCAGGTGGACTCGGGCCAGGTGCTCGTCGACGGCAAAGACATGACCAACGTGCCGCCGCGCGATCGCGACGTGGGCATGGTGTTTCAGAGCTACGCGCTCTACCCGCACATGACGGTGCGCGAGAACCTGGCCTTCGGGCTCGAGCTGCGGAAGATGCCGCGCGCCGACATCGACGCCCGCGTGGCCGAGGCCGCCCGCATGCTCGAGCTGGGGCCGCTGCTCGACCGCAAGCCCAAGGCCCTCTCGGGAGGCCAGCGCCAGCGCGTCGCCATGGGCCGGGTGATCGTTCGCCGCCCGCAGCTGTTCCTCTTCGATGAGCCGCTCTCGAACCTCGACACCGCGCTGCGCGTGCAGATGCGCGGCGAGCTGGCCCGCCTGCACCGGCAGCTGGGCGTGACGATGATCTACGTCACCCACGATCAGGTCGAAGCGATGACCCTGGCGACGCGGGTGGCCGTCTTCCACAAGGGCGTCTTGCAGCAGCTGGGGCCGCCGCTCGAGCTGTACCACCGGCCGGCCAACACCTTCGTCGCCACCTTCCTCGGCTCGCCCTCGATGAACCTGCTCGACGCGCGTCGCGACGGCGGCGCGTTCGTCGGCACCGGCTTCACCCTGCCCTCGGTGGGCGACGCGACCGGAGAGGTGAAGCTGGGCCTGCGTCCTCAAGAGCTGATCGTCGCCACCGACGGCCCCTTCTCGGGCGAGGTCGAGGCGGTCGAGCGGCTGGGCTTCGATGGCTACGCCTTTCTGAAGACCGCCTCGGGGCCGCTGACGGCGCGCTTCGACGGCACGCTCCCGGTGGACGTGGGGCAGCAGGTGAAGGTGAAGGCGCTCAACGACGCGCTGCACGTCTTCTCGACCGACGGCGCGAAGGCGCTCTGGCACCCCGAGGCCCATCGGTGAAGGCGTGGGCGCTGCTGGTCGCGCTGCTCGCCGTCGAGGCCCTCGCCGACCGGCCCCTCAAGCTCTGGCACGCGTACCGGGGTGGCGAAGAGCAGGCCATCGAAGCGGCGGTGAAGAAGTTCTCGGCCGAGACCGGCGTGCAGGTCGAGCTGCTCTCGGTGCCCTACGACGCCTTCTCGTCGAAGCTGACCAGCGCGATCCCCCACGGCGCCGGCCCCGACGTCTTCATCTTCGCGCACGAGCGGCTGCGTCAGTTCCACCGCCTCAAGGTGGTGGCGCCCACCACCACGCGCCTGGCGCGCGACCGCTACTTCGCCAGCACCGTCGACGCGCTCGAGGTCGACGGCGAGCTGTACGGGTACCCGCTGTCGCTCAAGACGCTCGCGCTCTTCATCAACACGGCGCTGGTGACGACCGCGCCGACGACCACCGACGAGCTGCTCCAGCAGCTGGCGACGGTGACCGACCCGGCCAACCACCGCTTCGGGCTCGCCTACGCCGCCGGAGACTTCTACCTGCACGCGCCCTTCGTCTTCGGCTTCGGCGCGAAGCTCTTCGACGAGGCCGGCCGCGCGACGCTCGACACGCCGGGCATGGCGAGGTCGCTGGCCTTCGTGAAGTCGCTCCAGGACCGCGGCTTCATGCCCAAAGAGGTCTCGGGCGCGCTGGTGAAGTCGCTCTTCAACGACGGGCGCGCCGCGATGGTGATCTCGGGCCCCTGGTTCACGGGAGAGATCGACAAGTCGGTGTCGTACCGCATCGCGCCGCTGCCGACGGTGAGCGAGACGGGGCTGCCGCTGGCGCCGTGGCTCGGGGTCGAGGCGGCGATGGTGTCGGCGCGCTCGTCGAACCCGGAGCAGGCGCACGCGCTGGCGAAGTACCTGTCGCTCGGCGAGGCCACCTTGCTGCGCGTCGACCCGGGCGGCCAGATCCCCGCAGAGAAGGCCGCCTACGACCGCCCCGAGGTGCAGAAGGACGCGATCATCTCGGCCTTCCGGGACGTGGCCGAGCGGGCGATGCCCACCCCCAACACCCTCGAGATGGCGCGCGTGTGGGAGCCGATGAAGCTGGCGCTGCGCGGGGTGCTCCAGGGCGAGGTGTTGCCCGAGCAGGCGGGCGCGTTGGCCGAGCGCCGCTTCCGCGCGCTCAACCGCGAGCGGCCCGCCGACGCGAACCCGGCGCCCTACCTGGCGCTGCTGGTCGCCGCGCTCGCCGCCTTCGCCGGGTGGCAGTGGAAGACGCGGGGCCCCGCGCAGGCGTTCGCCAGGCGCTACCCCGAAGCGGCCCGCGGGCTGACCTACGTCGCGCCAGCGGCGGTCGGCATCGGCGTGCTGATCATCATTCCCTTCGCAGTCGGCATCTCGCTGGCCTTCTTCCACCACGACGCCGGCGAGTACTCGTTCGTGGGCCTGGCCAACTTCGTCGACATCGTCACCTCGAAGGGCTACCGCGTCACCGAGCCGCTCTCGTTCTGGTTCACCCTCGCCGTCACCATCGCGTGGACGTTCGTGAACGTGGCGCTGCACGTCAGCCTGGGCCTGTTCCTCGCCATCTTGCTCAAGGACCCGCTGCTCAAGCTGCGCGGCGTCTACCGCGTCATCCTCATCGTGCCGTGGGCGGTGCCCAACTACATCACCGCGCTGATGTGGAAGGGCATGTTCCACCAGCAGTTCGGCGCCATCAACGGGCTGCTGGCCGCGGTGGGGCTCGAGCCGGTCAGCTGGTTCACCCACTTCTCGACCTCGTTCGCCGCCAACGTCATCACCAACACCTGGCTGGGCTTCCCCTTCATGATGGTGGTGTCGCTGGGCGCGCTGCAGTCGATCCCCCAGGATCTCTACGAGGCGGCCGAGGTCGACGGCGCCTCGAAGTGGACGCAGTTTCGCCGCATCACCCTGCCCCTGCTGAAGCCCGCGCTGCTGCCGTCGGTCATCCTCGGCTCGGTGTGGACGTTCAACATGTTCAACATCATCTACCTGGTGTCGGGCGGGGAGCCGGGCGGCGCGACCGACATTCTGGTGAGCGAGGCCTACCGCTGGGCCTTTCAGCGCAACGAGCAGTACGGGTTCGCGGCCGCGTACTCGGTGCTCATCTTCTTCGTGCTGCTGGCGTGGACGCGGGTGACGAAGCGGCTCTCGGGCCCGGAGGCGGCGTGAAGCGCTCGGGCCTGACGGTGGCGCTGATCCACATGGGCCTGGTGCTGGCCTGCGCGGCGTCGCTCTACCCGGTGCTGTGGGTCGCCAAGCTGGCGCTCTCGCCGACCCAGTCGCTGTCGCTGTCGATCAACCCGCTGCCCGAGGCGATCACCCTCGAGCACTTCCGCGACGTGCTCTCGTCAACCGACTCGCAGGGGCGCTGGCTGTTCGGCCGGCAGCTCTTCGCCTCGGTCTTCGTCTCGGGCCTCACCACGCTGGTGGGCCTGTCGCTGGCGGTGACGGCCGCCTACGCGCTCTCGCGCTTCCGCTTCCCCGGCAAAGACGCCGGCATGCAGACCCTGCTGGTGACGCAGATGTTCCCCGCGACGCTGATGCTGGTGCCGCTCTACGGGCTGCTCCAGGCGCTGGGCCTGCTCGACTCGTGGGGCGGCCTGGTGCTCGTCTATTCGACCTCGTCGCTCCCCTTCTGCGTGTGGATGCTCAAGGGCTACTTCGACACCATTCCCCGGGAGCTCGAAGAGGCCGCCGTGATGGACGGCGCGTCGCCCTGGCAGGTGTTCTGGAAGGTGGTGCTGCCGCTGGCCCGCCCCGCGCTCGCGGTGACCGCGCTCTTCAGCTTCATGACGGCGTGGAACGAGTTCATCCTCGCCGCGACGCTCATCAACGACGCCGCGCGCTTCACCCTGCCGGTCGCGCTCCAGCAGTACGTGGGTGAGTGGAAGACCGAGTGGGGCCACTTCGCCGCCGGGGCGCTGCTGGTGTCGGCGCCGGTGATGGCCCTGTTCTTCGCGCTCCAGAAGTTCCTCGTGGGCGGGCTCACCGCGGGGGCCGTGAAGGGTTAGGCGTGCACGTTTCGGCGGGGTGCTGCATCTTCCCGCCGACATGATCCGACTCCTCCTGCCCTGTCTGTTCCTCGTTGGTTGCGCCACCGCGAAGTCCGCCGCCTACGAGAACCTGCGCGCCCTCGAGAAGCAGCAGAACTACGCCGAGATGGTGGGCCGCCTCAAAGACGTGCAGCCCGTGGAGCGCGACGAAGAGTGGGAGGGCTTCGTCGAGCGCGCCAGCCTCAAGGAGCTGAGCGTCGAGCTGAAGGACGCCCGGGCCGCGGAGCACCTGCTCGCCACCATCGACGCGCAGCTCGAGAGCTACCCCTCGCTCAAGAAGTCGGCGGCCTGGTGGCAGAAGCGCGCCGACGTCGGCGTCACCGCCTTCAAGTGGACGTACTCGAACTACCGCCACGCCACGAGCGACGAGCAGTGGGTGCCGAAGATCGTCGCCTTCGTCGAGAAGGACACCACGACGAAGGGCCTCGCCCAGCGCTTCGCCAGAGACGTGGTGGCGGCGCGGCTGGTGGCCTCGAGCGCCTGGCCCCTCTACGCCCTGGCCTTCCAGCGCGACGGCGACGCGGTCTGCGCCGACCCGAAGCTGGTGGACGTGGTGATCGAGCTCATCGACTACAAGAGCTGGCTCGACGAGGTGAAGCCGCTGGTGACGACCCGCTGCGCGGCCCAGCTGAAGAAGCCCGTCGCCGAGAAGCTCAAGAAGAACGACAGCACCTCGTTCCGGGTCGCCGCGTGCCAGGTGCTCGCCGGGCAGGCCGACGTGAGCGACGCGCTGAAGATCTGCGCCGACTGACGAGTTTGTGGCGCCCGCCGCCCGGGGGCGTCACCATCAGCGCCGATGTTCCGCGCGCTGGGCCTCGCTCCGCTCTCCATCACCCCGCTGGCCGCGCTCGACCCGAAGGGGCTGCGCGTGTTCCGGGCCGAGCACGGGTGGCTGCTCGAGACCGACGGCGCCCAGGTGAGCGTGCGGCGGCGGCTGGGCAGCGAGGTGCTGGTGCCCGCCCAGAGCCGGTACCAGCTCGAAGACGGCGACGTGCTGTGGAGCCCCGTGGGCGGCGCCCACCTCGAGGCCGCGCCGACGCATCGCGAGCTGGAGCTCGAGCGGCGCGCGGTCGATGAGTGGGAGCGCTCGGCGCACTGGGCGGTGCTGGCCGACCGGCTGCTCGATCACGGCGATCCCCTGGGCGGGCAGCTCACCGCGCAGCTGGGCCACCGCGCCGCGACGCCGCTCTCGCCGCACACCTGGGTCGGCACGCACTGGCGCCACGGGGTGCTCCGGCGCGTCTCGATCACCCGGCCCGAGTGGGCGCACGCCGTCGCGTGGCGGGAGGCGCTGCTCGAGGTGCTGGTCTCGCGCGAGGCCCGCTTCCTCGAGGAGCTCTCGCTCGATCTCCCGCGGCTCGAGCCCGACGCGTCGGCCGCCGAGCTGACGGCGCTCTCGAACGACCTCCTCACGCTGCCCTTCCCGCGGTGGCTGACGCGCCTCCACTTCGGCGTGATGCCCGAGCCGCCCCCGCTGGTGACGCCCCAGGCGCTGCACGAGCGCACCCCGCGGCTGGCCCGCGCCCCCCTGTTCCGCCGCACCGAGCGCGCGCGGTTGGTGGTGGAGCAGACGTCTGACGCCATCGCCCTCGAGGGCTTCGACGGTGATGGGCTGGAGCTGGCCGAGGGGCTGCGGGTGCGCGTCTTCCCCCGCAAGGTGCGCTTCGAGCGGCCGGTCTGGCCGCGCTACGACTCGTGGCCCTCGTGGGACTTCGCCTTCCACGACGGGCGCTGGTTCCTCACGTGGCGCCACGGCGCGCCGCGCAGCGACGAGCTCAAGATCAACGGCATGGAGTTCTTCAACGCCGCGCTGGTGCCGGGCGATCGCCTCGAGCTGATGGAGCACCTGGTGCTGCGCTTCGAGCCGCGCGACTGAGCCCCCTGTTGCGCGACGCAGGGAGGTTGGTACACGGCGCCCATGCGCCTTCGCCTCGCCGTGCTCGGAGTGCTGCCCCTCGCCTTCGCCTGCCCTGGCCCGACGAACCGGCCTGACGCCGGCGCCGCCATTCCGCCGACGGTGATGTCGGTCTCGCCGACGAGCGGCCCGATGACAGGCGGCACCACCGTCACCATCAACGGCTCGCGCTTCGTCGACGGCGCCACCGTGACGTTCGGCGACGCGCCCGGGGTGCAGGTGGTGGTGCAGAACGCGCTGCGGCTCACCGTGCGCACCCCCGCCGTCACCAACGCAGGCCGCGTGGCCGTCACCGTCACCAACCCCGACGGCGCCAGCGGCGCGCTGCCCGACGCCTTCACCTTCGAGGCGCCCGCGGGGCGCACCATCACCGAGGCGATCGTCACCCTGCCCGCCGACACCACCGATCGCACCGGCGCCGCCATGGTGCAGGTGGGCGTGAACGCGCAGGTCGAGGTGCCGATGGTGACGAAGGGCGCAGGCCAGGGCACGGGCGTTCGGGGCCAGGTGGGCTTCGCGCGCACGCTCTCCACGCCGCCCTCCGACGCCGACTTCACGTGGACCGACGCCACGTACTCGGCCGACGCCGACGGCGCGATGGCCGGCGACACGGCGCGCGACGTCTACGGCGCGACGGTGACGGTACCTGGCGCGACGACGACCGGCGTGACGTACCGCCTGGCCGCCCGCTTCTCGACCGACAACGGCGCGACCTGGCGGCTCGCCGATCGCGACGGCCTCGCCAACGGCGTTCAGGAGGCGCAGCTCGCCCGCCTCGCCGTCGAGCCCAGGGGCGTCGACTGGTGTCGCATGGGTGGCCGCACGCCCGCGATGGCGCCGCCCGTCGTCACCCTGCGCGGCACCCAGACGGGCCCCACCATCTTCGCGCAGGTCTTCTCGATGGGCCGCACCGAGCCGATGGGCGCGGGCGCCGGCGTGAAGGGCCAGCTCGGCTACGGCGCGATGGGCACCAGCCCCTCGACGTGGACGTGGGTCGACGGCGCCTACAACGTGGACGTGGGCAACAACGACGAGTGGCAGGCGACGCTGCCCAACCCCGGAGAAGGCACCTACCGCTTCGCCTGGCGCTTCAACCTCGACGACGGCGCCTTCACCTACTGCGTCAACGACGGCCCCTCGCCCACCCCGTTCAACGAGGCGCAGTCTGGCACGCTGACGGTCTCGACCCCGGGCGTCGACAGCTGCGTGCTCCAGTTCCCCAACGCGGCGCAGGCGCTCGTCGGAGAGGCCGGGCCGATCGCGTACGGCCGGGTCTTCGCCGGCGGCATCACCGATCGGCTCGACGGCGGGGCGCCCGCGATGATCACCATGGAGCTCGGCACCGGCCCCGGCGGCGTCATGCCCGATCAGGCCTCGTGGAGCTGGGGGCCGGCCACCTTCAACGTCGAGGTGATGGGCGGCGGCGCCGAGTTCCAGGCGCGCCTGCCCGCCTCGCCGCTGGGCACCTACGCCTTCGCCTTTCGCGCGCGCCTGGCCTCGGGGGCGTACACCTACTGCGATCTCGACGGCAGCCAGAACGGGTTCCAGAACAACCAGACCGGCGTCTTCCGGGTGGCGCCCTTCAGCTTCGACGAGTGCCGCCTGCAGTTCCCCGCGGCGCTGACGACCTACCAGGGCCGCCCCAGCGAGCTGGTGTTCGGCCAGGTGTTCGCGCCGGGCGTGACGTCGGTCGCGGCCGACGCAGGAGCGCCCGCCGGCCTCGAGGCGGAGCTGGGCTTCGGGCCCGATGGCGGCGACCCGTCGGCGCCTGACGCCGGCTGGTCGTGGACGGCGGCGACCTTCAACGTGCCGGTGATGGGCGGCGGGGCCGAGTACCAGAGCCGCCTCACCGGGCCGGCGCCGGGCGCCTACAGCTACGCGTACCGCGTGCGCTACCAGAGCGGCGCGTGGACGTACTGCGATCGTGATGGCGCCTCGAACGGCTACCAGGCCGCCCAGGCCGGCGGGCTCACCGCGCGGGCCTTCGACGTCGACGAGTGCTTCGTGGACACCACCGCCCTCACCTCGGCGCCCTCGATGCCGCTGGCGACGCCGTACCTGGCGCGGGTGCGGGTGCCGACGTTGACCGAGGCGATGGGCCAGGGCGCAGGGGTGACGGCCGAGATCGGCTACGGCCCCATCGGCTCGCTGCCCTCGACGTGGACCTCGTGGACCGCCGCGGCCTTCGACGCCGACGCGATGGCCTTCGATCGCTACGCCGGGAGCTTCACGGCGCCGGGCGCGCTGGCGACCTACGACGTGGCCTTCCGCTTCCGCGTGGGCGCGCGGCCCTTCGTGTACTGCGATCGCGACGGGCAGCAGAACGGCTACTCCAGCGCGATGGCGGCGCAGCTGACGGTCTCGAACTCGGTGGCCATCTCGGCCTGCCAGCTGCTCACCCCCAGCGCCTTCATGCTCGCCAGCGGCAGCCCCTTGAGCGTGAGCGTGAACGTCGCGGGCACCGGCACGGCGGCTCCAGGCGCGGCGCCCGGGCTGCGGGCGCAGATCGGCATGGGCGCGCAGGACGACGCGTCGACGAGCCCGCTGTGGGGCTGGGCCAACGCGACCTACCTCAACGACGTGAGCGGCCGAGACGTCTACGGGCTCACCTTCCAGCCGTCGTACACGGGCCTGCGCGCGGTCTCGGCGCGGGTGTCGGCCGACGACGGCATGACGTGGACGTACTGCGACCTCAACGGCTCGGATCAGAACGGCTACGAGGTGTCGCAGCAGTACAACGTGACGGTGGAGCGCCACACCTCGATTCAGTTCTGCAAGCTGCAGTTCCCGTACACCGTGTCGCTCGACGCGGGCACCTCGCGGGTCTACGGGCAGGTGTTCCAGAGCGGGCTGACGCCCGACGCCGGCGCGCCCGTCCGCGCCCAATTCGGCATCGGCGCGCGCAACAACGAGCCCGCGCTGGCCTGGCAGTGGAGCCCCGCGCCCTTCCTGGGCTTCGGCCTTCCGCCCGACCAGAACAACAACGAGTACGCGGTGGACTACCGGCCCGACGCGGGCAACCCGAACTACGCCTTCCGGTTCAGCCTCGATGACGGGGGCACCTGGTGCTACGCCGACAACGACGGCAACGGCGCCAACGGCCTGGGCAACGCGTGGGACGGCTTCCGCGGAGACCTCACCGGCACCCCCAACCTCGGTGTCGTCACCCCGTAGGCGGGCTCGTCAGGCCTCGAAGACTGGCGAGTCGGTGGATCGCGGTTGACACACGGGGCCTCGAAACGTAGAAACCGCGCGGTCGAAAGCAGGGCTGAGCAGGGCGGATAGCTCAGCGGTAGAGCGTCGCCCTTACACGGCGAGGGTCGCAGGTTCGAAACCTGCTCCGCCTAAGCTGAGGTAGGACAAGTGAATAAGCAGCTCCATTTGGGGAGTTAGTTCAGCTGGTTAGAACGTCGGCCTGTCACGCCGAAGGTCAGGGGTTCAAGTCCCCTACTCCTCGCAGAGAACGAGCCCCGGAAGCCGAAAGGTTTCCGGGGCTTGTCTTTTCAGAAGCAGGGGCCGCGACGGCTCCAACCCCGAACTCGAACGTGCCAATCGCGTGACTGCCTCCGCCGCGGAAGACGTGCTGGTGGAGCCCGCCGAAGCAACGGAAGAGGAGCACCACGAGTTGCACGGACCGCACGCCGTCGACGGCTGCGTCGCGCACCCGCACCACGGTTCTCTCTTCTCGCCTCAGCCGACGCGTGCGACGCAGAGCCCATGCCGCCCGTCACGGTCGACCCCGCCAAGGTGCACGAGTTCGCCGACGCCGCCCGGTTCTCGCGCTGGCTCGCCAGGCACCACGCGAGCGAGACCGAGGTGTGGATCAAGCTCGACAAGGTCGACTCGGGCCTCGCCTCAATCACGCCACGCGAGGCCATCGACGTCGCCCTCTGCTGGGGGTGGATCGACGCCATCAGGAAGCGCTTCGACGAGCGCAGCTACCTGCAGCGCTACACCCCGCGAGGCAAGAAGAGCACCTGGAGCCAGATCAACGTCGACAACGTCGCGCGGCTCGTCGCCAGCGGTCAGATGACCGCACACGGCCTGCGTGAGGTGGAGGCCGCGAAGGCCGACGGCCGCTGGGCGCGCGCCTACGGGAGCGGCAAGGGCTTGAAGACCCCCGACGAGCTCCAGGCCGCGATCGACGCCAACCCTCGAGCGCGTCAGGCCTTCGCGACGCTCAGCGCGCAGAACCGCTTCGCCCTCGCCTTTCGGGTGCACAACCTCAAGACCGAGGCCGGCAAGAAGAAGCGCGTCGCGGCGTTCGTCGAGATGCTCGCGCGCGGCCAGACCCCGTACCCGCAGCGCAAGAAGTGAGCAGACTCACGGGAGCCTCACCTTCGAGAAGCCCACCGTGGTGTCGCCAGTCTGCGAGGGCGTCGCGTTGGGTGGCCGCGCGGCGATCAGCGGGGCAGCGTCGTGAGGCAGTTGGTAGCGCTGCTGCGCCACCCAGACGTCGACCGGCCGCATCGAGTCGAAGTGCAGCGTCACCGCCGTGCCCCCGCAGTCGCGCGTGCAGCAGGCGTAGAGGGTGCCGGCGTTCGCGCCGCTCGAGGCCTTGGGCGTGTACCCGAACCCATCGACCTCGAGGCGCGTCAGCCCCGCGCCGCGGGGGATCACCACGAAGCGCCGATCGGCCTCGAGCACGTCGTCGAAGACCAGCCGCACGGCCCGCCCCTGCCCTTCGACGGTGGTGGTGAACGACGCGGTCGGCGGCGGGCTCCGGGTGGGCCCGGCCTCGGCGATGAAGGCTTCGCTGAAGGCCACCGGCCAGGCGCGCTCACGGGTCTCTGAGAACGGCGCCACTTGCTTGAAGGTGGTCGGGAGCGCGCCCGGAGTGTCGATGACCCAGCGGCCTCTGCCGGCGACGTGATCGTCCACCCAGGTGAGGTTGAGCCGCTGCGGCGCGTCGGGGCTGTACGCCGGCACAAGCCCCGCGGTGAACGCGGCGCCGAGCGCCAGCGCGGCCAACAGGCTCGCGGTGAGAAGCCACGCCCGTCGGCTCCATTCGAGCGCCGCGAGCAGCGGGAGCGCCGACACCGCGGCGAACCCCACCGGCACCGTGAACGCCGGGTGCAGCGACAAGCCCTGCACCGGCTCCAACAGCCGGGCGAGCGGCAGCCAGTGGAGCAGCGCGGCGAACGACGCGACGGCGAGCGCGAGAGTCCCCGCCAGCCCGCGCCAGGCCTCGGCCCGACGGCTCTGCCCCAGCACCAGCGGCGCGGCGACGAGCGCCGGAAAGAGGAACATCGGGCTCGCGCCAGGCGCCAGGACGGCGGTGAGGGCGGCCAGCCCCGCCAACCAGCTCCACGCCGACAACGCCATCAGCCGCGGGCCCGCGGCACGCGAGGCCAGCACCGTCACCGCGCCGACCCCGAGCGCGAGCGCTCCACGGAGGACCGCTGGCGTGGCGTACGAGGGGTCGGCGTTGCCCGACACCTTCGCGGCCAGCGCGTGCAACGCCCAGCCCAAGAGCGCGCCCCCTCCCACCACGAACAACGGGGCGCCCCCGGCGAGCAGCCGGCGGCCCAGCGTGCTCGGCACCCCACGAGACACCACGGCCGACACGAGGATCATCAACAGCGCCAGCGCGCCCAGCGGCGGCGCCCACGCCTGCGGCAGGCGCGGCACGAAGACGCCCAACACCGACCACGAGATCGAGTCGTCGCCCTCGAGCGCGGCGAAGTCGGCCTCGAGCAGGCCCTCGGTGATGGCCAGCAGGTTGTCGCCCTGGTGTTGCAGCGTCGCCGCGCTGACGTTGGCCCGGCGGTCGAGCGGCGTGTGGTAGTGCGCGCCGTTCTCGAGGAACGCGAGGTTGAACGAGGTGAGGCCCGCGTCGATGAAGAGCGTCAGGTCGGTGTCGTTGGGCAGCTTCTTGTAGACGAGGTTCGAGAGCGAGCTCGTCATCGGCAGCGGCGCGCGGCGGGCGTAGAGCGAGATCAACGGACCATCACCGCCGCTGGTCTGAAACAGGCTGCTGAGGCCCGAGGTGCCCCGCGCCTCGACGTTCACCACCGCGCCGATCCGGGGCCTGGCCTCGGGGTTCGACAGGTACGCCTGAGCGCCCAGGAGGCCCGCCTCTTCGCCATCGGTGATGAGCGCGAACACCGGGTGCCTCGTGGCGAGGCCCCGGGCCTTCAGCACCCGAAGGGTCTCGAGCACCGCGGCGACGCCCGAGAGATCGTCTCCGGCGCCCGGGCCGGCGGGCACGGAGTCGTAGTGGGCGAGCAGCGCGACCGCGGGGCCGTCACCCTCGACGATGGGCGCGACGATGTTCTCGACGGTCGCGCACGAGAAGACGTCGTACCGGGTGGAGCCGCGACACCCGCGGCCCCGCTCGACCCGGGCCGTCACCCCGAGCGCCGCGAACTCGGCGAGCACTCGATCGCGCACCGCTGCGTTCTCAGGCGTCGACACCGGGTGCGGCAGCTCGGGATGCCCGAGCAGTCGAGCGAGCGTGGCGTCGGCGCGGGCGGCCGAGAAGGTGTCGAGCGGCGCGTCGAGGCCACGAACGACCGGCGAGGGCACCGCGAGGTTCCAGAGCGCGACGGCCGCCGCCACCGGGAGCACCAGGCGCACCACCACCGCGAGCGGCTTTGGGCTCATGTCGTCTTTCGACCGCGCGTCACTTCGTTCGGCCCTCGGCCGCTTCGCGCTCGAGATCTTCGTCGACGAACTCGGCCGGCACGCTGGGGATGAGGGGACCGTACGGGTGCAGCGGCCCGTCGTCCTCCTCGTAGAGATCGATGTCCATCGAGCCGGCGTCGATGACCCCGCCGTCGGAGCGCCGCTTGAGCTTCCGACGCACCAGGGTGACCGCGACGCGCGCCTCGACCCCCCCGGGGAACGAGCCCTTCCAGGTGCGGTAGCCCGGCAGCGAGAGCTCGAACAGCACCGGCTCCTTCGGCCAGGTGTTGTCGCCGAACCACGGGGTCGCTCCGACGTTCTTGCCCTCGATCGAGAGCGCCGCGCCCGCCGGGGTGGTCACGATGCTCAGGGTGCCCCCTCGCTGCGCCCCCCGCGCGGAGCTTTGCTGGAGCCAGAAGGCCGCGCCGCCGACCAGCAGCAGCCCGACCAGGCCGATCACGATCACCACCCGGGCGTTCATGGGCCGTACTGTGCCCAACTCCGGGCCACACCTCATGTTTTCCCTTCGCTTCAGCCGCGGCCATGGGTGGCATGCGACGGCCTGCTCCCCGGCGCAGTGGCCCATGGCGTGCCCGGCGGGCCTGCGGTACGCGCGGCCCATGCTCGCTGCCCGCGCCGATCGACCCGAAGCCGTTGCGTTGGCCGAGCTGACGACCGGCGATGGCGTCGAGCAGTGGAAGGCCACGCTGCGCGCGGGCCGGCGCCTGCTCATCGGCGTCGCGGGGGGCTCCGGCTCAGGCAAGACGACCCTCGCGCACCACCTCGCGCAGACCTTCGGCGACGAGCTCAGCTGCCTCGTCATGCAGGACTCGTTCTACATCGACCAGTCGGCGCGCTTCGACGGCGACGGCGGCAGCGTCAACTTCGACCACCCCTCGAGCCTCGACTTCGAGCTGCTGGAGGCGCAGCTGCGCGCGCTCCGGGCGGGCCAGCCCGTCGAGGTGCCGCACTACGACTTCGCGACCCACCGGCGCCTGGCCAGCACCACCCCGCTGGCCTCACGCGCGCTGATCGTCGTCGACGGCACCTTGATCCTCGACGCGCCCGGGGTGCGGCCCTTGTTCGACGTCGCCGTCTTCGTGGAGTGCCCGGAAGAGGTGCGCTTCGCCCGCCGCCTCGAGCGCGACGTGCGGGAGCGGGGGCGGACGCCCGACGGCGTTCACCGGCAGTTCCACCGGCAGGTCAAGCCGATGCACGACGCGTGGGTCGAGCCCTCGAAGGTGCACGCCGACGTGCGGGTGGGCGGCCTCGAGCCCATCGCGGCGTCGATGCAGCGGGTGCTCGCGCGCGTGTCGGTGGACGAGCGGCTCAGCGCCGGGGCTTGACGCGCGGCGGGAGGATCTCGAGCGAGAGATCCATCGCGCGGGCCGAGTGCGTCAGCGCGCCCATCGAGACGTAGTCGACCCCCAGCTTCGCCAGCACGGGCAGGCGCTCGAGCGTCACCCCGCCCGACACCTCGAGCTCGCAGCGCCCGTCGGCCACCTGCACGGCCTTGACGACCTGCGCGTCGTCCATGTTGTCGAGCATGACGATGTCGGCGCCGCACTCGATGGCCTCCTCGAGCTGGGCGATCGAGGTGACCTCGATCTCGATCTTCACCAGGCGGGGCGCGTTCTGCTTCGCGCGCCGGAGCGCTTCGCGGATCGAGCCGCCGACCGCGGCGATGTGGTTGTCCTTGATCAGCACGCCGTCGAAGAGGCCGACGCGGTGGTTGGTGCCGCCGCCGTGCAGCACCGCCAGCTTCGAGAGCCCCCGCAGCCCCGGCGTCGTCTTGCGGGTGTCGAGGATCTTGAGCTTCGTGCCCTTGACGCTGGCGATCTGCTGCACCGCGCTCGCCGTCATGGTGGCGATGCCCGAGAGCCGCTGCACCAGGTTGAGCGCGGTGCGCTCGCCCGCCAGCAGCACCTTCAGCGGCCCCTCGACCTTCGCCACGCGCTGCTTCTTCAGCGTCGCGTCACCATCGGCCAGCGCGAAGTCGAACTCGACCGACGCGTCGAGCCGCTTGAAGACGGCCGCGAAGACGCCCAGGCCCGAGAGCGTCATCTCTTCTTTGGCCCACAGCTCCGCGCGCCCGAAGGCCGACGGCGAGAGGAGCGCGTTGCTGGTGACGTCGCCCGCCGACCCCAGGTCCTCGTCGAGGGCCAGGTCGATCAACCGTTCGATGAAGTGATCTCGCATGTCGGCGCCTCAGCGCTTCCTCTTGCCGGCCGGCTTCCGGGTCGCGGCCGCCTTCTTCGACACGACCTGCTTCTTCGGGGCCGGCTTCTTCGCGGGTGTCGGCTTCTTCTTCGGCGCCGGCTTCTTCGCAGGCGTCGGCTTCTTCCTTGGCGCAGCCTTCTTCTTCGGTGCGGCCGCCGTCTTCTTCGCCGGAGCCGGCCTCTTCTTCGCCGCCGGCTTGTCGTCTTCCTGCTTGGCGGCGTTGAACTCGCGCACGGCGTCATCGACCAGGCCCATGTTCATGTAGGCCACGCCGAGATCGCGGTGATCCTGCGACGAGAGCCCCTCCTTGGTGCCCTCGCGGAGCTTGTCGAGCGCCTCACGCACCTGCTGATCGGGCTCCCCGGGCGGCACCGTCATGTCCGACAGCTCGTCCTTGAGCTCTTCGCCCAGGTTGACGGGCCCCGCGGCCGGCGGCGCGACCCGGACCTCGACGGGGGCGATGCGCTTGAGGTTGTCGTGCAGCTTGCCCACGCGGCTCTCGAGCTCGGCGATGCGGGCCTTGTCCTTCTCGACGACGTCGGCGGGGGCGCGGGTGGCGTAGTTCGGGTTCTCGAACTTCTTCTGAATCTGCGCCCGCTCGGCCTCCGACTTGCCGATCTCCTTCTTGAGGCGCTCGCGCTCCTCGGCGAGATCGACCAGCCCGGCGAGGGGCACGAAGATCTCCATCTGGTGGCGAATCTCGGCGGCCGCCTGCGGAGGCTTGGTGCCGAGCTTCTCGACCGTCAGCTTGGCCAGGCCGGCCAGGGGCATCACGTAGTGCCGGTAGGTGTCGAGCGTCTGCCGCACGGTGGCGTCGCCGCTCTGCACCGACGCGGCGATGCGCAGCGAGGGCGCGAGGTTCGACTCACCGCGAATGGTGCGAATGCCCTCGATGGCGGTGATGACGGGCGCCATCAGCGCCTCGGCGGCCTCGTCGCGGAGCCGCTCGTCGGGCCTGGGGTACTCGGCGATGGCGATGGAGTCGACCGCGTGCGCCATCGGCAGCTTCTGCCAGATCTCTTCGGTGATGAACGGCGCGAACGGGTGGAGCAGCCGCAGCACCCGATCGAGGCAGAACACGAAGGTCGCGCGGGTCGAGGTCTTGGCGGCGTCGTCGTCACCGTAGAGCGAGCCCTTCGAGAGCTCGATGTACCAGTCGCAGAGCTCGCCCCAGATGAACTGGTAGAGCGTCGAGGTGGCGTCGCTGAAGGCGTAGCGCTCGAGCGCCTCGTTCGTCTCACGCACCGCGCGATCGAGCCGCGACAGCAACCACCGGTCGGCGAGGCTGAGCGCGCGCTCCTTGATGAACACCCGGCCGTCGTCCTGGAAGTCGCCCAGGTTCATCATGCCGAAGCGGGTCGCGTTCCACAGCTTGTTGCAGAAGGCCTTGTAGCCGCCGATGCGATCGATCGAGAGCTTGATGTCGCGGCCCTGCTGGGTGAGCGCGGCGAGGGTGAAGCGCAGCGCGTCGGCGCCCATGGGCTCGAGGCCCCTGGGGTACTTGTTCTTGATGCTGGCGGGCAGGCGCTCGGCCGGCGCGCCCTGAATGATGTCGAGGGGGTCGATCACGTTCCCCTTCGTCTTCGACATCTTCTCGCCCTTCTCGTCCCGCACCATCGCGTGCAGGTAGACGGTGCGGAACGGCACGTCGTCCATGAAGTGCAGGCCCATCATCATCATGCGGGCGACCCAGAAGAAGATGATGTCGTGGCCGGTCTCCATCACCGAGTTCGGGTACCAGGCCTTCAGGTCGGGCGCGTTGACGTCGGGCCAGCCGAGCGTCGAGAACGGCCACAGCGCCGAGCTGAACCAGGTGTCGAGCACGTCGGGGTCCTGCACCCACTGGCCTTCGGCGGGCGGCTCCTTCGACACCACCGGCGTCGCGTTCTCGAAGTCGACCTGGCTGTCGGCGCCGACGGGGAACCACGCGGGGATCTGGTGGCCCCACCACAGCTGCCGAGACACGCACCAGTCCTGAATGTTCTCGAGCCAGCGGTTGAAGGTCGCCGTCCACATGTCGGGCACGAAGACGGTGCGGCCGTCGGCCACCGCCTGGAGCGCGCGCTCGGCCAGGGGCTTGACCTTCACGTACCACTGGCGTGACAGGCGCGGCTCCACCGGCACGCCGCTGCGCTGCGACTTCGCCAGGGGCAGCTTGTGCGGCTTCTCTTCGACGAGCAGCTCGAGGGCCGTCAGATCTTCGAGCACCTTCTTGCGCGCGGCGAAGCGCTCGAGCCCCTGGTACGGCCCGCCGTTCTCGTTGACGTAGGCCGTCTCGGTGAAGATGTTGATCATCGGCAGGTCGTTGCGGAGCCCGGTCGCGTAGTCGTTGTGATCGTGCGCGGGCGTCACCTTCACCACGCCGGTGCCGAACTTCGGGTCGACCAGGATCGGGTCGGCGATGATGGGGATCTTCCGGTTCACCAGCGGCAGCACCACGTTCTTGCCGATGAGGTGCTGGTAGCGCTCGTCGTCGGGGTGCACCGCCACCGCCGTGTCACCCAGCATCGTCTCGGGCCGGGTGGTGGCCACCACCAGCTTCTCGGTCGAGCCCTCGACGGGGTACGCGATGCTCCACAGCGTGCCGTTGGTCTCTTCGTTGTCGACCTCGAGATCGGACAGCGCCGTGCGCAGCACCGGGTCCCAGTTGATGAGCCGGTTGGCGCGGTAGATGAGCCCTTCTTGGTGGAGGCGAACGAAGACCTCTTTCACCGCCTCGGACACCCCGTCGTCCATGGTGAAGCGCTCGCGCGACCAGTCGAGCGAGGCGCCGAGCAGGCGGTGCTGCTGGCCGATGCGCTCGCCGTACTGCTGCTTCCAAGCCCACACGCGCTTGAGGAACTCTTCGCGCCCGAGATCGTGCCGAGACTTCTTCTCGGTCTTCATCAGCTCGCGCTCGACCACCATCTGGGTCGCGATGCCGGCGTGATCGGTGCCCGGCAGCCACAGGCAGTTGAAGCCGCTCATCCGCTTCCACCGCGTGAGGATGTCTTGAATCGTCGCGGTCAGCGCGTGGCCCAGGTGCAGGCTGCCGGTGACGTTGGGCGGCGGCAGCACGATGGAGAAGGGCGGCTTCTTCGAGTGGGGGTCGGCCTTGAAGAGGCCGTCGTCCAGCCACTTCTTCGACCAGCGCGCTTCCACCTCGGTGGGCTCGTACGACTTCGACAGCTCTTCAGAACTCATGGTGCTCCTACGCCGGTGGAACGGGTGCAGCGCAAAGAAGAACGGCGCCGACTCACGAGAAGTCGACGCCGCCTTTCAAGCACAACTGACCCTCAAGACAACCGCAGCGACGTCAGGCGAGGCCCTTGGCCTCACGCTCCTTGATGAGGCGCTCGAGCTCTTCGCGAATGATGGTCTCGGCGAGCTGGGGCACGACCTCCCAGGCGATCTTCTCGATGACGTCCTTCGAGGCGGCCGAGAGGGCCGCGCGCAGCTGCGCCTCGCCGCCGTCGGCCGGCTTGTCGTCGAGCGAGAGCGTCTCGTGGCGCTGGAGCGGCTGCTGGTGCTGGGGCGCCATGGGGCGGCCCTGCATGGGGCCTCCGGGCGGCGGCGCGCCGAGGCCGAACGGGTCGCGGCGGGCCTGCATCGGTGCACCCGGGAGCGGGGCGCCGCCGGGTGGGCGCGGCAGGCCGGGGGCC
>JACSRE010000229.1 GCA_014879945.1 Myxococcus sp.
TCCCCATCATGGGTGCCTTCACGGACTCACGACCTCGCGATCGTGAGCCGGTCGTTTCATATGGTCTCACCGCGAGCCGGCGAGCTTCAGCACCAGCTTCGCGTACTCCGACGACCTCGGGTCGCCCACGTCGACCAGCACGCCGCCCAGGCCCAGCACGCCGAGCACCAGGGCGAGGGCCCCCACGGCCACCACGCCGCGGAACACCCCCGGGCGCTGCAGCAGCGTCGCGCCCGGCCACCGCCACACCGCGCCCGCCGTCGAGAGCCCGTGCACCAGGTGGTACCAGCCGGTGAGCGCGAGCAGCAGGTAGTACGGCCAGAAGTACGCGGGCACCCACTGGAAGCTGAAGGCCACGCCCTCGAACTGCGGGGAGACGCCGTAGACGAACGAGGTGCCGCGCGTGGCCAGCACGTGCCCGACGATGACCACCAGCAGGAACCGGCCCGCATAGCGGTGGAGCCGAACGCGCCACGACAGCTCCGCGGCGGGCTGCTTCGGCCGCCGCACGACCCGCACCACGCCCGTGACGGCGTGAACGAGGAGCGGCCCCAGCACCAGCAGCAGCTCCAGCCCCGGCGCCTGGTACACCCGCCGCGCGGCGCCCTGCAGCCCGTCGTACGCCTGGGCGCCCAGCATCGCGACGGCCTGGTTCACCAGGTGCACGACGAGGAAGAAGGCGAAGACCGCGCCGCTGAGCGCCTGCGCCCGAAGCCACCTGAGGTCTGTGTTCATGCGCGTTGGACGAGCGAGGCGTCGTCGCTGTGACATGCCTGGGCCTCGCTGCGCTGGGCGAGGTGCCGGGTGAGGGCGCGCAGCTTGTCGGGGTTCACCACCGTCGACACCGAGTACACGCGCTCCCCGTCGGTCTCGAGCTGCGAGACGCCCACCACGACGTCGCCCTCGAAGCTCACCACGCTCGGCCACCCGTTGACGTCGAGCAGCTCGTAGCGCACCGAGAGGGGCTGCTTCTTCGCCACGCCCACGAAGAACCTCGCGACCCGGTTGGCGCCCGTCACCACGTTGATGGCCGCGCGCACCTTGCCGCCGCCGTCGCTGCTGACGGTCGCGCCGGCGACCAGCAGCTGCTCCAGCGCGGCGACGTCGCCCGTCATGGCCGCGCCGAAGAAGGTGCCGAGCATCGACTCGTGCGCGACCTTGTCGGGCGCGAAGCGGGGGCGGCCGGTCTGCACGTGTTCACGCGCGCGGTGGAGGAGCTGACGCACCGCCGCGGGCTCGCGCTGCAGGGCCTTCGCGATGTCGTCATGTGAGTAGTCGAACGCCTCGGCCAGCACGTAGACGGCGCGCTCGAGCGGCGAGAGGCGCTCGAGGAGCGCGAGGAAGGCCAGCGACACCGCCTCGACGTCGAGCGGCTCGGTCTGCACGGCCGAAGACGCCATCGGCTCGGCCAGCCACGGGCCGACGTACTCTTCACGGCGCACGCGCGCGCTCTTGAGCACGTCGAGGCAGCGGTTGGTCGTCACCCGCTCGAGCCACGCGCGCTCCGAAGCCAGGGGCGTCGCGTCGCGCTCCAGCCAGGCCAGGTGCGTCTCTTGAACGACGTCTTCGGCCTCGGCCCAGCTGCTCAGGAGCCGGTAGGCGAGGGCCAGCAGGCGAGGCCGGTGGGCCGAGAAGGTGTCGGTCGTCATCAGCACACCCCTCGAGACGACCGCGCGGCGCCGCCTGTGACATTCGTGGAGCTGACATTTGTATGGCGCGCGAAGGTGTCGTGATTTAGACAAAGTCCAAACACGACGTCCGGGAGTTCCTCCATGCGCCTCACGCTCGCCATCATCACGCTGTTCGCCGCCGCCGCACAGGCCGACGCCATGCTCGACGCAGCGAAGGGCAGCTTCAAGCCGCTGCCGAAGCAGTACGACTCGAAGGAGAACCCCATCACCGCCGACAAGGTGGCGCTGGGCAAGCTGCTCTACTTCGACACGCGCCTGTCGAAGAACCACGACGTCTCGTGCAACAGCTGCCACGACCTCGCGAAGTACGGCGTCGACGGCGCGCAGTTCTCGACGGGCCACAAGCAGCAGCTGGGCGGCCGCAACTCGCCGACCGTCTACAACGCGGGCAACCACATCGCCCAGTTCTGGGACGGCCGCGCCGCGACGCTGGAGGAGCAGGCCAAGGGCCCGGTGCTCAACCCCGTCGAGATGGCGCACAAAGACGCGGCCGCGGTCGAGGCGATGCTGAAGTCGATCCCCGGCTACCCGCCGCTGTTCGCGAAGGCCTTCGGCGGCAAGAAGGACTCGGCCGTCACCTTCGACAACATGGCGAAGGCCATCGGCGCCTTCGAGCGCACGCTGGTGACGCCGGGCCGCTTCGACGCCTGGCTGGGCGGCGACGAGAAGGCGCTCACCGACGCCGAGAAGAAGGGCATCTCGACGTTCATCTCGGCGGGCTGCCTGGGCTGCCACATGGGCGAGGGCGTCGGCGGCGCGATGTACCAGAAGCTCGGCCTCGTCATCCCCGTGCCCGGGCTGAAGGACCTCGGCCGCTTCGAGGCGACGAAGAACGACGCCGACAAGTTCTTCTTCCGCGTGCCGACGCTGCGCAACGTCGCGAAGACGGCGCCCTACATGCACGACGGCTCGGTGAAGACGCTGCCCGAGGCGGTGACGTTCATGGGCAAGCACCAGCTCGGCAAGGACCTGAAGAAGGACGAGGTGGACTCCATCGTCACCTTCCTGAACGCGCTGACGGGAGAGCTCCCGAAGGACATCGCGCCGCCCAAGCCGCTGGCCAGCGGCCCGAAGACGCCCAAGCCTGACCCGTCGTAACGCGCGCGCCGGGAGCGCTACGCTCAAGGGCGTGCGCGCTTCGTTCCTCGTGGTGCTGCTGAGCTCGTGCCTGCAGACGGCGTCGTTCGGGCGCGGGCCCGAGCCGTCGGGCCGGCTCCTTCCCGGCACGGTGCCTTGCTCCTCACCTGGTGGCTGCCCAGCCGACGCGGGCGCGTGCTTCGTCTCGCTCTTCGATGGAGGCTCCGTGTGTAGCGGAGCCTCGTCGCTGTCGGCGTGCGACGTCATCGAGTGCGACCCGCCCGCGGGCTGTCTGTGTCTGTTGTCGCTGCCTCCGCAGTGCGGCTGCAGCATCACCATCAGAGAGCGGTAGCGCGCCTCACTTCTTCTTCGGAGCCGCTTTCTTCGGCTTCACCGCAGCGGCCTTCTCGTCGCGCCAGTCACACCACGCCTTCACCAGCCGCTCGAGGTCGCGGCGGGCGGCGTTCGCTTCTGCCACGCTCGCCAGCTTGAGCACCCGGCTCGTGGCTCCCGTGCCCTCGAGCCGTGGGTGCTTTCCGGGAACCTTCGCGCCTTCGTGAAACATCAGGCTCGCGTGCTGTTTGCTCTTCGGAAAGAAGCTGGCGAGGTTGCCGCGGTAGGTGAACGTCGGCGCCTGCCACTTGATGCACTCTTCGATGCGCGGGTCGGCGGCCAGCACCAGCTCACGAACGCGCTGCACCACGGGCTTCATCGGGTTCTCGTACCGCTTGAACCACGCGTCGACTTCGTTGTTCGCAGCCATGTCGTCCTCCTGAAGGTGGTGTCTACGTGCGCTTGAGCAGGCCCATCACCGGCCCGGGCCCTACGACTGCCGACGCCGTGATGAGTCCGCCCAGGGCGCCACCTGCGACACCGCACGTCGCCAGGTCAGCGCCCGTCAGCATCAGCCCTGGAATGGGGGTCTTCGCCCGCAGCGGCAAGTCGTAGCGCTCGGGCGTGTGGTCGAGCCCGTAGAGCTCTCCACGCGGGTGAGAGGCGAAGTGCTCGGTGGTGAGCGGCGTCGACAGCTCCGCCACGTCGACTCGCCCACGGAGCTGCGGCAGTCGTTTGAACACCACCTCGAGCAGCCGGTCGGTGAAGCGCTGCTTGAACGCCTCGTAGTCGTCGCCGCGCTTGTGCCACCGGGTGCCCTGCCACTTCGAGAACCACTCCCACCTCGCCATGGTGATGACGTCGACGGTGGCGCGGCCGGGGTGGCGGCGTTGGAAGTCGGGGTCCTTCGCTGAGGGGAACGAGAGGTACACCATCGGGAACGGCGCCTCGGGGTCGGCCTCGAAGCGCGCCACGTTCTCGTCGTGCTTCTCGTCGGGGTACAGCCAGAGGTTGGTGCCGGTGAGGCCGAGCTCTTCGTCGGTCGCCTTGAAGCCCAGGTAGAGACACAGGTAGCTCGACGAGGGCGGTACGGACTGGAGCGCCTTCGTCCAGCTCGCCGGCCGGTTCGCCTCGGGCACCAGCTTCCCGAACGTCAAGGCCACGCCTGCGTTGCTGATGAGGAGCGGGGCGCGCTGCTCCGAGCCGTCTGCGAGCTTCACGCCCACCGCGACGCCGTGCTCGATGATGATGGACTCGACCTCGGCCGAGATGGCCAGGTGGCCGCCGTTCTCTTCGATGAGCGGCGCGATGCCCTCGGCGATGACCGACGCGCCGCCGATTGGGTAAAAGCCGCCACCCAGGTAGTGAGAGACGAGCGCGGCGTGCATCGCGAAGCTGGAGCGTGACGGCGGCAGGCCGTAGTCGCCGTACTGGCCCGTCAGCACCGCGATGAGCTCCTCGTTCTTCGTCAGCTCGAGCAGCACCTCGCGCGTGGTGCGGCTGGCGAGCTCAGAGAAGCCGCGCGCCATGAAGGGCGAGGTCACCGCCGAGACGATGGAGGGCAGCCCGCGCGCCATGAAGAACATCGAGCCCTTTCGGGTCGTCGTCTTCACCAGGTCGACGTACTTCGTGATGGCCTCGCGCTCAGCGGGGAACGACTCGGCCAGCTTCTCGATGAAGCGGCCGGCGCCCGAGACGAAGTCGTACGCGCGGTCGCCGAGCTCGATGCGGTCGTAGACGTCGGGCAGCGGCGCCCAGCGAATGCGCCCGTCAGAGAGCTTGTCGAACAGCGCCCGGAGCGCGCCGCGCTCGCCGACCTGCCCGATGTAGTGCACCCCGACGTCCCACTCGTAGCCGGGGCGGGTGAAGGTGTGGGTGTAGCCGCCGATGCGGTAGTGCCGCTCGAGCACCAGCACGCGCTTCTTCCCGTAGCGAGACAACACCGCTGCGCTGACGAGGCCGCCGATGCCTGAGCCGATGACGATGGCGTCGAACGCGCCCGTCGGTGGCTTCTGTTTGTACGAGTGCCCGAGGTGCATGGGCCGAGGCGTACCACGCGCGATGGCCGTCGTTGCGCCCCCCTACCGGCTGACCCGAAACGACGATGGCCCCACGAAGAGCGCCTCGCTGCAGCTCGGCCCGGCCACGCCGACGAGCGGAGAGAGCGCCTGGTCCATCACCCCCGGGTCCGAGCTCGTCCACGTGGCGGCGCCGCCTGCCAGCGAGAGCTCGAACAGCTGGTTGGAGCCGAAGTCGACGCTGGTGCCGATGTCGAACCCCACCAGCCCGGCGCCGAGCGGCGCGAGCGCGGTGAAGCCGGTGGGCGCGGGGCCCGTCGCGCTGACGGAGCGCACCTGGCTCGTCGTGAGGTCGATCCGCTCGATGGTGGGCACGAAGGGCGTGTTGCCGGCGCGGCCGCCGACGATGAAGACCGCGCCGTCGTGCGTCACCAACGTGGGGTGCTGGCGAGGCGTCGCGTCCACCACCTTGCGCCAGACGAGCGTGGCGAGGTTGAGCGCGTAGACGTCTCCGAGCGGCTGGGCGCCGGCGAGGCCCCCGGCGATGACCAGCGTGTCGCTCACCACGACCGCGCCCGCGTTGGCGCGAGCCGGCGGCGCCGCGCCGGTGGTGGTGACGGTCGTCGTCGTCGCGCCGTCGGCCGCGAGCGCCAGCACGGCGGAGGAGGGTGAGCCCCCGCCCTGCCCGAAGAGGATGAGGGCGCGTTGGCCGACCGGGTCGAACACCAACGTCGGTGAGCCCGCCTGCGCCGCCGGCAGTCGCGCGGCCAGCAGCGCCCAGCGCGAGGTCGCCGGGTCGAAGGTGAAGAGGAGCTGCTCGCGGGCCAGCAGCACCCGCCCGTCGGCCAGGCGCGCGCCGGTGCCCAGCGACGAGAAGAAGTTCGGTGGCAGCGCGCCCGTGAGCTTGAGCTGGGCTTGAGAGAACTCGCGCCCCGGCGCCAGTGAGATGGCGTTGAAGTCGGCGCTGAGCACCTGGCGGAAGTCGCGGTCGCTGATGAAGGGCGCGCGGCTGGTGATGCTGCCGATGGTGTTGGGCAGCTCGCGCCACTGCCGCGTGGTGAGGTCGGCCTCGAGCACCGTCGGCACCATCAGCGTCATGCCGCCGATCATCTCGGGGCGCTCACCCGTCAGCAGGAGCCGGTGGCCGTCGGCGTCCCACGCGACGAAGGGCGCGGGCGGCGGCTGCGGCGACGCCGTCGACGGCAGGCCGGTGCCCGACATGGCGATGGGGCTCCACGTCGCGCTGGTGGAGGAGCGCTCCTGAATCGTCGACACCCACCGCGCGCCCATCGGCGGCACGAACTCGTAGCTGCCGACGCTCAGCACGCGATCGCCGTCGCGGTCGTAGGCCGTCAGCTCCTCGAACGGTTGGCCGGTGACGGGGGCGCCCCACCGGGCCTGGGTGCCGGTGAGGGTGAGGGGGAGCACGTCGTTGCCGCGAATGACGCCCAGGCGCGCCGAGGTGCCGTCCATGTCTTGCATCAAGAAGCCGTTGGCGTCGGGTGAGTCGGTCTGCGCGAGGGTGGTGAAGCGCGCGCCGCCGTCCGAGACGGTGAGGGTGGCCACCTCGTACCGATTCGGCGCTTTGCTGAAGTACAGCCCGGTCAAGACGCTGGTCTGCTCGTCGAAGGCCGTGGCCGTGAGGTTGCCGATCGGCGGGGTGCCCGAGAGGGGCAGCACCTCGACGAAGGCCCGGGAGCCGCCGTCGCGCAGCGTCGAGCCGTCGTCCTCCAATCGAACGGTGTGGAGCGTGCGCAGCGTCGGCGTCACCGAGAGGGGCATCATGAAGGCCTGGCGGCTCGCGCGGTCGAAGCCGCCGCGGAAGGACGTGCCCCCGGGCGACCAGCCTGCGAAGGCGCCGTGGAGCTGCTCGAGGCGGAGCGCGCCGCTGGTGCTGCACGTCGCTGCGCCACCGGCGGTGTTCGAGCCGCCCGCGCTGCCGCCGCCGACGTTGGAGCCACCGCCCGCGTTGAAGCCGCCGCCGCTGCTGCCGCCGAAGCCTCCGCCGGTGAGGAGCGCGGCGCCGCCGGCAGCGCCGCCGTCGACGCGAGTCGGCGGAGCACCGCATGCAACCAGCAGGCAGGAGAGCCAGAGCAGTCGTGTCGTCATCGTCGTGTTCCCTTGACGCGGCCTCGGCCCCCAGACGCGCGCGGCCCTTCGTCTCCTTGCGCGCGGTGCCCATTCACGTCGTGCCGCGTGCTGACACGACGGCACGCGTGATTCCTGATGCTTCGGCACGAGTGTTGGGCGGGGCCGGTGGTGCACCTCTACCGACCTGTCGAGGCTGACGACCGATGGATTGTGGTGGCCCAGCAGAGCCCTGTCTGTCGTCCGGTCGGTGGCCATGGCTACGTCGTGGCCGACTGACATGCCCAGACTCGCCGTTGGCCTTGCCGCTGCGCTGCTCTCCTCCTGCGACTGCGCCCCTGTCGGCTCAGGGGGCGCTGACGCTGGCTTTGACGCGGGCATCGACCAGGGCGCAGCAGACGCTGCGGTCGAGCTGCTCGACGGCGGCCTGCTCATCTACGGCGCCGGCTGCGTCAGCCCAGATCAGAACAAGGTCATCTTCGTCGTCGATTCCAGAGACCCGCAGTGGTGCGCGTTCATCAGCATGCGCCGCTGGGACGATGGCTTCCCCGTCAAGTTCCCCCAGTTCGACGCTCCCGAGGACTTCAAGGTCGACGACGCCCGGTTCGGCGTGTGCCGCGACCTCGAGCTGCCGACGACGCTCGAGCCCGATTCAATCAAGCTCGATGACCTGACGGGGAAGCTCCGCTTTCGAGTCGTCTTCGAGGGGCGCCCCCGCAGCTACGACTTCGACGGCGGGTTGAGGATGGGGCCCTACGTCTTCCAGGCGCAGGTGTTCGCTGGCCTCGTGCGCGACTGCAAAGGCAACTGACCCGCACGGGCGCGCACGCACGCGGCTCTGGAGTCGCGTCGCCGCTGTGGCAGGGTCGGTCAGTCGCGAGGGCGTTGGGCCGTCGAGGAGGGCGAAACCACCATGGCAAAGAAGAAGGTACGCACCGACGGGCCTGACGGCTGGTTGGCGCTGGTGGAGCGCGACCTCACGGCGCTCGGCAGAGAAGGCAAGCTCCCCACGGGGCACGGGCTCGACCAGGCCGCCAATGAGCTGGCCACGCTGCTGACCCGCGGAGGCAAGGCGCCCCTGCTCGCGGGCGACGCGGGCGTCGGGAAGTCGGCCATCGTGCAGGAGCTGGCGCGCCGCATCGTGCTGGGCAACGCGCCCGAGGCCTTGAAGGGCGTGCGCGTGCTCGAGGTGCCCGCCGCCGGCATCTTCGCGCGCACCAACACGCCCAAGGGCGCCGCCGAGCTGCTCGAGGACTTCCTCGACCACGCCGCCGAGCAGCCCACCATCGTCTTCCTCCGCGACGTCGGGCTGGTGCAGGGCAGCTCGCTGGTGCCGGTGCTGATCCGCGCGCTGCGCGCCGCGCGCCTTCGCTTCATCTTCGAGTCCGACCTGCGCCGCGCCCACGAGCTGCTGCGCACCGACGAGACGCTCAGTGAGCGGCTCCACCTGGTGGTGGTGAACGAGCCCACCCACGAGCGCGCCCGGTGGATTCTGGGGCGCATGGCCGAGGAGCTCGAGCTCGAGGCCGGCCTGCCCATCGACCCGTCTGCGTGCGACGTGGCGCTGCGGCTGTCGGTGAAGTTCCTGCTCGCGCAGCGGCTGCCGCGCAAGGCCATCGAGCTCTTGAAAGAGACCGTCACCGAAGCCGCCGGCGCCTCGCGAGAGCGCGTCACCGGTGAAGACGTGCTGGCGCGCTTCTGCAGCTCCACGCGGCTGCCGCGCTTCATGGCGGACGACAACGTGCCGCTCGACCTCGACGAGGTGGGCCGCTTCTTCGGCACGCGCCTGCTGGGGCAGACCGACGCGCTCCAGGCCGTCTTGCGGAGCGTCGCGCTGCTCAAGGCCGGCCTCAACGACCCGCGCCGCCCGCTCGGCGTCTTCCTCTTCGCGGGCCCCACCGGCGTCGGCAAGACGCACCTGGCGAAGCTGCTCGCCGAGTACCTCTTCGGCAGCCACGAGCGCCTCGTGCGCATCAACATGGCCGACTACCCGGACCACGGCGACGAGAACGTGCTGTTCGGCAACCCGTGGGCGCAGACGCTCGACTCCAAGCGCGGTGAGCTGACCCGGCTGCTCGACGGGCGCGTCTTCACCGTGCTGCTGCTCGACGAGTTCGAGAAGGCGCACGCCAAGTGCCACGACCGCTTCCTGCAGCTCTTCGACGAGGGCCAGTTCATCAACGCCGCCGGCGAGACGGTGCCGTGCAACAACACCCTCATCGTCTGCACCTCGAACGTCGGCGCCGAGGTGTACCGCGAGGGCGCCATCGGCTTCGCGTCGTCGCGCTCCGACGACGAGCTCCTCGAAGAGATCGACCGGCGCATCGCCAGCTCGTTCCGCCCCGAGTTCCTCAACCGCTTCGACGCCATCTGCCACTTCCGCCCGCTGGGGAAGGTCGAGATTCGGCGCATCGCCCAGCGCGAGGTCGGCCGGGTGCTGGAGCGTGAAGGCATTCGGGCGCGGCAGCTCGACGTCGAGGTGGCGCCCGAGGTGGTGGAGCTGCTGGTCGAGCGCGGCTACTCGCCCATTCACGGCGCGCGCTACCTGCAGCGCGAGATCGAGAAGTCCCTCACCGCGGCGCTGGCCGTCGAGATCGCGCGCCAGTCGTTGCCGCCCGCAACGCCGGTGAAGGTGGTGAGCCACAAGGGCCGGGTGCACGCCATCGCCGAGCCGAAGGTGGCGCGCGAGCGTGAGGCGACCGCGCAGGCCACCCTGCCGGGCGCGGGCGCGGCGCTGTCGAAGAAGCGGCTCGACCAGAAGGCCCTCGTCGCCGAGGCCGAGTCGCTGGTGGGCCGCGCGGCGGGCGTCGGTCAGGCCGCCAAGCGCTCGCACCTCGAGGTGAAGCGGCGCGAGCTGCTGGGCATCTCGCAGGCCCCCGGCTTCTGGGATGACGGAGAGCGCGCCGCCGCCGTGCTGCGCACCTACCGCGCCATCGACGCGCAGCTCGCCGAGCTCGACCGGCTGCGCGAGCAGTGTCAGGTCGCCCGCCGCCGAGCGCGTGACGCGAAGGGCGAGATGCAGCTGGCCACCGCGGTGCGGGCCGTCGAGGAGGCGGCGCGTGAGGTGCAGCTGGCCGAGGCGCGGGTGGCGTCAGGCGCGGCCGGCAACGTCGACGACGCGTGGCTCGAGCTGGCGGCGGCGGTGGAGGGCGAGGCGGGCGAGGGCTGGGTGCGCGAGCTCGTCACCATGTACGTCGGCTGGGCGCAGCGGCGCAGCTACGAGGTGAAGGTGCTGGCCGAGAGCGACGACCCGCGCCGCGCGGTGCTCCACCTGCACGGGCCCGGAGTGTTCGGCTTCCTCTCGGGTGAGCGGGGGCTCCACCGGCGCATCGACGACGACTCGCGCGTGGCCGCGTACGTGCGGCTGTACCGGCTCTCGCAGGCGCCGGTCGAGGTGGCCGAGTCGATGACGCTGACGGCGCGCGAGGTGAAGCGCCGCGCCGGCCGGTACGTGGAGAAGGTTGGCGCCGAGGCGTCGGTGCGTGACGAGCGCACCGGGCGCGAGGTGTCGCTGTCGGGCTCGGCGCCGGTGGAGGAGCTCAAGGCGCTGACGCTCGCGGTGCTCGACGGACAGGCCGAGGGCGGCACCGAGGTTCGGCGCTACTTCATGGGGCGCGGCGCCAGGGTCGAAGACCCGCGCACGGGTGAGGCGTCGCCGAGAATGAAGGACGTGCTGAAGGGTGAGATCGACCTCTTCATCGCCGCGTGGATGACGAGGCCGCCGGTCGACGCGAGCTGATCAGCGCACGACGGTCTCGAGAGCGCGAAGCCGCTGCTCGTGGTCGTCGAGCCGGGTCTCGTTGTTCACGCGCGAGTCCAGGGCGACCTTGACCGCGCGAGTCATCATCACCATCTGCTGGGCAAGATCTCGGAGCGAGGTCTCGATGATCTCGAAGCGCTGATCGGCGCGATCTCTGCCTTCGCGCAGCTCGTTGCGGAGTTCGTGAAGTTCCCCGCGCATGTCGTTGCGGAGTTCGTGAAGCTCCTCTGTCTGGCTCCGCTGTCCATCGCGGAGTTCCTGGAGGAGCTTCACCGTCTGACGCCCTGCCAACCGGCCGAGTGTTCAGGGCCGCGAGCACGGCGCCACCCGATACAGGCCGCTGAGACGCTTCAGGGTCACCGCGTCAGCCGACGCTGCTGCGACCGCGTGCCCGAGCGCTTCATCATCGAGCGTCGGCGCCCGTGAGATGACGTCGGCGCCTGCCGGTGTCGCGAGCGTGGCCCCGAACGTCAGCACCACCCAGCTCGCGTCAGGCGCGACGGCCACGACCTCCCACTCACTGGTGAAGAGCGAGAGGATGCCGTTGCCTCGCCAGGTGAAGTGCGTCGGCACCTGCGCGTGCTGCGTATCGACTCCGAGGATTTCGCCTGCGGTGGTGCCCTCGACGTAGGCGACGCGATCGGTGGCCGCATGTTCGGAGAGCGCTCCGTACGTGAACGTGACGTCGCAGCGCGTTCGCCACATGGGGAAGGTCGTCGCGACGACGTGCCAGCGGCCGAGCAGACTCGCGAGCTCGAGCTCCGTCGGCGCCGCCGTCGCGCGCACCGGAGCAACCGCGCAGCCGGTCATCAACAGAAGTCCGAGCACGCGGATCATGAGGAGCGCTCTACCTCGAACGGTCACTGCAAGCTCGAGCGAGTCGGATTGCGAGTCCTCGTTGATGAGCAAGCTCGCGAAGCCAACGGCTGGATGAGCCCGTGCGAACCTCGGCTGTCAGGCGCCGACGGTCATGTCATACATACCGGACGAATCAGAACGAACACTCGGATCAGCGGAGCGCTACAACGTCAGGTCGACCTCGACGACGCCGCCGTCTATCGGGTGGGTGAACGCGAAATCAACAGTTCTGGAACTCCCGTCTGGGCCCCAGAACGACTTTTGGCCTGTGTAGCGGCCTGCAGGCATCCACAGAATTCGACAACGGCACGTCGCTGAACTGACTTCTCCGTTCCAGCTGATGTCGGTGAAGCTGCCAGGGTTGACCACGACTTTCTCGGGAACCATGGGCCAGTCACAGGGCGCGCAAAAGACGTTAGGTGCCGTACGCACGAGTTCCCGTCCTGCGCAGTTGAAGAGTCTGAATGGCCGCTCGCAGAGTGTGTCCCAACCGAGCTGAACCGTGATGGGCTGGCTGTTGGGGTTCTTGAATCTGAACGTGGTGACAGACGGCGCCGGAGGAAGGCCAGGCCGCTGGCAGGTACTGAAGCTCTCGAGGAAGGGCAAGTCGTCGGGTACAGGCACGTTCCCAGGGCCACATCCGCCAGTGCCGAGCACCCAACCACCGTCGCCTCCGGCGCTTCCTCCCCCGGCGGAGCCGCCGCCACTACAGGCCTGTGCATCGCCCTTCTTCGTGTAGCCCGAAATGGCGAAGCCCAATCGACCGACCTGCCCATAATTGATGTCATTCACTGCGCGGATTCGGTCAGTAGTAGGGACGCCGATCGATGAGCCTGGCAATCGCTCGAGACGGCAGTCTGATGAACTCGACCAGAACAACGCCGGTCTGCCGTATGCGGGCCCGGTTCCCTGGCTGATTCGAACCTCGACCTCGGCGACGACCTCGAGGGCGAGACCGACTGGTTCGATTCGATACATCGGCGACCAGTCGACCATGTCCGCAGGTGGCGGCGCTGCGAGCTCGGTGACCGTGATGAGCGTGGGAGTCAGGATGGCACCGGGCGGAAACCTGATGGTGAAGCGATCCGGGAGATGCCGCTCGCGGAAATCGACGGCCTCGCGCTCGAGGGTGAGCGTGCCCCCTTCGGGACCGATGGTCGCGCTCACTGACTCGCCAGTACCCCGATTGCAGTTCCCCGCAGGAACCGCATCGCGTCGGGTGCACACGCAGGGCCCCGAGGGCTGAACGGCGTTGAGCGGATCAATCACGGCGACTGACGGACACCACAGGCCCGCATCACCGGGCTGCGACTGGAGAGACGGCGTCGGGCACGCAGCGAGCGCCAGGGTCAGCAGCACCTTCATGATGGTGGGTCGGTTCGGGGTTCGCATGTTCGCCTCGACGTTCGACACGCAGCCTGTCGTGTCTGGGACATCGGAAGCAAGCCTTGGCCATCGATTCACCCTTTCAGAATCGCGGCCACCAGCAACGCGACCTGGCTGTCGAGCGAGTTCGGGTTCCAGTCCACCGGCCGCAGCGCGGGCGAGAACGTGATGTGCTGATCATTCAATTTGGTCGTCGTGAACACCACCGCGACCTGCCGCTGCAGCGCACGCTCGACGGTCGCGATGAGGCTGGTCAGCGCCATCGGCCGGCCCATCACCAGATAGTGCACGCCGGGCTGATTCGATTCCGACGCCATGAACGCGCCGATGTCCTGCGCCGAGACGTAGTCGCGCAGGGTGCTCGGGTGGGCCGAGATGGTCGACGGCCTCCGCGCGAGGGCGTTTCGAATCAGCGTCGGAATCATGCCCAGGCGCACCTTGCCGCGCGGCACGCCGTACACGCTCGACGGGCGATAGATGAACCGCGCGAGGCCGTGGGACTGCTCCAGCAGCTGTTCCTGCTGAAGCTTGAGCCGCCCGTACGGCCGCATCGTGGCCGCAGGCGTCGGACTATCGACTCTCCGCTGCCCCTCGTGCAGTCCTCCGGCCGAAGACGTCAGGTGGAACTCCACGCGCCGCTCGGTAGCCAGCCGCTCGCTCCACGCCAGCACCGTGCGGAAGCTCTGGAGCTCTTTCGCCAGGTCGGCATCGGTCGACGCGAAGCCCCCGCGCCCCGCGCACCAGAACACCCTGACGGCGCCCTCGGCTCCGAGCCACGTGCGCGCTGACTCGAGCTCCGCGGCGAACGCCACCTCGTTGCCCCAGCTCGTCGGCGCGCTGTGCGTGCGAACGCGGTTGGGTTTGCGATTGAGCGCGGTGACGAGCGCTCCGCCGACGAGGCCCACGCCGAGGACGACGTCTTTCACCGCCCCGCGGTCAACGAGGTACATGCGCGTTGGTCAGCGCGCTCGCGTTCACGTTCGCCTCGACTGACGGCGAGCGGCGCCAGAGCGCGTCCTTGCTGCGGTCGACGATCATGAACGCCGGCCGTCCTTGCGCGCGGCTCAGCGTGCCGGTGAGGCGCTCCAGCACGAGCCCAAAGAGCGACACCATCAGCGCCGTCGAGAACGACACCATCACGAAGAGCGACGTCCACCCTTCGACGTGAATCGTGTCGTAGATGAGCCGCGCCGCGACGGCGACCACGCCCGCCACCACGCACATGATGGCGCCGACGAACCCGAGCACCGGCAGCCAGCGAAGAATGGGTGGGTGGTACGCCATGATCAGCCGGCGGAAGTGGCTCAGCAGCGAGCGAAAGCTGTACCCAGACACGTCGCGAGGGTCCTGCATCTCGAAGCGCGCCGTCGTCACGCGGTTGGTCAGCCAGCGCAGCGCGACGTCGAGATAGAACTCATGGCCCGCGAGGGCGCCAGCCGCGCGCGCGATTTCTCCCCGCACCAGCCGGAAGCTGTTGAAGAGCGGCACCACCGGGTCGCCGACGATCCACGCCACGAAGCGCTTGGCAGACCGTGAGCTGGCGTTGCGCCACCAGCGGGCGTGCACCGACGCTCCGGGCTGCGCGTAGCAGACGTCGCGGCTCGTCGGCAGCGCGGCGTCGAGTAGCTCGATCACCTTCATCGGGTCATGCTGCCCGTCTTCGTCGATGGAGATGACCCAGTCACCCGAGGTGTGCAGCATGCCGGCGGCGGTCGCGCCGTGCTGGCCCGAGTTGCGCGCGAGGTGAATGACCGTCATCCACGAGTACTGCGGCGTCAGCTTCGTCAGCAGTGCGGCCGAGCCATCGACGGGCTCGTCACACACGAAGATGGCCTCGAGCAGGCGAATGGGGAGCGCTCCACCCTCGAGCTGCACCCGCAGCGCCTCGAGCCGCTCGACGAGGCCCTGGAGGTACTTCTCGCCCTGGTACACCGGCACGACGAACGAGAGCTGCACCGCGCGTTCGTTCGTGCTCACGGAGCGGTCTTTCGCTTCGCGAGGCTCACGTCGCCACGCCGCTCGACGAGCTCGATGGCCCCCCGCGTGAGCCCGGCGCGGGCGTGTTCATTGCCGAGGTCGCCGGGGAGCTCAGACCAGAACACATAGTCGCAGCCCTCGATGCCGAACCGCAACGGCCAGTTGTTGACGTGCCGGGCCGTCGTGTGGGGCTGCACCCGGTCGCCCGTGCAGAGCCTGGCCTCGGGCGGCACCTTGTCCATCAGCGCCTGCACGGCCACCTCACGTTCGAGGTCGGCCTGACTGGGGCGCTGTAGAGGCACCTCGAGGAACCCACCTCGCATCGACAGCCGCGGCGAATAGGCGCCCCACTGCACGTTGGCGATGACCGAGCCGCACAGCATGGCGACGATGGCCGCCCTTCGGCGCAGGGTGCCCTCCGCATCGGTGCCGAAAGACGAGAGGGCGATGACCGCGGCGGGGAACATGTACGCCGCCCAGTTCGCGACGTATTGAAAGCTGATCTGAATCGTCGGCTGGTACTCGGTCGTCAAGATGGTGAGGAAGAAGCCGGGAATCATGAGCAGCCACAGCAGGCCGCGGCGCATCGGGAGGAAGGCGAGCGGCGCGAAGACCTGTGACAGGTAGCGGGCCTTCTCCATCGTCAACAGGGTTTTGGCCGCGTAGGTCGGGTTCGTCACCAGGGTGACCAGAATCGACCCGAAGCCCGCCGCCTCACCAGGCACGTAGAGGTTCTTGTACATGCCCGAGAACTGCGCGTTCTGCATGATGCCGAACCGGAGCACGACGAAGTACACGCACGCGGTGATCATCGTCGCGATGCCCGTCTTCACCCGGTACCCAGAGAGGACGCTGTACAGCCCGAGCGCCGTCAACCCGATCGAGACGTCTTCCCGTACGAGAATCGCGAGCGCGAAGAACACCCAGTAGAGGACATATCGGCGGTACTCGAGTGCCGCGATGGCGCACACCACCCACGCCGCGCCGATGTGTTGCGGGTGGTAATCGTACATCTGTGACGACTGCAGCGCCGGGTACAGCAGCCACGCGATGCCGACGGCGAACGCCGCGCCGGGCGAGAGGCGGTTGCGCGCGAACAGGTAGAGGGGAATGGCCGAGCCGGCGATGAAGAACGACTGCAGGGCCAGCAGCGTCGTCGCGCCAGGCCGCAGCGCGTAGAGGGGCATCAGGTAGAAGACCGCGAAGTCGGCGTGGTTGCGCCGCAGGTCACCCCACACCTCGGGCATGGCCATGGTCGGCGCCGCCAGCCACTGGCCGTGGAGCGTGGTGTTGAAGACGTTGTCGTAGATGCCGAGGTCGAAGCCGTAGGTGGTGAAGCGCTGATGCGACCAGATGGACCAGACCGCCAGGAAGACGCACTGCGCCGCGGCGAGCCCAGCCAGCACGCCGGCGGTCAGGTTCGGGCGCTCGAGCACGCGCGCGGCCATCGCGCCGAGCGCGCTCAACAGGTTCGTCGCCGACGGCGGGTGCTCGGCCCGCGCGGCGAGGCTCACCCGAACGAGGCGCTCGAGGCCCAACACCGTCAGCGAGAGGATGAGCGCGGCTTCGATCTCGCTCGCGAAGTCGTGCCGGAAGAGCGCGATGATGAAGGGGAGCGCGATGAGCGGCGAGACCCGCCGCGCCCACCACTCGAGGCTCGAGGTCGACAAGGCGCGGTCGCGGTCGGTGAAGATGAGGGCGGTGCCGAAGAGCCCGGCGACGGCGAACGCGATGATCACCACCGCCAGGATGAGGTTTCGGCTGGTGGGCGAGCCCACGTTCGCGTCGAAGTACCGAGGGGTCAGCGAGAGCGCCGACGACGCCAGGGCATGGGCCATCGCAGCGATGACGACTGCAAACGCCAGGACTGCGCGCACGGAGCGCTCAAGCACGCCCGCCGCCTAGCATAGCGGTCCGCTCGTTGCCATCGAGCAGTGCGATGTTAGAAGCCTGCGCGTGTCCCAGACGCCCTCTGACTTCCGCGCGCTGCGTCGTGTGTTCGAGATGGCAGAGGGCCTCGCCGCCGACACCTCGCGCGAGGCGCACGAAGCGAGGCTCCGTCAGTACCGGTTTGTCGTCGAGGCGGCTCGGCGGTCGAGCCCACCCGAGGCCCCCGCGGCTGATGCGTCAGCGGCCCCGGTGACGTCGCCGGCGCCGGCGCTGACCGAGGGCGAGGGCGTCGCTCCTGCGGCCGCGCCTGGAGCCGCTGGTGACGACCTCGCGCCGCAGCCGGCGGCGGGCGCTGGCGACGAGCCGCTCGAGGCCGCTGTCGCCGAGGCCCGGCGGTTGGCGGTCGAGGCGCTCCAGGTGGGCGAAGCGCAGCCCTCGGCGACCCACCGACGGGTCGCCCGGCTCGCCACCGGCTTCGCCATTGTCTTCGCGGTGCTGGTCTTCGTCGGCCCGCTGCTGCTCTCGGTGTTCGAGCCGGTCGACCTCGCGAAGGGCAAGCCGTGGCGGGCCAGCAGCTCGATGTTCACCTGTCACCCCGAGAGCATCGAGTGCGGTGGTGCGCGCACGACCATTCTCTTCCACACCCAGGAAGACAACGAGCCGTGGTTCCTCATCGACCTCGGAGCGCCGACCACCTTTCGCTCAGCGACGGTGGTCAACCGAAGGGACGACGGGAGGGACCGCGCGGTGCCGCTCGTGCTCGAGGTCAGTGACGACGAGCAGACGTGGCGCGAGGTGTCGAGGCGCGTCGAGGTCTTCAAGGTGTGGCAGCCCCGCTTCGAGCCGGTCACCGCGCGCTTCGTTCGCGTCAGGGTGGCGCGCCGCAGCTACCTGCACCTCGAGGCGGTTCGGGTTCACCCCTGACGCCGCGGCTCAGCGGGCGGCCGGCGGCTCGAGCCTCATCAGGAACAGCATCATCAGGCCGCGCGTCGGGTGAATGCGGTGGAGCAGCGTGCGCGTCACCTTCAGGCCCGCGCGCTCGGCGAGCGCCATGTAGCCCTCGGCCGTACGCGAGTGCTGGCCCCGGTCGAGGCGGACGAAGAAGTTGTTCAGGTACCGCCCGGGGAGCGGCGTGTTGTCGACGGTGGTGACGCGCTTCAGGTTCGGAGTGCGGGCCAACATGCCGAGCAGCCCGAGCGCCTCGTCGTCGCTGAGGTGGTGCAACAGACTCCCGAGCATCACCTTGTCGGGCTTGATGGTCTGCAGGTCGGACTCGACGAGCAGCCGCGCGTGGAGGTGCACGTTGGGGCGGCCGGCCGTGCGGGTCCGTGCGTAGTCCACCGCGATCGGGTCGGTGTCGAAGCCGTGGTAGGCCTTGTAGCGCGTGAGGTGCTTGTGGCCGTCGCCGGTGCCGCAGCCCACGTCGACGATGACCTCGTCGGGGCCCACGTCGAGGTCGTTCCACGCGGTCGTGTAGTCCACGCCTCCAACGACGAGGGGCCGCACGTGCTCGTAGACGAACGGATTTCCCAGGATTCGCTGGTACAGACGAGAGAGCATTCGGTGCGCCTACCAGCCACCTCTCAGGGGCGCAAGGCAGCGAGCCGCGCGACAGGCAGCGAGCCGCGCTCACTCCCGCGCGGAGCCGATCTCTGCCGACCACGCGCGATGAGGCCGGCCCGCTTCGTCGCTGACACCTCGGCCGAGCTCTTGCGCCCAGTGGTCGAGGTACATGCCGTCCATCACCGGCAACAGCTCGACCATGCTGCGAGCGTCGCGGAGCTGAAGCCCAGAGTGGCTGTCTTTGGCCCACGCCAACCTGGAGAGGATGAGGTCTTCCGCGCGACGATGAACAGCGTGCCGACCTTCAGCGCGGCGCAGGCGGGGTCGGCGAGGGCGCGTTGGGTCGAACGGCCGGTGCGGCGCCAGCAGGCGCGGCAGGACGGGCCTGATGCACCGAAGTCTGAACAGCGACCGCCGCGTGCGGGGTCGGCGCCTGAAGGGCTGCGTTGACCAGCGCCCCGAAGAGGCTGAAGAGCACCTGCGCCACGGGCTCGGGCTGCACCACCGTCACCGTTCCCCGCGACGCTGGCGCGCACGGCGGCGCTCCGGCGGCGACCTGCTCGGTGCTGACGGCCACGCGCTCGGTCGTGACCTGCTCCGGGCTGACGGCTGCGGCGACGACCTGCTCGCTCGACACCGCCACGCGGCCCGTTGCGTAGACCGCCGGCGTGGCCCACTCCGACGAGGCCTCAATCCGGGCCGCTGACACCACCGTCTGCTCCGAAGCACCAGCCGGCTCGGTCGCCACCTCGTCGTCATCACTCACCGCCGGAGTGCCCGTCGGGCCCTGGCCCGCGACGCGCTTCTGGGACACCTCGGCCGAGGTCGCCGCCACCTCACTGCACGACTCTTCGGCCACCATCGGCACCGACGAGACCGACGCGCTGGAGAACCCACCCGAGAAGGCGCCGCCCGACGCCGCCGGCGCGCGACACACCAGCGACCGTCTCGGGAGCGGAGCTGTTGGCGCCACCGCCACCGCCACGCCCACCGGAGCGGCCACGCCACCCTCGCGCCGACGCTCGTACGCCGCGTAGTGCGCCTGACGAATCGCCTCACGGCGCTCCGCGTTGACCCGCTGTGCCTCGACCCGCGCCGCCAGCTCGACGCGCGCTGCTTCGACCCGCGCCGCCGCCTCGCGGTGCTCCAGCTCGACGCGCGCCGCCGCCTCGCGCTGCTCCAGCTCGACGCGCGCCGCCACCTCGACCCGCACCGCCTCACGCCGCGCCTCGAGCTGCGCCTGCCACTCCACCTTGCGGCGGTCGGCCTCGGCGTAGTGCGCCTGGCGAATCGTCTCTTTGCGCTGCGCCTCGGCCGCCAGCCACGCCTGCAGCTCGGGCCCGCCCCGGCGGATCAGCTCGGCCACCCACGCGCGCTCCTCGACGTTGGGCTGAAACACGCCCTGCTCGACGGTGAACACCACCTCGCTGCAGGTGCCCTGCGGCGTGGCGAGCCCCGCGAGGGTGATGTCGATGACGTGGCCGGCCCCGATGGCCGAGGGCACGTCGAGCCGCTCGTTGGTCCACGCGACGTCGAGCACGATGGTCTGCGTCGGCAACGGGAGCACCGCGGGCGCCTCGGCC
Source organism: Myxococcus sp. (assembly GCA_014879945.1). Taxonomy (GTDB): domain Bacteria; phylum Myxococcota; class Myxococcia; order Myxococcales; family Myxococcaceae; genus Xiheimicrobium. The sequence goes on from JACSRE010000229.1 coordinate 20,225, forward strand.
GTCACCTGGTTGGCGACCTGCATCGGGGCGTCGAGCGTCGGCGCGGTGGTGAAGCGCTGGAGCGGGTACGCGCGCCCATCGACGTGCAGCCGCGCCTCGCCCGTCACCGTCGCCGGAGACGTCACCGACACGCGCACGTACTCGCCCCACCGCGCGCCCAGGGAACCCCGACGAATGCCGATGGGGCCGCACAGCCCATCGCCGGTGCGGGTGATGACGAGGTCGCGCGAGGCGTCGAGCCTGGCGTGGCGCAGCGAGCAACCGGTGGAGATGACGAGCACGGCCGGCAGGAGCGAGCGAAGCACGGGCCACGGACGCGGTGAGGCGCTCGAAATTCAGGCCGTTGGGCTCACCACCAGCCGCCCGGTGAAGCCGCCGTCGCGGAGCATCCAGAACTTCGTTGGCACCTCAGCCAGGGCCAGCGCGTGGGTGTGAGGCGTGATGAGGCCCTCGCGCACGAGGTTGATCAGCTCGCCCAGCTCGCTGCGCGTTCCCAGGAAGGCCGGCGCGAGCGTCACGCCCCGCATCACCGTGTCGAAGAGCGAGAGGTCGAAGCGCACGGAAGGCGACGTCGCCGCGAGCACCACCGTGCCGCCGCGTCTCACCGCCCGGGCCGCCTGCTGAATCGCCTGCGTCGAGGGCGTGCACACCACCACCGCGTCGACCGAGTCCTGCTCCAGCGGCCCAGTGGCGCTCGCGCCCGCCAGCGACAGGCGCGCCGGGTCGACGTCATGCGCGCGCACCTCGAGGCCCGCCGCGCGCGCGACCTGCACCACCAGGTGCCCCAGCCCGCCCACGCCGATGACGCCGAGCCGATGGCCCCGGCCCATGCCCGTCGCGCGCACGGCGCTGAAGGCCGTCCACCCCGTCGCGAACAGCGGCGCGAAGCGGGTGGGCTCGTCCTCCATCGTCAACGGCACCAACGCCGAGCCGGTCGTCACCACGTGCTGCGCGAGGAAGCCGTCGCGGTGCCAGGCGTGGAGCTCGACCCTGGAGCACCACCGCTCGAGCCCGCGCCCGCAGAGGCCGCAGCCGCCACACGTCGCCGCGAGCGGAGCCAGGCCGACCCGGGTGCCGACCGCCACGCCCACGCCGCCGCCCGTCGCCTCGACGAGGCCCACCGCCTCGAGGCCTGGAATCATCGGCGCCCGCGGGAGCCCGTCGAGCTGGAAGAAGCCGAAGTCGGCCGCGCCCAGCCCGCACGCCTCGACGCGCACCAGCACCTCGCCCGGGCCGCACGTCGGCACCTCGCGCTCCAGCAGGACCGGCGCTTCTCGGGGATGGGTGAAGGCCACGCACGAAGACATGCGCCCGACTCTGTACGGAACCCCTTCAAAGCGGTGAGCGCTTTGTGGTGAGGTCGGCGCCCCTCGTCGTCCTGGAGTTCAGAATGCCCACCGTCAAAGCCCCGAACGCGAACGTCTCTGGAGCCCTCCTCAAGGCGCTGTCGACGAAGAGCTCCGCGCGCCAGCCCAGCCCCATCTCGAACAAGGAGTGGAGCGACATCAAGAAGACGGCGCTCGCCGAGGTCCGCAAGTCCGAGAAGCCGACGTCGACGCTCGCCACCGTGAAGACGTCGTTCGACATGGCCGACCGCCTCACCGACGGGAAGTACAAGAAGCAGTTCGGCGACCTCGCGGGTGAGCTGAAGGCCGAGGCGCAGAAGCGGCAGCAGGCGCTCAAGCAGCTCGACACCTCGAACTGGGGCGTCACCACGGGCAGGTCCACGGGTGGGCGCAGCACGGGCGTCACCACGGGCAAGCGCACCACCGGCGGCCGCTCCACCGGCATCACCACCGGCAAGTCCACCGGAGGCCGCACCACCGGCGGGCGCAGCACCGGCATCACCACGGGCCGCCGCACGCCGGCCACGCCTGCTCGTCCCGCGACGCCCCGCACCCGCGGCGCGACGACCTGATTTCGACGCAGTGCCCATCACCACCTACCCGTCGCTCGTCTACGGCACGCGCTACCCGGCCATTCCGCACCTCGCCGGGAGCGCCTTCGGTGACGGCGACGTGGTGCTCTCCGAGGCCGAGACGCGCGCCGTGCTGTCGCGGCCCGTCGTCGCCACCGAGAAGCTCGACGGCCTGAACGTCGGCATCAGCTTCGTGCGCGGCGTGCCTCGCGTGCACTCGCGCGTGCGCGGCGTCATCACCCTCGACCGCCTGGGGCCTGGGCTGTGGCCTCTGGTGGACTTCGTCTTCGAGCACCTCGGGCCGCTGTGGCGGCTGTTGGGCAACCACTCCATCGTCTTCGGAGAGTGGCTCGAGGGCGCGCCGTCGGTGTTGCCGTACCCCAGGCGCCAGGTGGCCTTCGTGGCGTTCGACCTGGTGGACCGCGCGCGGGGCTTCATGCGGCCCACCCGCGCGCACCGCACGCTGGCCGCCGCAGGCTTCGCGGTGCCGCTGCCCGTGTTTCAGGGCGTGGCCGGAGCCGTCGAGGCGCTCTGGCCGCTGACGCGAACGTCTCGCTTCGGTGGGCCGGCCGAGGGGCTGGTGCTCTCGCAAGGCGCGCGGTGCTTCAAGCTGGTGCGGCCCGACTTCGTGACGCGCCGGGTGGTGAAGCCGCCGAAGCTGCCTCGGGCGCGCTTGCCGGCGCCGGTGCGCGCGCGCGCGACGGTGACGAAGGTCTTCGAGCCCGGCGATGTTGGACGCGACGTCGAGGTGGAGCGCCTCCGCCTCGTGCGCGGCCTCGGGCCCGGGCTGCGCCGCGTCGAGGGCGCGGAGGTGGTGATGGGGAAGGTGCCGGGCAAGGCGGTGCGCGCCTCGGCGTCACTGCCCGAGGTGGCGGCCGTCGGGCGCTCGCTCGCGGCGCTCCACCGCGTGCCCACCTCGCTGCCCCTCGGGGCGCTCGAGCCGAAGCCTTCGCAGCAGCTGCGCCGCGCCATGAAGCTGGTGGGCCGCGACGACTGGAGCGCCGCGCTGCCGTCGCTGCTGCGGCTGGTGCGCGCGATGGAGAGCGGGCTGCCGCACCACCCGGTGGTGTGTCACGGCGACCTCAAGCCCGAGCACGTGCGGCTCCATGAGGGCGTCGCGCGCTTCCTCGACTTCGAGAGCGCCGTCATCGCCGACGGCGCGTGGGAGCTGGGCGCGGCCTTCGAGCGGCTCGACCTCGACGGGCGCCAGCGGGTGGCGTTGGCCAGGGCGTGGTCCGCTGGTGATGGCACGAGCTTCTTGCGGGCGTGGCTCTTCCGCCTGGTGTGGTGGGTGATGCAGCCGGCCGCGCTCCAGGGCGTCGCGTTGTCGGCCTCGGGAGCGCGAATCGTCGCGCGCAGTGAAGGCCGGGCGCGGGCGCTGCTCGGGGCGCTCGGTGGCGTCAGCGTCGGGCGGCTGCGCCAGGGGTGAGGGCAGCCCGCGGTGTCAGGCGCGCGCCTTCTTCACCAGCTCCCGCGGCGTCGGCGGCCGCGGGTCGGGCGCGTCGAACGGCTCCTCCACCAGCTCGAACACCCCGTTGTCGAACGGCTGGCCGGGCGCGGCCTGCTTCTGCACCAGGCGCTCCCGCTTGCCCTCGGCTTGAAGCGCGCGCGCGCGGAAGTGGCAGTACGGGTTGTTGCCGGGCCGGTCGAAGAAGGCGTGCGCGGTGAAGGTGCAGCCGCCCAGGCAGCTCTGCGCGAAGGGACAGGTGCGGCAGAAGCCCCAGAGGTCTTCGACGGTGCGCTCGCGCGCGAAGGCCAGCTGCGGCGTGTCGTTCCACAGCGACGCCAGCGACTGCGTGGCCAGCGAGCCGCCGAGGTAGTGGCGGCTCTGCAGCGAGGGGCAGCCCTTCACGCCGCCGTCGGCCTCGATGCCCATCACGAACTTCCCGGCCTGACAGCCCAGCCAGTAGTCCGTCATGCCGGGCGCCGGAGAGCGCAGCTTCGTCTCCTCGGGCCCGAAGTACCCCAGGTTGTTGCCGGGCATGAGGAGGACGCCGTCTTTGAAGCCGCGCTCCTTCACCGCCACCAGCCGCGGCATCAGGTCGAGCAGGTCCCACGGCTGGAGCAGCATGGCGGGCCGGTCGGACGCGCGGCCGATGGGCGTCGTCAGCATCACCTGCCAGGCGCTGATGCCGCACTCGCGCAGGTGCTCGTAGAGCGCCTCGACGTCGCCGAGGTTGAGGCGGTTGAAGTTGGTGTTGGCGGCGGTGCGCAGCCCGACGTCGTGAAAGGCCCGCAGCGCGGCCGTGGCGGCGGCGAAGCTGCCCTTGCTGGCGCGCATCAGGTCGTGCGTCACCTCGAGCCCGTCGACGCTCACCGACACGCTGTGCAGGCCGGCTTCGCGCATCTTCAGCGCCAGCGCGGGCGTGATGCCGCGGCCGCCGGTCGTCATGGTGGGCCGAACGCCGTGGGCCCGCAGCGCGCGGATGAGCTCGAAGAAGCCCGGGTGCAGGTAGGCCTCGCCGCCGATGAGCACCACCTCGAACGTCCCGAGCGCGGCGAGCTGCTCGACGACGCCCAGGGCCTGCGCGGTCGTCAGCTCGTTGGGCCGCGCCACCCCCGCGCGTGAGCCGCAGTGCGTGCAGGGCTGGTCGCAGGCGAGCGTCAGCTCCCAGACGACGTACGAGGGCCGGTGGCCCTGGCGCACGTCGAAGCGGCGGAAGACCTCGTCGCGGGCCGACGAGGCCGAGTCGTCAGGGCGTGCCGCCATCGGTGAAGCACGCGTTGGTGGCGTCCTTCCTCGGGTCACCGCCATCGGGGAGCAGCGTGGTGCACTCGCCGGGGCAACCGTTGGCGCCGCCGTCGACCTGCTTCGAGGTGCAGGGAATGCCGTAGAGCGCCATGGCCGAGCCGCAGTTGCTGACGGCGATGGCCACCAGGCCCAGCGCGGCGGCCTTCAGGCCCGTCTTCCTGCGCGTCACGGCGCAGTTTGGGCAGGCGGCGAGGCCTGCGGGCACCACGCCCTGACACGACAGACACTGGTTCACGAGGCGCTCCGGTCGAGACGTCGGGGGAGCGGCAGAGTGTGCCCGGTCGCCGCGGCGAGGACAACCTCGAGCGCCCCTCAGAGACGAGAGCGCGCGACCCCGGGCTGCTTGGCGCTACGCTGCCTGGGCCGTATGGACTTCGACCCGACGCACCCGCGCGCGACGCCCGCCTCCGATGACGTCGAGGCCACCTTTCGGCGGCAGTCGCCGCTCGTCGGGCGCGTCATCGGCGGTCGCTACCGGCTCGACTCGCTGCTGGCGGCCGGCGGCATGGGCGAGGTGTACCGCGCCACGCACGTCGAGCTCGGCCGCCCGCTCGCCCTCAAGCTGATGCGCCCGGAGCTCAGCGGCGACGCCGGCTTCGTCGACCGCTTCCGCCGCGAGGCGATGACGGCCAGCCGCCTGGGCCACCCGCACATCGTCGACATCATCGACTCGGGGCGCTCCGACGAGGGCCAGTTCTACTTCGTGATGGAGTTCCTCGACGGCAAGACGTTGTCGCAGGTGATGGCGCAGGGGCCGGTGCCGCTGCCCGTGGCCCTCGAGCTGGTGACGCAGACCGCCGAGGCCCTCGACGTCGCCCACCGCGCGGGGGTGGTGCACCGCGACCTCAAGCCCGACAACGTCCTCGTGCTGGAGCGCGCGGGGAAGCCCTTCGTGAAGCTGGTGGACTTCGGCATCGCCAAGGTGGTGACGCCCGCGCCCGACCAGAAGCAGACGACCCACGGCGTCATCATGGGCACGCCGCAGTACATGGCGCCCGAGCAGGCGGCGGGCGTGGCCCTCGACGCGCGCGCCGACGTGTACGCGCTGGGCCTCATTCTCTTCGAGGTGCTGACGGGGCGCCCGCCGCTGACGGGTGAGACGGCGGCGCTGGTGATGTCGGCGCACATCAGCCAGCGTGCGCCGCCGCTGCCGCCCCGGTTCCCGGCTTCGTTGAGCGCGCTGGTGGCGAAGATGTTGGCGAAGCGGCCCGGCGAGCGGCCCCAGACGATGGCCGAGGTGTCGAGCGCGCTGGCGAGCGCGCCGCGCACGCTGGCGAAGTCGAAGCCCTCGACGGCCCTCGTCGTGACCGCGGTGGGGGTGCTGCTGGGCGGGCTGGGCGTCGGCGTGATGGCGCTGCGTGAGGCTCCGGCGGTGAGCGCCCAGGCGTCGCGGCAGCCTGAGCCTCCGCAGGCGCGCCCGCCTGATGCGTTGGACGTCATCGCGCCGGTGGGCGGAGCGCCCGGCGTCGCGCCCGCGGGAGGAACCCCTGCCGTCACGCCGGCGGGGGCCGTTCCCGTCGCCGCGCCGAGTGAAGCGCCAGTCATCGCAGCGCCGGTGGCCGCGCCGCCCGACGCGGGCCCGACCGCGCCGCGCTTTCCGGTCGCCCCGCGGGGGCCATCGGAGCCGCGAGCGCCCTGGCTGCCCCCTGACGCGTAGGTGCTGCGCCCGTTGGAGTAGCAGCTCATGCCCATGCCGCCGGCGCCGCCGTTGCCCCCGCGCCCGCCCTGGCCTCCGGGGCCGCCCTCGCCGCCGAGGCCGCCGCGTGAGCGGAAGACGGCGCGCACCAAGGCTTCGTCTTCGCACGGGCCGGTCTGGCCGCACAGCACCTCGACGCGCACCGTTCCTCCCTGGGCGCCCGGGCCTCCGTCGCCGCCGGGGCCGCCTGGGCTGCCGGAGCCTCCGGGGCCGCCCCGCCCTCCCGCCATCGACGGGCAGGAGCCGCTCGTGCCGTTGCTGCCGGGGCTGCCTGAGGCGCCGGTCGCGCCCGCGAGGCCGGGCCGGCCGCGCCCACCACAGCTGCCGAGCTCGACGCCGCGCGCGCCCCGGGGCAGCACGAGCTGACGGCGGCGCGCCTTCGCGTCGACCAGGTCGACCAACAGCCCCTGCGTCACCGGCGTCACCACCACGTTGACGTCGGGCCCGCGCTCGGTCTGCGCGCCCTCGAAGCAGAAGGCGCCCGGCGTCTGCATCACCAGCGGCACCTGCAGCACCTGGGCGGTGCGCGCTCCCAGCAGCACCGGCACCACCAGGCCCAGGCCCGCGCGCGTCAGCTCGACGGCGTCGGCCATCGCCAACACCTCAGGCAGGCGCAACACCCCGGCCTCGTCGAGCCTGGCGAAGCCCGTGCCCAGGTGGACCTCGAGCGGGTCGACGCAGGGAGAGACGTCGAGCGCCTCGGGCGGCGCGCAGAGCGGGAGCGGGTGGCTCCAGCCGACGTGAAACCGCAGCAGCGGGCGCAGGTCGATGAAGGGAGGGCCTCGAGCGTCGTCGTCGGCCGAGACGAAGAGGTGAACGCGCTGGGCCGGCACGTCCTGGGCGCCGCGCACCTCGACGGGGAGGCGCTGCGCCGGCTGCGGCGCGGGCGCGGGCAGGGTGGCGACGCGCTGCACCCAGCGGCCCGAGGCCACCACGGCCTCTTCGACGACGGCGGCGCGCTCCTTCACCTCTCGGAGCGGGGACGCGGCGAGGTGGAGCTGCACCACGCGGCGGCGGGCCGCGGCGCGCACGGGCTGCGTCGGAGCGCGCGCGTCGATGCGGCGCAGCAGCGGCTCGTCGTCGAGGGCGAGCACCCGGGCTTCGGTGAGGGGAGCCCCCTCGAGCGCGCCGGTCTCGAGCTCGAGCGTCAGCTGCAGCGAGGCGATGGCGGCGTTGAGCTGCGTGGCCTCGGGCGCGGCCGGGCGCAGCGTCGCGCGGAGCACCTGGAGGGCGGCCGAGGGCTCCCGGGGCCGGGCGCTCAGCACGTCGTTCGCGAGCCGAAGCCGGGCGACGTCGCCGCGCTCGGAGAAGGTGAGCACCAGCCGGGCGAGCCGCTCGAGGAAGGCGCCCCGCAGCTCGGGGGGCAGCGTGGGGAGCAGCTTCGTCGCGCAGGCGCTCCATCGGGCCAGCGGAACCTTCTCGGTGGCGAGGCTGGCGACGAACGGGTCGACCAGGGTGTCGTCGACGAGGGTGAAGGTGTTGGCCACGCAGACCGAGGCGTCCGCGTCTCGCCGCGAGAGGTAGTGCACCAGCGCCTGGCCGGGCCACCTGGCCGAGTCGGCGCGCAGGGCTTCGACGTCGTACCGGGCGGGGAAGGTGTGGGCGCAGCCAGTCAGCGCGAGGACGAGGAGGGCGCGGTGCATGTTCTGCCGGGCCCTCTACAACAACGCCCGCTCGTCAGGGCTGTGGCAGGTGCGCGAGGGACAGGCCCGCTGCGCTCTCGAGGAGGGCCAGCGGCCGACTCCAGGACCTCGCCGACGTCGAGGCGCTGGAAAAACTGTTGGGCCGGCAGCTGATCGCCCGGAAAATTCCGCCCAAGTTGCAGTGCCTTCCGTTTCAACAAAGGAGGCGCTACGAGCGGCCCGCGCTTGTCGCGCGCGGGGGTGGAAATGTCTGCACTGGCACGTAAGTCGCTGTCTGTCTGTCTGTCTGTCTGTCTGTCTGTCTGTCTGCTCCTGTTGAGCGGATGCGAGTCGTCTTCGCCGGCTGAGGTCGGGAAGAAGCACCAGGCGGAGTTCCCCGCAGCGCCGGACGACATCGTCGCCAGCTCCGTCGCCCAAGAGCCACTCCCGATGATGGGCGACTACGCTTGGAACATGGTCTCCCGGGCCGCGTTCGAAAACGCGCTCGAACTCGTTCCGGTGGCGCAGCGTACGGGTGACCCGCTGTGGGTGCACGACCTCGAGGCGGCTGCTGAGCTGGCAAACGACCCCGGCGTTCCCGGCCTCTTTGCGCAGCTGCAGTACCCCCAGGACCTCCAGGGTCGGTACTGGGTGGTCGTCGATGAGCCGGGCATTGACGCAAGCGACCGGTACATGATCGGCACCAAGTTCAGCCTGGCGATCATCGACCTGAACATCCCAAAGTCGCAGTGGTACGGCGCGCTGGCGCGAGCGGCCCGGCGCTTCAATTCGCAGCTCGGCGCTGGGCGGTGTTGTGGCGGCGAGCGGGTGTGCGAGGGCGTCGGAGGCATCGGCCCGTGTGGCGACTCGATGTGTGCCGCCCCCGATGGCACGCGGACTGAGTACGTCGACCCGTCGACCCTCGCTTCGTACAAGGGACACCTTGGCCGAGCTCCGGTCACCACGACTTCATGGCTCAATGGCAAGCTTCAGTTCCCCACGTTCTGCTTGCCGAAGCTGATTCCGGGCTGCGCTGCCGCTGGGGGCGCCTGCGGGTTCGGGATCGAGATCAACCCGAGCGGGCGCTGGGACGTGACGCGCGAGACGCCGAACTGCAAGGGCGGCAACACCGTCACCAACGTCTCCGGCCGAGAGGTGCCCGTCGAGTGCACCTACGCGAACTTTGGCGGCACGGTGTGGGCGCCCGGCACGCCCGGCACGTCGGGGCGAATCACCGCCCCTGGAACGCCGATGGCCGACTGTGACGGCCGGTGCTTCGGGTGCGAGGCCGCGAACGGCGCTGTGGACTCGAACGGACGTCCCCGTTTCTGCGCGCTCCTGCGGCCTGTGCCGGGCGGTGGCGCGTGCGACGCGACCGACGCCACGCGCGCGATGCAGCAGGTCGATGCACAGGCGCGCTGGGTCGCCAACGGCGCGAACACCTTCGGCTTCGGGAACACCCACTGCGACCCACCAAACAGCAACGGCGTGCGAAGTTGCCTCACGTGCGCGAACAACGTCTGCACGCCCACCATCGTCGTCGACGGCATCACCCCCGACGAGCAGCTCAGCCGGCCTTGTCAGCTCTCGGCGTGCTCGCCGGGTACGCTGAGGCCCGGGCAGGCCGCGCCAACCGGACCGGAGCTCAAGGTGACGACGGGTGGTTCGCCCGGAATGGGCCGAGCTGCGACCAGCAGGCCGCCGGTCTCCACCAACGGAGTTGGCCAGACGATCGATACAGTCGAGGGCCCGGTGCCGCCGCCGCAGGCGGAGCCGAAGACGCCGAAGTCCAACGGCCTGCCCACCGATAAGGACCCCAACAACGCCAACGGTGAAGAGCCCACGAAGATGGTCAACCAGCACGAGGCGGTCGGCGGCGATCCCATCGCGCTCATGTCGGGCAGCCTCGAGGTCAGCCACACGGACCTCTCGTTCCCCGGCCCCGTGCGATCTCTCGACTTCGTACGCCGGTACAGCAGCCAGGGCGTCGACCGCAGCGAGCTCGGCAGCAACTGGGCCCACAACTGGGACGTGCGCGTGATTCCGCTGCGGCACGAGAACCTGCCCGCGGGCGTAGACCCGTACTGCGCCGGCACGCCCGCCGACGTCACCTGCGTGATGCTACGCGCGGGCAACACGGCGCGTCTGTACATGCGCGATCGCCGCGACGGCCTCTACAAGCCGCAGGCGGGCTCGTTCTCGACGCTCCTCAAGGCGCCCGACGGCTGGTACCTGCGCGCCCCCGACTTCCACGTGCAGCGCTTCGATCTCGACGGCTATCTCGTCTACGACGCCGACCGCTTCGGGAACGCCTTCGCCCTCGAATACGAGCTCAACGCGTGGGGACGCCTCGACGAGGCGCTCTGTCCGAACGCCGTGCTCCGGCTCGACCCGCAGCCGGGCTCCTGGACCGACGCGATGGGCCCGGTGTACCCGGCCAGCTCACTGCCCTGCACGTTGCTCTCCGGCCTCGTGGGCCGAACGAAGCCGATGGTGAAGAGCGGCACGCTGCTCGACGCCACGAACTTCGGGTTGCCGCCCAACCCCTCGGCCCAACTCCTCGCGGCGAGGGAGTTGCTGTTCGCGAGCCAGACTGGGGGCGCCGGCAGTGCGTCCGTCTGGGGCCAGCGAAAGAAGCGCGTCACGCGCGTGTACGAAGTGAACGATCAGGGCACCGCGGGGCGGTCGCTGACCTTCACGTACTATCCGGACTCCGACACCACGCTGCTGCCCGGCACCACGACGCTGCGGCGCGCGGGCCTCCTGCAGCGCGTTGCCGGACCGGCCGGCTCCACGGTGGACTTCAGCTACGTCGCCCCGGCGCTGCCTGCCCGACTCAACGAGGCGCTCCTCTCAGACGTGGTCCGCGCCGATACGAATGGCACCCAGCCCGCGGGCGTCGTCGCCGGCCCGACACGCACCTGGAGGTTCAGCTATTCCTCGGCCAGCATCCCCGGGACCACCATGACCGCCGTTCAGGTCGCGGATCTCCGCAGGCGGTACAACGACTACTTCAATTCCAGCTACAACTGCGCGTACGTGCGGTTCGACGCCTGCGGCAACGGCCTGGTGCCGAGCTTCATGGCGCTGGGCAATGAAGAGGTCGAGCGCCGCGTCGATGCCTTCCTCTCGGATGTCGCCGACAACCTCCTCACCATTGGGGGCCCGAACGAGAAGGTCGAGACGCGCTACCAGGTGAACCCGCTCGCGCTCGACTTCGACAAGGCGCTCGCGCAACGGTGGGGGAGCACCCGCGTCACCGGCTCCGGCAGCCTCTCGCCGAACTGGACTACGACGTTGCCCGAAGCGAGCCTCGCGTACGCCGACGAGGGCCCTGACGGCACCGACGCGTTCCTCGATCCCGCGGTTGCCGCCCGTTATGGGTACGAGGCCGTCATCCCCGAGGTGGTGTCAGACGCGAACCGGCGCAACCTGCTGTTGCCGCCCGACACCATTCAACCCATCAACCGCACCGGCGTCGGCCTGTTGACGCAGGGAACCGCGGCCGGCGCGAAGCCCTGCGACACGAGCATGGAGCCCGCCTACCGGACCTCGCTGCCGGGCTACCGGAAGTCCTACGACTACTACGGGCTGCAACTCGCGACGCCCCCGGCTCCGGGCGCGCTCACCAACGGGCTGCTGACGCCGGGCGTGGATCTCGCCATGACGCTCAAGCGCTCCCGTTTGTCCTGCGCGCAGCTCGCCGAGGCACAGACGTGGGACGCGCGTCACAATGATCTCCAGACCGTCTTCACGGGCAGAAACCCTGACGGCTCCTTCGCGACGCACAGCTTCAGCGGGCGCCGCGCCGAGATGAACCTCAACTCCAACCGGCTCTGCGCGTGGACGAAGTTCACCGACCGCGACGGCGTGCAGCACGTGTACGGCTTCAACTACCACGGCCGTCCGCTCGTCGACGCCGTGAAGGTGGGCACGAGCTGGAAGTTCGCCGAGACGCTGTACAACGCCGACGGCAACGTCATCAGCCAGCGGCGGGTGATGGACCAGGCGGCGCCGTGGTCGCCCGCGCAAGGAGACACCCGCTACGGGTACGTGGAAGGGCAGTTCGTCGGGAGCGCCTTCCAGGAGCCGTCCCCCTGGTACTGGAGCCAGCGCGGCAACGTCATCACGGTGCTGGAGACGCCGCGCGGCGGCAGCGTCGTCGAAGAGATCGAGGGGACGTCCAACACCGAGACGACGGTCGCCCGCTACACCGAGTTCTTCTACGAGCCGCTCTTCAGCCAGCTCTCGAAGGTCATCTCGGGCGACGTGTCGAACGCCGTGCGCAGAGCGCAGCGAGAGACGAACCTCTTCTACGACTACCAGGAGTGCGCGCCCTCGGAGCCGGCGTGTCTCGAGCCGCTGCTGAAGCACGCGCAGACGTGGGGAGCGCAGCTGCCGGTGAATTCGGCGGGCCAGGTGGTGACGACCGGCAACCCGCTCTCAGTGCCAACCGACCTGGGGGACCTCAACGGAGACGGCGTGCGAGGGTTCCCGTCGCGGGGCACCCTGGCGCGCGTGGTGACGACGGCGGGCTCGGCGACGGAGACCTCGTTCTATCGCTTCAGCGCTCACGGCAAGCCGTACTTCCTCCAAGCCCCGGATGGCCGGGTGACGATGCTCGACTACCTGCCCTTCGGGGCGTTGAGCGGCGCTGGGCATGGCAATGAGCGCGGGCTGCTCGCCCGGGTGCGGGTGCTTCGCGACCTCGCGCGCTCGGCGACGTTCGGTCCCCCGGTCGCGCCGTGCCCGAGCCTCCCGGGCCCCTACCAGTGGTTGCTGCCCGCGGGCTGCGGCAACCGTCGGCTCGCCGAGCAGCTGCAGACGCAGGCCGGGCTCTCGGCCGCGCTCGCGGCAGAGATTGAGCGCCAATCGACGCCCGGCGCGGCAGCGGTGACGGCCTTCACCTGGACGGAGCTCGGCGCCCCTTCGAAGGTGGTGCACCCCGACGGCTCCGAGACGAGGTACGTGCGCGACGTCGACGGGCGAGTCCGAGAGGAGGCGCTCTACGAGAGCCCTGGGCAGCTCCACTCGCGCACCGTGGTGACGCGCAACGTGCAGGGGCTGCCGACGCGCACGCAGCGCCTGAGCCGGCTGGGCGTCGACCTGGGCTCGATGGTGCAGGACTGGGACGAGGAAGGCCGGCTGCTCTACGAGTGCGCCGAAGCGGTGGCGGGCGGCTGCGTGACGGGCGCGTATGGAGCGCTGCCGACGGGCGGCACCTCGCGCACGCTGTGGTACTCGAGCGAGGGCCGCGTCGTCTCCGAGATGGACGCGGAGGGCGCGTACACGCACACCGTCCGGGATGCGCGCGGCTGGGTGGCCCAGGTGAGGCGTGCTGCGGCGGCCGAGCTCGACAGGAAGACGGCCCTCACCTGGAGCGACGACGGCGAGCTCCTCAGTCGCGTCGAGGGGCCGATGGGCGCGCCGGTGCGCACCGAGGCGCGCGAGCACGACGGCTTCGGACGCTTGCGGGCGGTGACGGACGCGCAGGGGCGACGCACCGAGGTGTTCCACTCAGCGCGTGACGTCGTCTCGTCGGCGCGCACCAACGGCACCGCGTGGACGACGCGCTATGTGCGTGACGCCTTCGGGCGAGTCATCGAGCAGTACACGAACGGCCAGCGCACGCTTCAGCTGTCGCGTCTGCCGGGCGGGCGGGTGTGGTACCGGCAGGCGCTGGGCAGCGAGCCCGCCTACACGACCTACGACGACTTCGGGCGAGCGGTGTTCCAGCGGCACGGGGAGGTGACGAGCGTGCGCGTCGCGCCTGCCGACGCGCGCTTCTCCGGCTCGGCGCTGGTGCGAAACGGGAAGGGCACTGGGCCTGGGCTGCTGACGACGAACGTGGCCCAGACGCTCGGCGCGCTGGGCGAGGTGCTCTCGGAGACGGAGTCGGGCTTCGACGCGACGTCGACGCCGCCGAGCCGCACCTCGACGTTCCGCTATGACGACAACGGCGCGCTGCTGAACACCACCGACGCGGTGGGGGCGACGTCCGAGTACGTGCGAGACTTCCTCGGGCGCTCGACGACGCTGCGGGTGACGGTGAATCCAGGCGTCGTGAAGACGACGTCGTACACGTACAACCGGCGCGGGCAGTTGACGACGCTGACGGACCCACGAGGCAGCGGGGCGGTCTTCGGGACGACGGTGCAGACGTACACCGGGTACGGCGAGCCGAAGACGCGCACGGTGCCAGGCGGGACGGCGAGCGCGCCGAGCGACGTCGTCGCGACCTGGGAGTACGACGTGGTGGGGCGTCTCTACCGCGAGACGATGGGGCCCGCGCGGCTGCGCTACCAGTACACCAACGACCGCCTCTGGCGCATCGTCAACGACGCCCAGGACGCGGTGCTGCGCGAGTACACCTACGACGGCCTCGGGCGGCTCTCGACGGCCACGAACTTCAACCGCGGGCTGGCGGGGCTGGTGGCAGACGCCGAGCGCCCGGTGGTGACGGGGTTTGGGTACGACACGCTGGGGCGGCGCACGACGGAGACATCCCGAGTCGGGACACGGGCGCAGCGGGCGACGACGTCGACGTGGACGACGACGGCGGGAGGCACGTGGCAGCGGCAGGTGGCGAGGCCGGACGCGCTGGCGCAGACAGAGGCCTACGACGGGCTTGGGCGGCTGACGGCGATGGCGAGGCCGTGGCAGGGGCGCGTCTCGCAGTGGGAGTACCTTGGGGAGCTGGGCGTGCACGAGGGGCACGACATCGGCCT